>PMBY01000062.1:223-2686 GCA_003153875.1 Myxococcales bacterium | reverse complement strand
GTGTGGGTCAGCGGATCGAATGCGATGAATTGAAAGGGACCGAAAAGAAGCTTCAAGTTCACCGGCGTCACGTGGCCGGCAACGACATCAACGCTTAGGCAAGCCGATTCGTAGCTGGATGGGGCGGCACAAAGGAGATAGCTACCAGGATCGAGTGCTTGACGATAGCGTCCGTCGGCCTGGAGCGTGACCGAGGCTGGAGCAGCCTGGATGATGGCCTTGGCGCCAGCGGCGTCGGTGACCTGCGTGGGCGCGGTCCAGATCGAGAGAGTCATCGAGGCGAACGGGCACTCCTGGCAGCCGTTCCCGACCGTGTCGCTTTCCGATGCAATGACGCCCGCAATGGCGCTTTTGTGGTCGTCCGCGGCAGGCGTGCCGAGGGAGTCGCATCCGCTTCGATTGCAGGTATTGCAAGTCGGGAGCACGAAACATAGAGCGACGCACAGGAAGGAGCAAGCAAGGACGTGGGTCACTGCGCAAGCGTGTGGCAACTCGAAGGTAAGATCAAGTGCTGGCCGCTGTCGATGTGATGCAAGTCCGCGCCCATGAGGGATTTCAAGGCACCCATGTACTGCCTTTGAAGTTTCCGTGCCCCCGCTGCCTAGGTCCCTACGCCTTCTTCATCCCCAGCGCGAGCTTCACGGCCTCGGCCACGCCCTTCTCCGCCGCGGTCTGTTTCACCTTTGCCCTGTCCGCGCCTGTGAGCGATTTCAAGGCCCCCAAGTACTGCCCTTGCAGTTTCCGCGCCCGCTTGACCTTCGGCGTGGCCTTCTTCACCTTCTTTGCCGTCGCTGGCTTGGCCCCGGTCGCCTGGGTGACCTTGCCCTCCCGTCGCTGCTCCCGGTACTTCTTGATCTTGGACTTGGCCACGTTCTTGTGGTCCTTGCAGACCATCCCGAAGATTGGTGCTGCCACGTTCTTGCAGCCGGGCACTGGGCAAATCTGTTTCTTCCGCGCCGGTTTGGGTGCCGCCACAGACGCCACATGTGCCACAGCTTGCTTTGGTGGCCTTCCTGGCCCGCGTTTCTGCGGAACGCCAAAGGCACCAGCAAGGGCAGCTTGGATTCGTTGAGCTACGGCTACTTCCACGGTGGCAACGAGTTGCTGGGTGAAGGTTTCGACTTGAGCGGTGATGTTCGGGTCGGTGTTGGGCATTGGTTCTCCTAGGTGTTTCTTTCCCGGCCATCGTAGGGGCTGCGGGGGAAATGGGCAACCAGATCGAAGTGGGGAGGATGAATTGGTCTCTGGTGTATTCTAACCGGGTGAAGCCCCCGCAGGACCCGTGATGTTGCCTCCCCGACTCTTCCTGGCGTCCCTTCTCGGGTTCACCGTTCTTGCCGACGGAGCAGCCTCGGCCGAAGACGCTAACCAGTCTTCGAAGGCACTGCCCGACACCAAGCCACCGCCTACGAAAGTCATCTCGCAGTCTGTCGCTACCAACGATCCATGGAGGAGGGGCAATACCACCGTGGCGATCAACTTGGGAGCGGGCTCGGCGGTGGGTCTTCTAGGGATGACCCTCTCCTACCTTCCTCTCCCGGTGCTTGAATCCGAAATCGGCGTCGGGCTAGGATATACGGGGTGGCAGTTCTCAGCCATGCAGAAGGTGGCACTCGGCCGGGGCTCGACCCGTTTCGTCGCCGGCGTTGGCTGCTCCTACTCGTCCGGTTCCGACCTCCCCCTCAAGCGCAACAATGATGGGTTCCGCGACTTCTGGCTCAATTTTGATCTCGTTGGGTTCGAGGTCAGGACGAGGAGCCATTTCGTCTTCTTCCTTGCCGCCGGTGGCACCTACAAATTTGGAAAGCCAATCCACGTCGAGCTTATGTCCATTGACTGTCAGGATTCAACAGACGCGTGCGGGTCCCCCAGCAGAGGCTTCGCCCAGTTTCGCATGGGTTTTGGCGGATGGTTCTAGCCGACGCATGGGCCCCCCCTATCGCCCCACGAATTGCTGCCGGCCCCACGAACCTGGGTCACGCATACCGGGGCGCTGGTCACGCGAGTGCCGCTCACATCACTTCTTCTTCGAGGGCAGCCTTATCATCTCGCTGGCGACCATGAAGACGCCCTTCCCGCCATGGTGCATCGTCCGCGGACGTCGCCTTGAGCGTGCGATCCATGCCTTGACCACTTCGAGGACGAAGAAGTTGTAGGCGGCGACCAGCCTCGTGTCGACGACCCTGCACTCGAGGTTGGCGTAGCACTCCTTGATGAGGGGCGCCTTCACTTGTGATGCAGCCACCGGCGTCAGGCCGAAGGTCTGGAACTTGTCCACCCGCTTCCCAGAGGTGTTCCCGCAACCGACGACCTGCTTGGCCAGTTCCACGGTCGGGATGTTGATCACGCACTCCTTGGTTGCCGTCAGGATGTCGAAGGTGTGGTTGCGTCCGCTGATCACGCAGCCGACGAGTGGCGGCTCGAACTCCATCATCGTGTGCCACGACAGCGTCATGATGTTCG
>PMBY01000062.1:0-203 GCA_003153875.1 Myxococcales bacterium | reverse complement strand
AAGCTATTTCCTCGGGGCTCAAACGCAACGAGAGCGCCGCTATTGCGTCTTGCAGATGGTGTGACTTGGTCGCGCCGACAATCGGCGCGGTGATCCCCGGTTTGCTGAGCAGCCACGCCAGCGCAATCTGCGCACGGGGAAGTCAGCGCTGCTCCGAGATCTGACACAAGCGGTCGACTACTTTCCGGTCGGCCTCCTCGGTC
>PMBY01000202.1 GCA_003153875.1 Myxococcales bacterium | reverse complement strand
CGACTCACACCGGGACCGTGGGTTACGCTCGGGCCTGGTAAGAGACACAAGACGCAGAGCCACAACGGAGGAGTCGGTCATGAGCCTGGTCGCCATCACCGCATACAGCGATATTTGGACGTCCTCGAACTCGGGCGCGATGTGGAGCAATCAAACTAGGGGAACGGCAGCTTCGGGCCAAGACTGGCAGGGGGTAGCATCTGACTCGACCGGAACGCATCTCGTTGCCGTCTGCGACGTGTCCCTAACGTCGGGTGGGGTCCTGTATGGGGGAGACATCTGGATGTCCACGGACTCGGGCACAACCTGGACTAACCGGACGAAGGGGACGGCAGCTTCCGGCAGTGAGTGGGTTGCAGCGGCGTCCGACGCGACCGGCTCCCACATCGTCGCCGCGTCCGCGCACGGCAATAGGAACGACATCTGGATATCTTCGGACTCAGGGATGACCTGGGCCGACGAAACCATGGGGACAGCTGCGTCCGGCCAACAGTGGGTTGCGGTGGCGTCCGACACGACCGGCTTCCACCTTGTCGCGGTATCCAGCAATCCACCGGGGGGAGGGTCCTGCTGTTTCGGAGACATCTGGACCAACTGAGAGACGCCCACCGCCGTCTATTCGAGACCTTTTGAAGAACAGGCTCCCAATGCTGGCCCAGAAGGTCCCGGCACCGCGCGATTGGGACAAACCGTCGGCTCACCTGGCGTAGAACGAGGTTCGTCGACCCCCACGTGCTTGAATGCCTTACGCCCACGCCCACCCATCACAGTGCTATGGACATATGCACCATGTGGTTCCGTCGCTGTTGGCTCCTCCCTTGGTCGTCCCTGTGGGACAGCCGCACTGCTGTACGTAGGTTGTGTATACAGCACACTGGACCGCAGAGATACCCGGAGACCCATCACAACATGCCGCCTTCGTGAAGGTGCAAGTACTTGGCGTGCCCCCTACGCCTCCGCCGGTGCACGCGGAGCTGGCGATGCACGCCATATTCCCGCATGGGTCGCCAGAACAGCAGTCGCCCGGGGCGCACGCGATGCAAGACTTCGTCGCGCGGCACACCCCGCAGCCCAGGTACCCCGCCTTGGCGCTGGTGCACCCTGATGGGTCCCAACTCATGGTTGGACAGTCAGCCGAGGACGCATTGTCCGCGCAGCAGGGTCTGTCCTGGGATTGGCAAAGCAGACCGCAGTGGTGCTGCCCTTCGGGGCAGTCGTTCGAACCGATCGACCCCGCCGTGCCGCAGCAGTACTTGCCCGTGGTGCCGGAAGGGAAGACCGCTTGGCAGCCGCGGTCGTTGACAAAGCAACCGGTCGCCTGGTTGGTACAATAGCTTGAGGTCTTGCCGGTGCCGTCGTCACAACAGACGCCGGTTGGAGGAATGCAACCGTTGCCGCAGGGAACGGTGTCCTTTGGACAATTGAACACCGGTCGCGAATTGGACAGGCCACATCCGCAGACTGCCGCGACGAACGCGGCAACTACCCCGGCGCAGGGTGATGATGAAGTTGGCTGGCGGCCACCACGATGCCCGAGGTGCGTATGGTAGTAGAGGCCCATGGTGTTCTCCAAGCTGGGGTCACATGGACAGTAGCTGCGATGCCGGCTCCTGTCCAGAACATAGGGGCCATAGTCATTTTGAATAGGGTTTTTGAGGGTTGGAGAACCATGGCGGGCCGCATCGGCACGGTCCTGATGGCGTCCGCGCAGCCCGCCGGGGCCCGCGAGATGACGGTGCCTGGGTATAGGGACGGTTTGGGTGTGTAGGTTGAGTAGTTTACAGAATCCATATATCGGACATCGCGGATGCGATCCGGTGAAGGAAAAATGGCGCTTGTACCGACTAGTGATGCCTGGAGGTACCCATGAGTCCATAGGGTGACAGTCCCGAGGCGGTAAAAGATCGAAGTCGCATAGCTTGGGTGGCGCCGACATGGGAAATCCTGGCGGCGAAGCCCACCGACAAAGCCCCGCTGGGCGGGGTGAGCAAGAGCGCGGGCCGCAACGACGAGTGAACGTCTGGACGAGGCCCCGAAAACAAGAATCCCCGGGCGCCGAGCTGGCTAGTCAATGGCGAAGGCAACAGGCGACTCCGAATGCGATCTGCGGAGGCACCGCCCGGCGGGGTAAAGGACGGCAGCACGCGCTCAAGGTCATGGGAGAAAACAGGGAAGGGCTCCTCGCCCCGTGGAGAAAACCCACGGAAGCAAGGTAGCCGCGCGAGCCCAAGGGCGAAGTGCGGTGAAGGCGAGAGCCTGACGGACGGGTTCGTATGAGCGAAGAAGCGGGGTAACGCCCGTCGAGCAAAGGGACCCCGCTGGAGGCAATCGGAGTAGAGAAGCTCCGGGGTGTGTGGTGCCTGAGTTTTCTTGGAGGTTTTCCTGGAGTCTCCCTTGAACGTCGCGGTGTGTGGCCTGATCTGTCTGTGTAGAACAGCAAGGCGCTCGGGACTCGGAGCCAAGGTGACGGCCGTATGGCGCTACAGCGGCGGCTGGGGGTACCACCATCCCGACTATTGGTACAGCTCTGCGCTTGCCAGACTGACCGCAAGGTCGTCCCCGCCGGCAATGAGCACCTTCCCATTCTGCAACAACGTCGCCGTGTAATCGGACCTCATCGTGGTCATGCTGCCGGTTGCGGCAAACGTCCCAGCCGTTGGGTCGTACAGCTCCGCGCTCGCAAGCCATCCATTGTCACCAAGTCCGCCGGCAATGAGCACCTTTCCGTTCTGCAACAACGTCGCCGTAGGCTGAACCCTCATCGTGGTCATGCTGCCCGTGGCGGTGAAGGCTCCGGTCGCCGGGTCGTAGAGTTCCGCGCTGGCGAGAAAGGCGGCGCCACTGTTTCCGCCGGCGAAAAGAACCTCCCCACTGGGCAACAGCGTCGCCGCGTGCGCCAACCTTTCCACGGACATGCTGCCGGTGACCGTGAAGCTTCCGGCCGCCGGTTCGTACAGTTCCGCGCTCGCTCCACGGTCGCCGGCTATGAGTACTTTCCCGCTGGTGAGCAACGTTGCCGTGTCCGAATCTCTTGGCTCGGTCATGCTGCCCGTGGCTGCAAACGTCCCGGTGGCCGGGTCGTAAAGTTCCGCGTCCGCGAGAGTCCCAGGGGCTTGAGTCCCGCCGGCGATGAGTACCCTCCCACTCGGCAGCAACGTCGCTGTGTGACTCAACCTCGCCACAATCATGTTGCCTGTGGCTGTGGATGTCCCAGTCGTTGGGTCGTATACCTCCGCGCTCGCAAGAGCCACCCCGGTGTACCCACCGGCGATGAGAACCTTCCCGCTCGGCAACAACGTCGCCGTGTGGCTCCACCTGGCCACGGTCAGGTTGCCGGCCACAGTGAAGGTTCCGACCGCTGGGTCGTATAGCTCCACGCTCGCGCAAACGCTGAACCCGCCGTATCCGCCGGCGATGAGAACCTTCCCGCTCGGCAACAACGTCGCCGTGTGCTTCTCCCTTGCTTCGGTCATGCTGCCGGTCGCTGCAAAAACCCCGTGCAGCACCGTGATGCCGGTCGTGCCTGCGGAGCCGGCCGCGCCTCCGCCGGTCGTGCCCGCGGAACTGGTCACGCCTCCGGAGTTGGTCGCGCCTCCGCCGCTCCCGGCCGCAGCGGCATCTGGACCCGTGCCGCCCGTGCCAACCGGCGCATCGCTGGCGGCTGCACCACCCGTCGCAGGACCTGCATCGCTACCACCTGTCGCGGCAGGAGCGTCTTGTGGGCTAGCGGCAGCGCCATCGCCACCATTTGCATTCCCAGCGTCCGGCGCGGACGCCGTACATAGGCATAGCCCAAACGTGCCCGCCGAGGTGCATGTCTTTGCCCCCTGCTGGCCGGAAAAGCACAGGCAGGCGACGCTGGCACCGGGAACACAGATGGCCGGCGCGGTGCTGGCTGTCGCGGCCAGCTGGCCGCCAGCGCCTCCGCCTCCGCCCGACCCCCCACCTGTTCCGATAGAGCCACCGCTGCTGCCCACATTGGCTGAATCCTCTGGGGGCCGAGTGGCCACTATCGCCCCGCTGCCGCCCCCAGCGTCGTGAGAGTTCGAGATCCGCAGCCCGCTCCCTCCACACGAACACGCCACCGGTAGGCAGCAAAGCATGATGCGCATTCTGGCAACCATGGAACCCATGATCCCTCCATCGTCGCCTCGCCGCAAACAGTTCCCGGCTGGTCGCAGGTGTAGCGTTCATGAAAACTCTGGCACCTACCCCGAGCCGCCTAGGTGACGGTCGTCACATAGAGCCATCAACCCGGCTCATTGAGAGGAATGGGATTCCTGGACAGATGTATGCTTCTGGCATGAAACTTCTTTTCGCATTCTGGCTCTTGGTCGTCGTTTCGGGCGCAGTTGCGGGAGGCGGATGCAGCAAGACAGGGACCGGGTTTTCGATTGATGCTGCAACATCGAGCGACAGTGCGTCTGGCGCGGGCGGAATTCTCGCCGGCGGCGGATTGGGCGGGGGCGGCACGGCTGGAAATTCAGGGGCCGGCGGCAGGGGTGGCGCAGGTTCGGGTGGAACCGGCAGCGGCGGTGTTGGAACCGGTGGAACAAGCAGCGGCGGGGTGGGCAGCGGCGCCGGGGGGACGGGGCCGGGCGGCACAAGCGGGCGCGGTGGCGCTGGCGGTAGCGGCGTCGGTGGTACCGGGGCTGGTGGCATTGGGGCCGGCGGCAGCAGCGTCGTGGACGCCGGCGTCTGCCCGTCGGGACAGATTTGGTGTCCGGGCTGCACGCCTGGCACGGGCTCGTGTGGTGCCGCCTGTCTCGGCCTTGTCTGCCCTGCCCTGGATGCGGGAACGGTCGATGCGCTCTTGAGCCAGGACGCGCCCGTGCAGTGCAGCCAGATCAGAACGCAGGCCGCCTGCGATCAACGCAGCGATTGCCATGCGGTGAACTTCGCTTCGAAGGACTGTGGTTGTTCCACGCCGGGATGCTGCACTACTTTCGACTATTGCGAGTACGGCGGGGCCGTGGCTTGCAATGGGAGGGTGACGTGCTCGAGCGCGACGCCGTTCTGCGAGGCGCCCTATGTCGTGCAATACCAGAGCAACTGTTTCTCCGGCTGCGTGTTGGCCAGCAAGTGCGCCGCGACGGCCAGTTGCCCGCTTGCGGTGCCTTCGAATGGCGCAAACTGCGGGGCTGTGGCGCTTTCCTGTGTCTATCAAGACTGCGCCGGCGCGGGACACACCGAGGCCACCTGCACGGCGGGGACCTGGAGTGTGCAAACGGCGTCTTGCGATGCCATGAAGTGCTCTGGCGGAGGCGTCTACACGGATTTCGTGCTCTGTGGTGCGGACCAACTATGCATGCGCACGACCGGTGGCGGCGGCGCCTACATCATCACGCCTTCCTGCATAGACAACACCTGCGCGCCATCGCCAGTCACCGCGCAATGCTTGGTCATGCCCAGCATCTGCGGCCTCGAATTGGACACGCCCAAACCGCAAGTCAACTGCACCGAGCCCTCGTTGTGCGGCTCAGTGGGGTGCCCGTAACCGTACCGGGCACAACCGCCTTGGCCGGGCGAGCACGACAACTTGCTATGGCAGCCGTGTGAGTGACTCGAGTAGCTTCGTGGTACAAATGGGTCCTCATGAGGTGGCGTCTCTCGCTACACGCGGCGCATGCGGAAGCATCGGACACACGCTGGCCCGGTGCGCGGGTGCGCTGGGCGCTTGCGGGATCCTTGCTGGTCCACGGGGCGCTGGCATGGATGCTTTTCTCGAAAGAGGTGCCGAAGCCCACGCCTCTTTCCGAGCCAGTGGAGATCGCCTTCGAGGTGGCCACTGTCCCGGCTCCGGCTTCTCCTCCAGCCTCCGCTGTGGCGCCGCCGCCCGCGCTGGGACCATCGCTGGCATCGCCGCCGTCGCGAGCAAGAGTCGCGGTTGTTCATGGCGACACGGTGAAAGCCGCGGCAGAGGCCGCGGAAGTCCCGATGCCCAAGAACGATGGATCTCCTCAAGTACCAGGTGCTGCGTCGCCAAGCCTGGCCAATCCCCTGGCCACCTTCCAACCCGCGCGTCCAAACCTGACCGGGCCGATGAAATTCCCTATGCCCGACGAGAAAGCGCGGGATCCTCTCGCTCCACCCATGGCGAAGCGCCAAGCCGGGGTGCGCGAACTGCCGAAGGGAAATCAAAGAGGTACGCGCGTGACCGCCAGCGTGGCCGAGGACGGCAGCATCCGTTTCCATGATCCGAAGGACATCTCAGACGTGCATATGGTGGGTTTGGGTATAGGGGGGCGATTCGATCTCAACGACCAGATCATGAGACGTGCAGGCCAGGATCCCTACGCCTCCGTCAAACGCGACATGGCAGAGAATACCCGCGAACAACGTCTGTGCATGGCGAGGCGGTACCAGGGCGAGCGGCAGAAGCAGGAACTTTTTGCCCTATCCACGAAGGTCAGACAGATTGCCGCCCGCACAGATTTGTCTGCAGCCCAGCGCCGGGAACTTCTTTTCGCCACCTGGGACGAGTGCTCCGAGGAATCGGATTCGACCACCGACTACGGCGCCATGGCCCGCGCCACCATCCTGTCCATTGTGCGCGAAGCATTTCCAGCAGGCAGCGATGTGGCCTATCCGCCCGCCGAGTTGTTGGCCCTCAACGAGCGGCGCTCATCACGTCAACCGTTCGCCCCGTACGACCCACGCCCGATGCAGCGGACGCGCCATCCCGATGCCGGCGCGCCGACGGAATGCCCGTAGAAGGCTTGCTGACGGC
>PMBY01000512.1 GCA_003153875.1 Myxococcales bacterium | reverse complement strand
TACCAAGTTCCGCCATCCTCGCGGGTAGGCTAGAGTGGCCGCTTATAGTAGGGCCTAGGTTTACTGTCAATGCAGCGTCGATGCCGCGATTCCCTCCGCGACTACGCAGCCGGACGGCCAAGGCCGAGCCGGTCGCGCGCATCAAGATACGCATCGCTGACCGCGAAGCGAAGCAGGTCCCGCAAGGGGCCGGGCTTTCCCGCGTGGTCGCGCAGGGTTTCCGCATCCGGCGCAGCCACGGCCCCGGGGATCGATTCGTGCCCCACGATGTGCACCGCCACCTTGGCGGCTCCGCACATAAGCAGCCCGGCACGGTTACCGGCTTCGCGTGCCCCTTCCCGCCAGCGCGTCGGATCCAGGGCGACCTCGGCGTGTTCCTGAAACAGCTCGCCCACCCGCTTCGCGATCTTGTAGGGCAGGGCCTTCTTCAACTTGGCCGCCTGCTCGGTGGCGGCGTCCTCGCTGCCGGCCCGGAAGCGCGCATGCTTGGGGTGGAAGGCCTTGAGCACACCCATGAACAAGATGTCGAACTCGGGAGCCGGCAGCGTCGCCGCCAGCAAGTACTCGGGCCGGCCCAGTTCGAGGGCGCGGCCGATGCGGAAACGCAGCTCGCCCACGGCGGCCTCCTCGGCTAGGCGCGGCCCAACTACGATCGCCGGCGGCGCCACGCCAACCAAGCTGACTCCGTCGAAGTCCGCATCCGGCCGCAGGTAGAGACTGGTGCGCCGGTTGCCCAGTGCCTTGCCGGCTTGCCCCCATATCTGGGCGATGGCCAGGTCCGCCACCGTGGAAACCTTATCCTTGGCGGTCACGCCGAAGCTGTCCAGGTTGGCCTGCGAGAGTCCGGGCGCTCCTTCCCACACCGCCGCCAACACCTCGGCCATGAAGTGCAGGTCTTGCAGCGGATCTAGATACTGGCTGCGCCCGCCGTCTTCCATGGTTCCCGCGTAAGGATCGTCGGGCTTGCGTTCGGGCGCCGGGTTCTGCGACAGGAAATCCTTGTCCTCATCGCTGGTGAAGCCGAACAGGTCCAAGACCTCGAGCAGGCAGCGCGCCCGATCGACGTGCCCCGCCTGGATGTGATCGGCAGCCAGGGCGTGCAGGGATTCCTGTCGGATGGGATCGAAACCCAGGATGGCCTTGTGGTTCTCGATGGCCATCTCTCGGTGCTCGGGACGCGCGCCGTAGATTTCGGCCAGAGCCAGGCGTGCCTCCACACGGTTGGGGTCGGCCGTGATGGCCGCCTGCAAGGCGCCCACTGCCGCCGCGGGATCGGTGGGAACCAGCAGGGCACCCAGCTTGGCCCACAGCACTGCGCGCCGGTGCGCCAGCTCCGCGTCAGCGGCCGGCTCGGCCAGTTGAGGCAAGACTCGCTGCAGGGTTNNGCCCGGTCGAAGTTGCCTTGCTCCATCTCGAACCCGGCGATCTCGCATCGGCGTACAGCCCGTTCCTTGGGTTCGACCACGATGTCTGCGATCCGGCGCGCGGTTTCGATGGCAGTGCGCGGGGAGCCCTCGGCCCGTTGTGCGGCCAGCGTCTTCTCGAGCAGAGGCACTTGCTCCAGGGTGTCGGCCTCAATCCGGGCCGCCGCTTCTTCATAGGCGTCGCGGGCGGCCGCCATGTTCCCCAGGGCCAGGTGCAGATCGCCGATCTGTTCGTACAGGCGGCATTGCTCCGCCGGATCGCCACACGACTCGGCCACCAGGCGTAGCGACCGGGCTGCTTCCAGCTTGTCTCCGCGTTCAATGGCCAGGTCTGCCAATGCACGCAGGGTCTGCGGATGGCTGGGCGACAGGCGCAACGCTGCCTCGTGCAGGGCCGCCGCGCGCTCGGGGCGTTTCTGGCGCAGCTCCGCCATCGCGCCGTGGGCCAGCGCCAGCGCCACTTCCTCGGGATAGTTGGGCGCTGCCACGTGATCCGCGATCCCCTCAAGATGAGTGGCCGCGTCCCGCCAGCGTCGCGCCAGGAAGCGGTTTTCGCCCAGGGCAATGCGCAGCATGAGTTGTCCCGGCAGAGCCTTGTCGGCCTCCACCAGTTGTCGGTAGCCTTCGTCAAGGCGTCCCAGCTTCTCGTACACCTCACCCAGCCGGTGATAGAGCTTGGCCGTCTGCTCAGGCTGGCCTCGCATGCGCCGGAGCGCCTCGTTCAATCTGCGCTCGGCCCGATCCCACTGTTCTTCGCGATACAGGATGTCGGCCATGGTGACCACGGCCGGCAGGTGGTTGGGATCCAGGTCCAGCGCTTCGTCGAGCCGGCGTTCGGCCTCGATGAGGCCGTCGGGTTTTTCACATAACGCGCGCGCCAGATTGGTCAGCACCGCGGCCTTGGCCGAGGGCGAGTCGCACAAACTGAGCTGGCGCTCGTACAGGGCCTTGGCCTCGTCGATGCGGCCCTCGCCAGTCAGGGTGGCTGCCAGCGCCGCCAGCACGTCGGGATTGGAAGGATGGAGATTGACTGCCTTCTCGAAGCAGGCGCGCGCCTCGGCCGGCTGGCCGAGTTGATCGCGGAACACGGCGCCCGCCTCCAGCAACGCCGCAGCCTGCTCGGGCTGGCCCGCCAGGGCATCGGCCCGGCGCAAGAGCACGTCCGCATAGGCCTGGAAGTCGTTGTGCTTGAGGTGGAAGCGCGCCAGCGCGCCCAGAACCTCCGGATCTTCCGGCTGCAGCGCGAAGGCTGCTTCGATGGCTTGCTGGGCTCCCTTGGGGTCCGACAGGTCGTCGGACTTGAGCTGGGCCATCTCGAGGTTTAGCGCCGCAATCAACTTGGGATCGTTGCCAGCCTTGGTCAGGACCTCGATGCGCTGCTCGAGGATACGCAGAGCCTCGTGGGCCAGGCCCGCGCTGCGCAGGTTGCGCAAGAGCGCGGCCGCGGTCCGTTCATCGGAGAGGGCGTCGGCACCTAGGCTGCGCAGGCAGGCCGCCGCAGCCTCGGGATTGCCCAACTTTTCTTCCAGGATGCGCGCGCGCCGCCACACCAGCTCGTTCTTGTCCGTGCCGTCGCTGATATCGGCTCGCCGACGCAGCACCTCGGCCAGCGCTTCGAAGCGACCCATGGCCTGTTGCAGACGGTCGAGCGCCGCGAGGGCCTCGGCGTCGTGTGGTGCTCGTTTGAGGATGTCCTCGTAGATCTCGACCGCGCGGACGGGCAGCGACAGCTCGCGTTCGTAGATCTCAGCCAGTCGCCAGCGCGCCTCACGCGAGTCTTCCCCCTCACCCGTCAACTCCAGCTCACGCTGCAGCGCTGCCGCCGCCTTTTGCGCCATGCCCACTCGACCATAGAGCCGCGCCAGCGCGGCGTAGCCGGCCCGCGCTTCCAAGGCCAGCGCGGGGGCGCGCGGGTCGCCGGCAGCCAGTCCGCGCTCCTCTTCTTCGGTGCTCGCCACGTAGCGCTCGAAGGTGTCCACCGCTTCGTAGGGACGTTCCAGCCGCTTTTCATAAAGCTCGGCCAGTTCGAAGGCGCGGCTGCGCGCTTCCGCGCCGTCCAAGCGTCCGCCCGGCACGGTGATCCGGCGTTCCAGAATTTGCGCCAGGTCAGCCCAGCGTTCCTGGCTTCGGAACATCTGTTCAAGCCGCTCGACCGCGATGGGGTTGTCGGTCTCCAGCACCACCACCTTGCGGTAGCGCTCCTCAGCCAAAGCGATCTGGCCCAGCTCTTCGCGGATCTGCCCGACCCGCAGGTTGAGCGTTACCGCCTCGGCACGGCCCTCTCGCTCGGCCGCGCGCAGGTAGATCTCGCATACGTGATCCCAGCGTTCTCCCTCGCGCGCCAGACGCTCCATCTCGGCACGCACGGAATCGTCGCTGGTCTTGAGGACGAAAGCCCGCTCCAGCGTGTCCAAGGCCAGGTCGTTGTTGTGGGCGCCGCGCTCCCAAATCTCGGCTTGCTTCTTCAGGTAGTGATGGCGCGTGATCAGATCAGCGGGCAGCAGTTCATAGGCTTGCACCCATTCGTGCCACGGGGTTTCGAAGGCGACCGTGACCGGCGCGTTGGCTGCCCCGGCCGGCTCAGGCAACTCCGCCGGGTCAACGATGTCCACGTCGCCAATTTCGATTTCACCCGTCACCTCATCGAATTCCAGCAGCGGGGCGGCCGCTCCGCCGGTTGCCACCGGCGCTGGCGTGAGCAGGTCGACCTCGGCAACCTCGATCTCCAATGGGGCCTGCTGCGCGTACGCGGCGGCGGATGCCGGCTCAGCTCCCGAGTCTTGATACCGGCCGATGAGCGCACCCAGGCGCCACAGGTTGCCCGCAATCTCCCCGTCCTCGGGCGCCAGCCGGAACGCATTCAGGTAGGCGCGGAAGGCGCGCACCCGATCCTTGACCTTGTCCTCGACCAAGGCCGCCGCCCGCCGTGCCACGTTGACCTTCTCTGCCGTGGTGGTGGCGCGAGCGAAGGCTTGCCCCTCGACCGACAGCGCATCCTCCCAGCGCCCGGTGGCCTCGGCCAGGCGCAAGATTTCGAGTCGGGTAACCTCGTTGCCCGGAGAGAGTGCGGAGGCTCTCAGTAGCTCGTCAAACGCTCCCGAGGGATCGCCCATTTCGGTTTCGCGCACGCTGGCGCGCAGGCAGAGCAGGGCAAAACGCTCCTCTGGTTGGGTTCGGCCGCGCGCCACTTGCGCGTAGACATCGAGCAGCCCTTGCCAATCTTTGGACGTGCGAGCCAGCCTTTCCAGTTCGGGCAACAAAGCGGTGCCCGCCGGATCGTGGGCCAGAGCCTCGCGCAAAACGGTGAAGGCGCGCGCCGGCTGCTGCAGCCGGCTCTCGCACAACCCGGCCACCTTGATGGCCAGTTGCACCTGCGCGAGCGGATCGGCCGAGCGTGCTCCTTCGCCCGCGTAGACCTTGATGAGGTCCTCCCACAGCCCGTGAGCCTCAGCGGTCGCTTCCAAGCGCGCCAGCGCTTCTTCGTCCGGGTTCTCGACGTAGGCACGCCGGAGAAGATCGAAGGCCCGGCGCGGTTCCTTGAGCATGGTCTCGGCCGCGCCGGCCATCTCGAAGTGCAAGCGGCGCCGTTGCGTGGCGTCTTCGGTGTGATGCAAGAGTTTTTCAGCGGTGGCGATGAACGCCTCGCCGTCATTGGCCTCGGCGTAGAGCGGCGCCAGGGCGGTCAGCGCCTCGGATTGCTCGGGCTCGATCTCGATCACCCGTGCGAAAGCGCCGATGGCCTGCTTGGCGTCCCGCAGGCGATCTCGGTACAGGTATCCGATTTCCAGCGCCCGCACCACGCGTTCCTTGGGATCGGTGGCGAAGCTGAGCTGCCGTTCCGCCACGCTCGCCACCCGGGGCCAATCGTTGCGAGCCTCGGCCACCTGGCGCAAGGCCTGGTGCGCCTCCACGCTGGCGGGATCGAGATCACTGATGGTGTGTTCCAGCGCGCGGATGGCCTCGGCCGAATCATCCAGCTTCTCGACCAGCAGGCGGGCGCGCTCCAGCGCCATGGGAACGGCCTCGGCCGGATTGGTCGACAGCGCGATCCGGCGCGCCAGCAAGTCTACCAGTGTGGTCCAGTCGGACTGCGCGGAGGCGATGGCTGAGAGCGCTTCCAGGCCCTCTCGATCACCGGGCACAATCTTGAGCAGATCCTGCCAGGCTTGCTGAGCGCGCGGGGTCTGCTTGAGGGCATCCCCGGCCAGGCGGGCCAGTCGCCGCAGAATCTCCGCCTGCGCCGACGGATCGGTGGCCAGAGCGGTGATCTGCAGGTCCAGCGTGCGTGCCAGATCCTCGGGTCGTCCTGCCTTTTCGTAGCCCGCGAGCAGCGCCTGCAGGGCCTGCTGGTCCCCAGGAACGTGCTTCAGTACATTGTCCCAGTAGGGGATGGCCCGGTCGAAGTCGTCGACCTGGTTCTGCAAGATTTCAGCGACGCGCCGGACCAGTCCCAGTTTTTCCTCCGCGTTGGTGGAGTAGCGGAGGTGGTACTCGAGCATCTTGACCAGCCGAGGCTTGTCATTCGACCGTTCAAAGATGCTCTCTAGGCGCACCAAGGCGTCCCGGTCGCCGGGCAAGAGCTTGAGAATCTGCGCCGCAGCCCATGAGGCGGACGACAGATCGGCCAACCGTTCCTCGTATAGGCTCAACAAGCGACGCAGAAGGTTGACCTTCTCAGCATCGACGCTGGTCAGCTCGACCTGGTTGCGCAAAAGGGTGGCAAGCTCGGCCCACTGCTCGGCCCGTTCGTACGCCTCCACGACGGCACGAAGCGCAACCACGTCCTTCGGATCGAGGGCAAGGACATCACGGTAGACCGCCGCCGCGCGATCGGGCGCGTTGAGCTTGTCAAGATACAGACGGGCCAAACGACGCAGAATCTCGGCCCGCGCGTCGGGCTCGCTGGCTGCTGCCGCATCCTCGCTGAGCAGGGTCGCCATCTCTTCCCAACGACCGGCCTTCTGCAGGATGCGCTTGCAGGCCTCTCGCGCCCGCTGGTAGCTGGGGTCCAGCTCGAACATGCGCCGCCACACCGTCAGCGCGCGATCGACATCGCCCAGTTTGGTCTCAGCGATGACCGCCACCTCTTCCAGGCGAGGAAGCAGCTCGAAAGCCTCGGCGCCCGTCGACCGGGCGTGATTGAGAGCGAATTCCAGAACGTCGGCCAGCTCGCGCCAGGCACCACGCTGGCGAAAATGCTCGGCATAGTCGCGCAGCGCATCCGGGTCGCTGGGCCGGGCTTGCAGGATGGCGTGCAAATACACCGCGGCCTGCTCGCGATCACCCAGCCGGTCGCGGTACAGAGACGCCAGTTCGCGCTGCAGCCCGAGGCGAAACTCGGGATCCGTCGCCTTCTCCAGCTGCCGCTCGCGTAGCTCGGCCAGCTTGCC
>PMBY01000124.1:271-4967 GCA_003153875.1 Myxococcales bacterium | reverse complement strand
CCCAGCGGGCGATCTTCAATCTGGACGGGCAGGTAGGTGACGAGGTGCTCAGTCCCGGAAACTGGCACGACCAGCGTGACCTCGTCGCCCTGCCAGACTCTTTCCAATTGCGTGCGCGGGGCCAACGGCTCGCTGTCCGGACGGTCCTGGCTAGAGCGCGGGATGAAGCGCAGATCCCACGGAGTGGCTACGCGAACCCTCTCGCGCGCATACGAGAACACCTGCAGGGCGCGCTGCTCGCCTTCCTTCCGCCAGACATCGACAAGTGCTGGCCGCAGGGCGCGGCCGACCAGCCAGGCATTCTCACGCGCATCGGCCTCGGATAGTGCCATTTGCCGCCGGGCGTTCTGATAGCCACGCCCGGCAAAGACCGCCAAAACGGCCAAGATGGTCACCGCGATCAGTTTTGCTGCGAGCTTCATGGTGGAGGTCTTCTAGCTAAGGCAAGATCTGGACCACCCGACGCTGGGGGCCGGACGGTCACGGCGGGCGGCCGTGCCGATTCTGGCATGCGGGGACATCCGGGGGAAGGTTGCGTGACTAGGTTGTCGTGACTAGGTTCTTGGCAATGCCGGCACAACCAGGACAGCACAGGGCGCGTCTCGNNGCCCCGTATGTGCGACCCGATTCCGAGGCTCCGGTGCAGGCGAGATTCTTCTCACTGACCTCGGCCACGATGCGTTTCAGCTCTTCCGCAGCGCGAGCCAACGCGCCCTCCACAGCGATGGGCAACGAAATGGCGTCGCCAGGCGGAGGCAGAACCAATGCCGAGTCCAGGTCGACGTGCAGGATCTCAATGGCGGCGTGGAAGGTCTGCGCTAGCTTGACGGCGGCATCCAGGGCCGTAGTCGAGGCGTCGGAGAAGTCGGTTGGAACCAGGATCAACTTCAAATCGTCGAATCTCATGTCTCAGGCACTCCCGGGGGAAAGGGGTCCTCAACCGTCTTCTGCGCCTCGAGCGCGAGGTCGCCCCGGCCGCCGACCGCCACACGCGCGAGTCACTGAATCCTGAAGTCGTCACGCCGGTTCTGGGACCAGGCTGACTCGTCATGGCCCGAAACCTTGGGACGTTCGCTGCCGTAGCTGACCGTGGAGATCTTGTTCTTGCGCACGCCGAGTCGCTCCAGATAGGTCGCAGCGGACCGAGCGCGCGCGTCGCCCAAGGCGAGGTTGAACTCCGTGGTGCCGCGCTCGTCGCAGTTGCCTTCGATCCGGATGGCCTTGGCCCGCTTCGCCTCTTGGGCCACTTTCTGTAGCTCCGGCCGAGCGTCGGTGCGTAGCAGGGCGGAATCAAAGTCGAAGTAGATGGCTTCGCCGGCGGCACGACTGTCTTGGTCGGAAGCCACCTCATTGTCCTGCGGCCGAGTTGTGGTCATGGGCTTTGCCGCTGGCCGCGGTTGTCGGAGGGCCTGGGCCTGGTTCCGGTCAGGCTTCGTTTGTGCATGTGAGCACCCAACTCCTCCGAGGAGCATTGCGAAAGCAGCTGTCTTGACGTGCATGATTCCTCTCCTTTCCATGGGCCTTTGTCCTCGCCGCCATTGGCGTAAAGCCCGTCGGTGGCGTACCGATGCACGGTGGATGCCAGTCCATAGCGCCTCATCACGGCGCATTCCGGCTCGACGGACGGCTCTGGTGCGTGACATTTCGCCACGCGAGACAAATTGCCACGTGTTTGGCGGGCAGAACGGCGGCCTCGTCACCGAACATGTCTTCAGTCTGCCCGCTCCAGGTCAAACTTCAGCGCGGTCGGCGCTATCAGCGTCGTCGGGATCACCGGGATGACCACTCAGGATGAACGGCGGGCGAATTGCGAGGGCGCCACGCTGCCGGAAGTATCGATCCCACCCCCACCAGACGGCAGTTTCCGGCATGTCAGGAGTGCCTTGCGCGAGAACCGCGTTTGGTTGGCCTTGGGACTCGTGCTGTTGCCATTTTGGATCTACAAGCTGCGCGATCTGTCGCTGCCCTATTTCTGGGATGAGCTGGGCGTGTATGGCCGGGCGGCGGTCTATATGCACGACCACGCCCTGGGCCTGTTGCCATCCGATTTGCCGCCCGAGCTGTCGCGCGGGCATCCCCTGCTCTTGCCGTTCACTTTCGGCGCACTCTTTCGCATATTCGGGGCCACGCCGCTGGTGGCGCATGTCTTCATGCTCGCGGTGTCGACGGGCCTGGTGCTCTCCGTGTTCTGGATTGCGCGATGGCACTGGAACGCTACGGTGGCGTTGGCCGCCGCCGCCCTGTTGCTGGTGCAACCGCTCTTCCTCGCGCAAAGCACGCTACTCTTGCCCGAAGTTCCCTTGGCCCTGGCCTGCCTCTGGTCCATGCACGCCTTCTCGCGCAAGCGATATTTGCTGGCGGGCATTTGCACCACGCTGGCCATCTTTCTCAAGGAAACGGCCTTGGTGCTGGATGCGGTTTTGTGGGTCATGCTGTTCGTGGAATGGTTGCGCGGCCGTGCCAAGCTCAAGTCGCGCGTCGGCGGCATTCTCGCCCTGGCCGTTCCCGCCCTACTCTTCGGTGCCTTTCTTCTCATCCAGAAACGCCAGAACGGCTGGTACCTCTACCCTCTGCACAAGGAGGGCGTGAACTTCCATTGGTCAGCCCTGAAGGGCGGTCTGGTTGAATGCGCGAACTGCGTTCTTGTGGAGCAGGGCCGGCTTGCGCTGTCCGTGGTCGTGACGCTGTGGCTTCTCCTCCGGCTGTTTGGCCGGCGCGATGGTGAGCGACGTTTTGTAAGCAGCCTCGCCTGGACCTTCGCACTCTTCGGGGTCGGCATTGTGGTGTTCTCTGCCGGCAATGTCCTCATGAAACGCTACCTGCTGTGCCTGTTGCCACCGCTGGCCATCTTGAGCAGCCGCGCACTTTTCGAATTGGTCCGCGACCAGGTTAAGGTGTTCTTGCCGGCCGTAGCGGGTCTTGGTCTCTTGTCCCTCGGCGATGTGAAATCACCGAGTTTCAACTGTGCCTATGACATGAGCTTCCGCGAATCGGTTCTCTTGCAGCAAGAAGCCACCCGATACGTGGAAGACACCGTGGGCACGGACACACCGATCTTCTCCAATTTTCCCCCCATCTTCGGCCTGGAAGATCCGCGCTACGGCTACGCGCGAAAGAAGTTTAGACATTTCTCCGACCGCTACTCTTCTGATGCCAAGTACGTCCTGGTCAGCGAGCTCTTCGACCGCTTCAAGCCCCCGGCAGGAGTCCACACCGAACTCGCCAAGAGATTCTCTTCCCCCTACACGAACATCGCCCTGTACCGAATCCTGCGCTGACGCTAGGAATTCCGCCGTCGATCCGCGCGCTGCAGGCCGAATTGCAGCGCGATCGGCGTAACCAGCGTCGTGATGATCACCATGACGACGACGGCTGAAAATATCCCGCGATCGATGATTGGTTGGCCATCCACGGTGAGCCCGACGCCGATGTTGGCGAAGATGAGCCCGACCTCGCCGCGCGGGATCATGCCGAGCCCGACCGTCAGCCGATCCACACGCCGTCCCCAGACGCCCAGTGAGCAGGCTTGCTTCCCGAGCACCGCCACCAGAGTCAGCGCCGCCGCCAGGCCAAGAACGCCCGGAGCCGCAAACGAACGGAGATCCGTCCGCAGGCCCATGAGTACGAAGAAAATCGGCGCCAGAAACCCTGAAATGGGATGGATGAGATCTTGCAGCGGGTGCTCCCCCCGGTCAACGAAACTGCGGTAGTGGACGTCCTCCAGGACGAGTCCGGCGGCAAAGGCGCCGACAATGGGGGCCAGACCCACGACGTTGGCGAGCCAGGACATCAGGAAGCACAAGGCCAGTCCAAGCGCCAAGAGCACTCCGCGCGCATGCAACCTGGACGCGAGTTGAAATAGCCTCGGGGACAGGCGCACGCCGAGAAAGAGAGAGACCACTAGGAAGGCGGCTGCCTTGAGGATGATCATCGCCACGCTCACGGAGGAGAAGGAGCCCCCCCGATCCGCTGCGCCGATCATCCCTGTGACGACCGCCAGGACCACGAGGCCCATCACATCGTCGAGCACGGCAGCGCCAAGGATGATGCGCGCCTCTCGCGTTTGCAGACGGTCCAGATCCTTCAGAACGCGGGCGGTGATACCCACGCTGGTGGCGCAGAGGGTGGCGCCCAGGAAGGCATGCACGTAGACGCTGTGTCCGGGGAGCAGCCAGGCACCGACACCCCAGCCGAGCGCGAACGGCGTGACGACTCCCAGGGTCGCCACCAGAAGCGATGGTAGGCCCACCTTCAGCATCTGCCCCACCGTCGATTCCAGGCCGACCTCGAAGAGAAGCACGAGCACCCCGATGCGCGCCAACATGTCGATGGACGAATCGGTCAACAGGTAGTCGAGGCCGGAATACCCGACCAGCGTGAGATTTCCCAAGAGCACGCCGACAACCAGCTCGCCAAGAACCGCCGACTGGCCCACGCGCACAGCCAGCTCCCCGCCCAGCTTGGCGGCGACCAGGATCACGGTCAGGGCGAGAACCACCGAGGCCACCGGATCTCCGTGCCCGGTGCCGTGCGAGGCAAACGCCACGGCCGGCAGCAGGGGCAGGAGCAGCATGAGACCGAGTCTGCGACGGCGGCTGACCATAAGACACGTGCAATCTTGCACGGGTCAGGCCAACATTCGAGCATTGAGCGACCGTCAGCGGTATGCGATCCGGACCCGGCCCGGCACTGTAGC
>PMBY01000124.1:0-146 GCA_003153875.1 Myxococcales bacterium | reverse complement strand
CGTGCGCGCACGATGCCCCGCAGGTCCCCCTTCACCAGAGTCACCCCAGCGCTTTCCATCGCAACGTCGGTCCCGGTTCCCATCGCGATACCAACCTGCGCTTGGGCGAGCGCGGGCGCGTCGTTGATTCCGTCGCCCGCCATCGC
>PMBY01000347.1 GCA_003153875.1 Myxococcales bacterium | reverse complement strand
TACGGCAACTACCTGCGCTTCTTCGAGGCGGCCCGCAATGACTTCCTGCGCGAAAAGGGCGCGCGCTGGCGTGACGTGGAGAGCACCCACAGCATCTACCTGCCGGTCGTCGAGGCCAAGGTCAACTACAAGCGGCCTGCCGTCTATGACGACATGTTGGTGGTCGAGACCAAGCTGGCCGAGTTGGGGCGCGCCTCGCTGCGCTTCGAGTATAGGGTGTTGCGGGGCGACGACTTGCTCGCCACCGGCCACACTGTCCACGCCTGCGTCGACAAGCAGGGTGACATCCGAGAGTTCCCTGCGGCGCTCTCGGAGCGCCTGCGGCCGTGAGACCACCCACCGATCAGCGCCAGGGCTCCTGTCGGCAAGGCTCCGTGCTACAGTTGGGCTCGATGCCGAGAGTGAATGTTGACATTCCCCACCGCCTGTCGCGCGATGAGGCCCGTACGCGCATCATGGGAGCGACCTCCCGGCTGGAGAGGAAGTATAGTGCGATCTGCCGTTGGGATGGCGAAACGCGGCTGGTTGTCACGCGCGCAGGGCTGAAAGCCGCTCTGGATCTGGAGGAAACCCACGTGCGGGTCGCTCTTGACCTGGGGTTCCTCCTGGGGCCGCTAGGGGGGAGCATCCGCGCCGGGATTGTCCGGCAGCTGACTGGCCTTCTCTCCTGAGGTAGTCGGCCAAGAC
Organism: Myxococcales bacterium; assembly: GCA_003153875.1. The sequence goes on along the minus strand of PMBY01000347.1, from coordinate 7,059 downwards.
CACGTCTAGGACCACGACCTTCTGCGGCTATCGTGCGTCCAAGATTGAATCGCGCCTCTTTACCCGGGATCTGGCCGCTGATATATAGGAAGCGGTGCCCCGCGAACGCTGTTGGCAGCAGAACCCGCCCGCTTCGTACCCGACGGAGAAACGCATGGATTTTCGCAAGCACGTGTTTGGTCTCGTACTCACGACTGCTTTGATCGGTGCCGTCGCGCCTGCGCAGGCACAGCTCAACACCGGCCCGATTGATCTTCAGATCTTCCGGCCAGCGGCCGACTCCAAGGGCTATTTCACCCTGAATGGTGCCCAAGTTCTGGCGCCGCTCGACGTTTCCTTCGGACTGGTCACCACCGTTGCGTGGACCCCTCTGCGGCTCAAAGGGGTCTCTGCCACCGGGTTCGTTGGGGCGAACGGCACCCTGACCTATCCTTCGTCGGCCGTGACCGTCAACAACCTGATCACGACGACCTTGCAGGGGGCCATCGGCCTTGTCCAGGGAGACCATCTGGGCCTGCAGCTCGGCCTGTCACTGCCCATCGTGGTGCTCGCGGGCGAAGGCACGCCTGTAGACACGAACAACACCCCTATTCCCAACGACGATACACAGCATCAGATGGACGCGCAGGGGATCGGGGATCTGGTCATCACCCCCAAGATTCGCCTCATCAACCCCAGTCGCAAGAAGATCGGCGTCAGCCTGATCCCAGCCATGGTGCTGCCGACTGGCGACAAGAATCACTTCATGGGCGAGGGTCAGTTCATCTTCCAGCCTTCGGTGGCGGTGGACGCGAACTGGGGGCGCTACGGCGTGCTGCGAACCGCGATCAACGTCGGGGCGAGGATTCGCACCAAGGGCGCTTCGACATTTGTGGACAACCAGGCTTCGTTCGCTCGGTCCATCACCGTTCCGGACCCCAACAACCCCAACCCCGTCAACCCACCGTATGGGCTTCCTCTTCAGCCCAACACCAAGCAGGGCATCAAGGTCGGCAACGAGATCCTGGCCGGCTTGGGCGTGGCCTGGGGCGTGGTGCCGTTCCGCTTCGATGTGGTGGGCGAGGTCTACGCCTTTGAGGGACTCAATTCGAAGGTCATTGCCCCGAACGGCAGCGAGTCGTCCATGAAGCCCGGCGGCGAGGCTATCGCAGGCATCAAGCTGTACCTGGCCGCCAACTCGTTCTTCGAGGCCGGCGGCGGCTACCAGATCATGCCCAGCTCGTACGGGGCGGCCAAGGGCCGTTTTTTCGTGGGATTCATCTTCGAGCCCGGCATGGGCGATAGGGATGGCGACGGCATCAAGGACGACGTGGACAAGTGCCCCGACGATCCCGAGGACTACGACGACTTCGAGGACGAGGACGGCTGCCCCGATCTCGACAACGACAAGGACGGCATCCCCGACGAACTGGACAATTGCCCCAACGAGCCAGGGCCCGAGAGCAACCACGGTTGTCCCGAGCACAAGGTCCATGATCGCGACGGCGACGGCATTCCGGATGAATTGGACAAGTGCCCCGACGATCCCGAGGACTTCGACGGATTTGAAGACGAGGACGGCTGCCCGGACCTCGACAATGACAAGGACGGCATCCCAGACAAGGTGGACTTGTGTCCCAACGATCCCGAGGACTTCGACGGTTTCGAGGATGAGGACGGCTGCCCCGATCCTGACAACGACCACGACCGCATTCCCGACAAGCTGGACAAGTGCCCGAACGAGCCGGAGACCTACAACGGCTTCGAGGACGAGGACGGCTGCCCGGATAAGGGCCTGGTCATCGTGCAGCGAGGGAAGCTGGAGATCATGGACAAGATCTACTTCGAAACCGACAAGGACGAGATCTTGCCGCGATCGTTCCCGCTGCTCGACCAGATCGCCGGAACCATCAAGGGCCACCCGGAGATCAAACTCATCGAGGTCCAGGGCCACGCCGACGAGCGCGGCGATGACGAGCACAACCTCGACCTGACCGATCGGCGTGCCAAGTCTGTCGTGCGGGCGCTCGAAGACCGTGACGTCTCGCTGGGAAGACTGCGGGGCAAGGGCTATGGCGAAACCAAGCCGATCTGCACGCAGCACAACGAGGACTGCTGGAGCAAGAACCGCCGCGTGGAATTCATCATCATGCAGCGCCAGGATGAGCAAATTCTTCAGAACGACGCTGGGCAGTAGTCCCACAGAGCGGAAGACGTAACTTGTTGATATGACGGGTTAATCTGTCAAATTGCTTTTCCTGCCCATCTCCTCTTGACTCGGCCGAGCTGCGAGCTAATACGTCGTGCCGCTTTTTCTGGGGCGCGGGTTTTCATTTGCCTCTGCTGCCACGCGAAAAGATTGACGATGTCCGTGATCGTACGAACATCGTGGACGTCGTCAGACGGTATGTGGAGCTGAAACGGGCTGGCACCGGAAGCTGGAAGGGTTTGTGTCCTTTCCATGCCGAGAAAACCCCTTCATTCAACGTGCACGAGCAGCGGCAATATTTTCACTGTTTTGGCTGTGGCGAGAAAGGCGACGTGTTCTCGTTTCTGGTCAAGATCGAGCAGCGGTCATTCATGGAGGTGCTGCGCGAGCTGTCCCGTCAGGCGGGCGTGGACCTGCCCGAAGCCAAGCAGTCTCCCGCGGAACGACAGGCGGCGGCCGAGGCAGAATCTGAGCGCGAGCGCATGTTGCGCGTGATGGACGCCGCCACCAGTTTTTTCGAGGCCCAGCTGGCAGGTCAGGCGGGCGGCGCGGCCCGCGCGTATTTGGAGAAGCGGGGCGTTTCCTCGGCTGTGCGGGCCCGTTTTCGCCTGGGCTATGCGCCGGCAGGCTGGGACGCGCTACAGAAGCATCTTGCCTCGCTGCAAATCCCCGGCACGGTTGCGGAGCAACTGGGCCTGGTGGGCGCCAACGAGCGGGGACGCTACGATTTCTTTCGTGATCGCGTGATGCTGCCCGTACTTGACCGGCAGAAGCGTCCCGTCGGGTTCTCGTCGCGCCTGCTGGACCCAGAGGCAAAAGAGCGCAAGTACGTCAACTCTCCTGACTCGCCGTTGTTTCACAAGAAGGAGAATCTCTACGGCCTGCACGTGGCCTTGGAGGCCATTCGGCGTAGCGGCACCGCCATCGTGGTGGAGGGCAATTTCGACGTACTCAGCCTGCATGAGGCTGGGATTGAAGAGGCCGTCGCCCCCATGGGCACGGCCCTGACCAGCGAGCAGGTGAAACTGCTCAGCCGCGCTGCCAAGCGCATCGTCGTGGTGTTCGACGGCGACGCGGCGGGGGCGCGGGCGGCCGAGAAGGCCATCCCGGTCGCCGTGGAAGCGGGCCTGTTCTTCGCCGAGGCCGACGCTGATGGCCGCGTGGCCCAGATGCCGGCCGGGGTTGACCCAGACGACTTCGTGCGGGCGCAGGGCGCCCAGGCCTTTCGCGCTCTCGTGGAAGGGGCACGGCCCATGCTCGACCATCTCATCCAGCAGGCGGCCGACGACGCCACCATTCCGGGCAAAGCCGACACGGCGAGGCGGGTGGTTGAGGTCTTGGCCAAAGTGAGAAATCCGCTGGTGCGGGATCTCTACATGCGTGAGCTGGCCGCCAAACTGCACGTTCCTGTGCCGCAGGTGGTGCGCATGGTGCGCGACACGACGGCCGAACGTCGCTTGGCACCGGCCGCGCGGTCCGCGCCCGCCGACCAGGTTGCCCCGACGCAAGTGGGGGTGCAGCCGCCGCGCGATGAACTGGCTGCGTTTGCCTTGCTGGTCAGCCACCCCGCGCTGGCGTCCACCGACGACGCCGCGCGCGTTCTCGAGCTGCTGGTCGACCCGGGCGTGCGGCAAGTGTACCGCACGGCCCTGCAAGCCCTGCAGGCCGGAGAACGGGCGGATGTACCGGCCTGGCTGGACGCCTGCCCTGACGAGATTCGTGCATCGGTTGGGGCGGCTGTGATGGACGGATGTTGGGAGAAAGTGGAGACTGCCGAAGAAGCGTTGCGGGCACTGGCGAGTCGTTTGGGACGGTCGAGAGTGGAGGCCGAGATCGCGCTGGCCGAGGGCCAGCACCGGGAGGCGCTGGCGCGGGGGGATGAAACAGAAGCGCGCGCCATTTCGATGCGCGAGATGGCGCTGATTCGGAGCAAGCTGGGTTTAGCGAACTAGAGGCCACACGACATGATCGAAGATGCAGACGAGCAACTGAGCGAAGAACCCCAGGAAGAGGACGAGCTGGAGCCGGCGAGCAAGCCGGCGGCCAAGAGCCCCATGTCCAGCAAGGAGAGCGAGCGCAAGAAGCGCGAGCTCATCACCATTGGCAGGGCCAAGGGGTTTCTCACTTATGACGAAGTCAATGATCACATGCCCGAGAGCATCGTCTCTTCCGACCAGATCGACGACTGGCTCTCGACCCTGGGGGGCGAAGGCATCGAGATCGTTGACTCGGCCTCGCAGGTGAGGGTGACCGAAAAGGCGGGCGGGCCGGATACTGAAGAGGCGCGCCCCGCCCCCGAGCCCGCGCGGGCCAGTGAGCCCGAGGAGGAGGAAGAGGACGACGGCTACTCCAAGACCAACGACCCCGTGCGCATGTACCTGCGCAAGATGGGGTCGGTGTCCCTGCTCACCCGCGAGGGCGAGGTGGAGATTGCCAAGCGCATCGAGGACGGCGAGCGTCGCGTGTTGCAGGTGGTACTCAACTCCAGCGTGGCCATTGAGGAGATCCTGGACCTCGGCGACAAGCTACGAAAGCAGAAGATCCGGGTCAAGGAAGTCGTCAAGGACGCGGATGAGGACGATGCCGAGTTCGATGAGGCGTGGCACGTCGAACGGGTGTGCAAGATCATCGAGAAGGTGCGCCGTCTGCACAAGGATCTGGAGAAGGCGGAGGAAAAGAGCAGCGCCCGCGGCCTGTCCGAATCGGCGCGGCGGAGGCAACGGACGCTGGTGGCGGGGGTCAAGGACGAACTGTTCGAAGCCTTGCAGGAGATGCGCCTCAACAAGAAGCAGATCGATCGCATCGTGGCCCGACTCAAGGGTCTGGTGTCCCGCATAGAATCTGCTCATCGCGAGATCGCTGACTGCGAGCAACGGGCTGGCTTGCCACAACGTGAGTTTCGCAGAACCTTGCGCGAGATCCGATCGTCGCCGCTGCGCCAGCGGGCGGTGGCCAAGAAGCTCGGCCTGCGGCCTGAGGAGATCGAGGATCTGGCCAAGGTCATCGACAACGCCAAGAAGAAGGTCAAGAAGGTAGAGGAAGAGGCGGCGATGACGGAGGAGGGCCTGCGGGCCACGGTGCAGGAGATCGAGGATGGCGAGCACCAGGCCGAGCAGGCCAAGGCGGAACTGGTCGAGGCCAACCTGCGCCTGGTAGTGTCCATCGCCAAGAAATACACCAACCGCGGCCTGCAGTTTCTCGACCTCATCCAGGAGGGAAACATCGGCCTGATGAAGGCGGTGGANNATCAACAAGCTCATCCGCACCAGCCGATACCTGGTGCAGGAGCTGGGCCGGGAGGCGACACCGGAAGAGATTGCCGAGAAGATGGAGTTGCCGCTCGACAAGGTCCGCAAGGTCCTCAAGATTGCCAAAGAGCCCATCTCGCTTGAGACACCGATTGGCGAAGAGGAAGATTCGCACCTTGGTGATTTCATCGAGGACAAGAGCATCATCTCTCCCTCGGACGCGGTCATCTCGATGAACCTGGCGGACCAAACCCGCAAGGTGCTGGCTACGCTGACGCCGCGGGAAGAGAAGGTGTTGCGCATGCGCTTCGGCATCGGAGAGAAGTCGGATCACACCCTGGAAGAGGTGGGTCAGGACTTCGAAGTCACGCGCGAACGCATCCGTCAAATCGAGGCCAAGGCCCTGCGCAAGCTGCGCCATCCGTCACGCAGCAAGCGCCTGAAGAGTTTCATGGAAGGCTAGAACTGATACAGGAGGCCGGCCTGGACCGACAGGCGGTCGCCAAAGACTTTGACGGTCTGGCCACTGGTGAGAACAGAACTCGGCTTGGCCAGCATGCCCCGGTACTCGACATGCAGTCCGACCAAGACACCCCGACCCACAGCCACGTCGAGCCCACCTGCGCCGAGGACAAGAGGACTCGTGGTGCGAAAGTCGCCTGGCTGATAGGCCGCCTCGGCGCTGTCGAAATTGCCCAGCGCCAACCCCATTCCGGCTGCCGCCCAGGGCTGCAGCCGGCCGAGGTGCCCGGCGGCGGTTGCCAGCAGGGCGAAGTCGAAGTAGGTCAGGGAGCGCGTGGTCCGGTATGACTGCTCCACCCCGTTGACGGGAACCTGTGCGGTCACCAGCTTCTGAAAGCGATCGAAGGTGAACTCGGCGCGCACGCCGAGCCCCAGGCGGTCGGCCAGGTGTGCGTAGTCGTACTGGAAGAACGGGCTGAGCGAGTATCCAACCTTGGGGGAGATAGTGCCCGAGAGTTGGAAATCCGCGCCGGCGCAGAAGCCGAACAGCATGCGCGGCTCGGCAGCTGGCGGCTCTGCTTGCTTCGGTTCCAGCTCCGGCGGTGCCAGCGTCCCCGGCGCGGGCTCCGGTGCCGGCGCGGGCTCTGCGCCAGCCGCAGGCTCCGCTGTCGGCATGGGCTCCGCTTCGCCCTTGGGCTGGGCGTCGGCCGGCGCAGGCTCGGCCTGCGCCAGCAAGGCAATCAGGATCGGTATTGGCAGCGTCGCCAGCACGGCAGCCTATAATGCTTCGATGTCACGCAAGCGAGCAACCAATCTTGTCACGTCCGTGGGCGTTTCCGGCGAACCTCGTGATTCCTCCGGCCGTGTCGTCCTTTGTCGCGGCAAGGCTCGGCCGCTCTGGTTCGGGCACCCGTGGGTCTACGCCAACGCGGTGGAGCGCATGGACGGTGAGGCTGCTGCCGGCGACATCGTGTCGCTGGTTGACCATGACGGCCACTTCATCGGCCGCGGGATCTTCAACCCGCGCTCGCAGATTCCGGTGCGGCTGCTCACTCGCAAAGACGAAGCCATTGATGCGGCATTTTTTGTGGCACGGCTAGCCGAGGCACAGGCCCTGCGGACCCGCCTCAAGCTCCCCAACCCCGACACCACGGCCTATCG
>PMBY01000148.1 GCA_003153875.1 Myxococcales bacterium | reverse complement strand
ACCTCGGCGCGAACCACGCCGTCATAACAATCCCTTTGTCGAGAAGAGGAATCGCCAGCGCCAGGTCGCGCAGGTGCGGGCCATGGCGCATGTGCGGGTTCCGCTGTCTTCGGATTTTCGCGCGCGCCGGGGACTGCACCGGATGCCGTCGTGGCTGCGCGCCGCGGTCGGCATCCTGGTGCTGCTGGTGTCTGTGGGCCTGCACGTGGCCTTTGTAATCACCGCTTTCGGCATCAGCCGCCTGAGCCATCAGAAGTCGGTCGCGCGTCAGCAAGTGGCCATCGAGGTGCGCGAGGCCAAGCCCAAAGAGCCGCCCCCGCCGCCGCCCAAGGAGCCGGAGCCCGAAGTGAAGCCCGAGCGGGCCGTGCCGCTGCGCCAGGCGCCGCAGCCCAAAGTGGAAACGCAGCCGAAAGAGCCGCCCAAGGCGCAGCCCGCGCGGGTGGTGGGGCTCAGCTTTGAATCNNACGGTGGGCGAGGGCGCCGACGAAGGGGAGGGGCCGGCCTTTGGCGTGGGTAACACGCGCATGGGCGAGACGGCCAAGACCGCGGCGCCGCCCAAAGAGGTGCCCAAGCAGACCATCAACCAGGGCCCGACCACGGTGAAGCCAGTGGCCAACGCGGTGGCCACGCGCATTCCTGGGGCCGGGGTGGTGTTTGCGCAGGCCAAGCGAAAGAAGGAAGTGAAGCCCGAGTTTCCGCCAACCCTGAAGACCCAGGGCATTGAAGGCGACGTGCCGGTCATCGTATGGATCGACGAAAAGGGGAAGGTCACCTCAGTCAAGATTCTGAAGGAATCGCCCTATCCCGAGTTCAACGAGGCCGCCAAGAAGGCGGCCATGGCCGACGAATTCGAGCCCGCCACCCGCAACGGCGTCCCCACAGCCACCACACTGAAATACAACGTCTCATTCCGATTGGTTGACTGATGAGAAGAACCACATTCCCTGTGATGGCCGGCGCCACGCTGGCCCTTTTCGCCTGCAGCAGCAGCGATTTCAACACGCCCACCTTGCTCAACAAGCCGCGCATTCTGGCCATCCAGGCCGAGCCGCCGCAGCCCGCGCTGGGAGCATCCACGACCTTGCGCGCGTTGGTGTACCAGCCGCCTTTGGGTGACGGTGGAACCGCGGGCGTGACCTACAGCTGGTCGTGGTGTCCCTTGCCCATGAGTGCCACCGACCCCTCGCAATGCCCCATTGACCAGGCTGTCGCGAACCAGTTGTTTGCCAGCTTGCCCGGCGTGCCGGCGCTCGACCTGGGCTCGGGCGAGACCGCGACCTTCACGAATGCGTTCCCGGCGTCGATGCTTGCCTTGCTTTGCGAGAAGAAGCTGGACGCGATTCCCGCGTTGGCCGCGGCGGTCGCCAGCACGGGCGGGCTCACGGCGAACGGGAGTCTGAACTTCGCGTGCACCATCGCGGGTTTCCCCATCACGGTGAAGTTGGTCGTGACCGTCGCGGCCTTTGGGAACCAGCCTGCCCTGGAACTGCCCGCCATATTCAACGTCTTCCTGCCCGTGAACGACAGCATCCCGAAGAATCTCAACCCGGTCGTGGGCGGTGTCAGTGTCACCATCAACGGGATCCCTCATCAACTCGACCAGGAGGGCACCCAGGGGATCTTGCGCAATTTCGACACGCCCATCAGCATCGACCTGCCTCTATCAAACGCCGAAGTATCCCTGCCTGATCCCAACCAAGTCCTGCCCCCTCCTGCGACCCAGGATCCCAACGATCCCAACAATCCCTATCTGCTCCCGAACGATACAGAGTACGAGCGGCTCAACGTCTACTGGTTCGCCGAGTGCGGCGACTTTGGCAGCAATGGGCAGGGCGGTGCGCGCACCGGCTATCTCGGCGGGGATCCCAACGATCCGACTGCACCCTTCAGCGCGGCTGGGCAAAACACCTGGAACATCCCGACTCTTGATAACTACGCTGGGGATCTCGCGCGCATCATCGTGGTCGTTCACGACAGCCGCAACGGCGTGACCTGGACCAGCGGGGTCGTCCACCTGGGCGACACCAACTCAGGGCCTGACGGGGGAGCGCCCGATGCGCCGGGAGCCGAAAGCGGCGAGCCTGTTCCGGACGCCGGAGCGCTGGATGGCGAAGAGGCAAGCAGCGCAGACGCCCAGCCGGAGACCACGCCATGAGGGCGCAGCGTCTCGGCATGGTGGCAGCCCTGCTGTCCTTCGCCGGCGCGGGCGCGGTGCGGGCCGTGGAAGAATCTGGCCCCAGGGAAGACAAGGAAGCCGCGGGGCGGGCTGGCGAGGCCGAAATAGGTGCCAGGGAGCAGGGACCGACCATCGACGCCAGCCAGCTCAGCAAGCAGCCCAAGCTGACCAGGCCCGCCAAGGTTGTCTATCCGCCCGATGCCATTGGCAAGATCAGCAGCGAGGTCGAGGTGGTCCTGGCGGTTGATCTGGACGACAAGGGCGAGGTCACTAGCGTGACCGTAGTGGAGCCCAAGACGCCCACTGGCCTCGGCTTCGAAGAGGCAGCGGTTACTGCGGCCTACAGTCTTGGATTCGAGCCGGCCGAGATAGCGGGAAAGCCGGCGCCCATTCAGATCGTGTACACGTTCAAGTTTCCGCTGCCCAAGCCAGCCGCGCCCCCTCCCGTGGTCGCGCCGGCGAGCGTGCCTGTCGAGGCGCCCAAGCCGGTTCCGGTGGAGAACTTCACCGGAGTGTTGCTGGAACGGGGAACCCGCTTGCCCATGTCAGGGATTTTGGTCACGGTCTATCGTAGCGGCGGCGAAGCGCCGGTCGGCTTCGAGAACATCACCGATGCCAAGGGGCACTTCCACTTCTTCGATCTTCAGCCCGGCACCTGGAAGGTCTTCATCGAGCCTCCCTCGTACTATCCCTTCCGCACCACTGAGGAGATCCATGCGGGCGAGGCGACGCATGCCACCTACTACGTCGAGAAGGGTTCATACAATCCCTT
>PMBY01000053.1 GCA_003153875.1 Myxococcales bacterium | reverse complement strand
GTGATTCGCTCGCCCCAGATCACGGACATGGAGATCCAGCGAATCGCGGGCAGCACCAACGTGTGCGACGACGTGATTCGCTACATCGCGAATAGCCGCGATTGCAGCAAGGACTACGCCGTGAAGCTGGCCCTGGTGAGCAACCCCAAGTGCCCGCTCGGGTCGTCGCTGCGCTTCTTGGCCTACTTGCACCAGGGCGATCTGCGCAACATCGCGCGCTCCAAGAACATCCCGGGCACACTCGCGACGGCGGCCAAGAAACTGCTCCAGCAACGGGACGATCACCACTAGCCGATGAACCACAGTCGAGGCCCGTCCAGGCCGGCATTCTTGGTCCGCGTGGGCACGCTCATGGTGTCCCCGGGGCGTGCCTTGGCCGACATTCAAGCGCGCGAGCGCGGTGGGGTGGGTGATGCCCTGGCGATCTTGCTGCTGGGCGTGCTGTGTTTTCATCTCCCGGCGGCGGCACGCGCGGTCCTCATGGTGCGCGAGGCTTCCGTCGCGGGAACCCTGGCACAGCTCTTGGGCATCGTGGGTCAGGATCTGCGGCCGGCCATGCTGGTCGCGCTGTCGGCTGGGATTGCCATCAGCGTGCTGGCGGGGCGGGGCCGACGCGATCCCGGGCTCGACATCGAGCTGGGCGCAGCTTGCAGCATCCCGTATCTCTTGCTTTCGGGCCTGGCCGAGTTGGCCGGCTCGCGGGCTTTTCTCGCGGCTGTTGCGAATATGCTGAATCTGACGATCCAGGTCATCGCGCTGGCCTGGGCTCTCGTGATTCTTGTCTTCGGAGTTCGGCTAGCGCGCAGCCGTCCTTCCCGAGCGCAAGCCGCAGCAGCGGGGGAGCCAGCCGCGGCAACGCCCGAACGGGCCGAGCCGCTCAAGCGCGCAGGCGTGGCCGCGACCATCGTGGGCGGCTTGCTGGCCAGTGCGCTTGTCCTGAACATCGTCTGGCTCAGTCACAACCGCGATGCCATTGCGCCGGTCGGCCGTGGAGTTCCGGCGCCCGCTTTCGTGCTTCCGCGTATTGACGGAACGCCGGGCATCGTGGCGCTGGCCGAGCTGCAGGGCAAGGTCGTGCTACTCGATTTCTGGGCCCGTTGGTGTCCGCCCTGCATCGCGCTTGCACCTACGCTCCACGACCTCTACGGCGCGTGGCGGTCAAAGGGTGTGGAATTTTTGGCCATCAGCTCCGAGGGTTCGATGGTTGACAAGGCCGAGATCCAGGCTTTCCTGAGCCAGAACCCAGCGCCCTACCCGAACTTGTTCGATGACCGGGAAGTCGGCGGCCTGTACAGAGTGGTCTCGTTGCCCCACTTGGTCATCATCGGCCGCGATGGAGTCATTCGCAGAGTCATGGTCGGNNGTGCGACTCGGGCGATATGTGGCAGCTGAAGCCCTGGTGCTAGCGAGTGCTCTCGCCGGTGCCGCTTTGGCTACCCGAGCCTCCGTGCATTTTCTCAGCGAGCGTGGACGGGCCAGAGCGGGGCAGGCGAGCAATCACGCAGGGGCGGGTCCGGAAGTTTCCGTTGCACTTCTGCCGCGCGGCGAGCTTTCGAGACCGCCCAACCCTGCCATCATCGAGGAGCCCGCCGGTACCTTCTTGGGCATGTCCGACGAGATGCTGCTGCAGAGGGTGCGCATGCAGCCCATCCTGGGCATGAAGCTTAACAAAGGGGGGTCAACGCTTTCTTTCCGAGTCGAACTCGCCGATGGCTCGCGCGCGGCCTTCAAGCCGGCGCAGACCGATTTGCGGACCATCCCGCGCAAGGAAGTCGCGGCCTACCGGCTCAACCGATTGCTGGGTTTGGATGCGGTGCCGCCGGCAGCGCCGCGCATGGTGAGCCGCGAAGAGATCTTCTCGCATCTCGATCCCGACAGTCTGACGGCCTTGCCGCGCATTCGGGCTGAGACGGTGTTCAACCCGACGGGCAGGACCGCCGGTGTGGTCATGTACTGGGTACCGGGGATCAAGGACTCGGACTTGGACACGCCCGAGGGCATCCACCAGAGCATGCAGTGGTTGACGCAGGGGCAGCCCATCCCGGTCGACAAGCGCGCGCTGGCGGCCCAGCTTTCGCAACTCGTGGTCTTCGATTTTCTAACCTCCAACCCTGACCGCTACAGCGGCGGGAACATGAAGACATCGGCCGACGGCTCACGTCTGCTCTTCATGGACAACACCATGTCGTTCTTCATCGAGCCGGAGGGCAACGAGAAGACGCGCTCGATCTTGCACCGGACGCAGCGATTTTCGCGCCAGCTTTATCAGGCCCTCGACCGGGTCACCGTGCCTGAGCTGGAACGAATTCTGGCCCAGGCGAGCCCAGACGAGTACCAGATCCTGACCCCCAGCGAGATCCGGGCGGTGGTGGCTCGGCGTGATCTCGTCAGGCGCCACATCGATGGGCTGGTGGCCAGCTATGGCCCGCGCAATGTGCTGGTATTCCCGTAGCGAACTTCAGGCCCCGAGATCGATCATGCGCAGCATGGCGGCTGCGGCCCGCTGGCGCACGCCCTCGGGAACCGTGACCAGGCACTGGGCCGGCTCGTCGCGCAGGGTTTCGTAGAC
>PMBY01000323.1:1004-17677 GCA_003153875.1 Myxococcales bacterium | reverse complement strand
AGCTGGCCCATCTGCCAAGCCAGAAACGCCTCTTCCTCGCCCAGGTCAGCGTCTCGCAGCTGGGAGAGCAGGCCGGGCGGATAGGCAGCCGCGGGCGCCAGTCGCTGGCGGGCCGTGCCCAGCGGAGACAGCGATGAAACGGTGTCCGTATTCATGGGAGGCTGTGGGCAGTGTACCGGATCGCGACCTCGCTGGGGTCCATGAGACGCGCGCGTCATGGCGGGGCTTGTGGTCGGAGCCCTAGTTCGGTAAAAGAAGGGGTCGAAAGGAAGGACCACCGTGGAAAGCGAACACGAAGATCCCAAGCAAGCAGAGCAGGAAGCGCATGAGCACGAGGAAGCGGCCGAGGGCAAGACGTCGGGCCTCTCGCGGGGCAAGATCTTTCTTGGCCTGATAGTCGCCGCGATTATCATCTTTGCCGGCTACTTCGCCACGCGACGGATTTCCCCCAATTCAGCCGCGATATTGCGTACGGCGGCAGTGGACATCACGCTGGTGACCTCGGACCGCACCGACGTGGCCTGCGTGTCGCTGAAGGGCTTCCAGGTCTACCATTGCGGGTTTTCCACTGAGATTGTCAATTGGCAGGGCGACGAACAGAACAAGCTGGCCCCGTACTACACGGTGGATCGCCACCAGTACCTGATTCCGGGTCTCTTCCTTGAGCCGGCCATTCGCGATCGCTATCAGTCCGAGCTGCCCAACAAGCCGCGCGAGCAACTCAAGCGCTTCACGGCCCATTGCCAGATCAAGATCATTGGCAAGTTGGCCGGGGTGCGCACGCACTGGCAGGTCAACACCGCTTGGGGGAACCCCGAGGACATCGAGGTCGGAATGGTTTCGGGCTGCAAGATCGAAGGCTGAGCCCGCTCGCGCCCAGTTCAACACGTAGACTCTGGCAATCGCCCTGGGTGCGCCATGATCCGCAAGGCAAACCAGCGTGGGTACCAGCCCGCCCTGCCGGGGATCGAGCGCAAGACTTTGGCGTACGGTGACCGCACGCTGCTGACCGAGTTCCGCATGCGCAAGGGCAGCACCCTGCCCAGGCACGCGCACCCGCAGGAACAGACTGGGTACCTGGTCAGCGGGCGTGTCCGGCTGAGCATCGACCGCCGGACGGTGGTGGCCCGGCCGGGCGATAGCTGGTCCATCCCCGGGGGCACGCAGCACGGCGCTGCCATTCTCGCGGACTCGGTGGCCATCGAGGTGTTTGCGCCGGTACGCAAGGACTACCTGCCGCGCGCAAGAGTCGCGCGGCGTGGGTGACGGCTATCTTCGACCTGCGCGAGCGGCTACAATCCTCGAACTCTCGACCCCTGGAGGCATTGCGATGCTATTTCGCCAGTACCTGTGTGAACTCGTCGGGATGGTCGCGCTCTGCGCTGTCGCTGGCGCCTGCAGCTCCGGCCCTGCAACCGCCACGTTCCCTGGCCCTGCAACCGTCACGCTGCCCCATTTCAACGACATCACCACGGCCACTCCGGAGATTCAGACCGCGGCACGCGCTGTCGTTCGCGTGCGCACGGCCGGGGAGTACGGGACCGGATTCTTCATTTCGCCCACCGGCCTGCTGCTCACCAACAATCACGTGTTGGGCGATCCGGTATGTGCGGTTGAGGGATGCTATGTGGGGTTGACTCAAATGCACGAGCGTGGAAAGCCACAACAAGACCCGAGCACCGTGTTTGCAGTTCCCACCACGGTCAACCCAGGGCTCGACATGGCCGCTGTTCAATTCTACGACCCCAACGGCAATCAGCTCGACACCCCGGACTACCTTTCGTTCGATGGCCAGGATGGGGCGTCTTTGCTCAACCAACACGTTACCATCGTGGGACACCCTGAAGCCGCTCTCAAGAAATGGACAGACGGTCAGGTCACGGACACCAATGGCCAGTGGATCACGACCACGGCGTACACACTTCCTGGCGAAAGCGGCTCGCCCATACTGAACGACCAGGGCCAAGTTGTGGGACTTCTGCACCGAGGGCCTACGTCAGAGGACTTGTTTTCCGAGACTGGGGTCGACATGTACTCCACGGGAACCGCATCGGCGCCCATCGTGGCCGTCCTGGCTGCGCCGCCATCTCCGCCTGTGGTATCCACGACCGCCGCGACAACCAAGGAGCAATTCCTGGCTAATGATTTCATATACCTCAACGCGCACGTCGCGACTGTCACTGTTGACGGCATGTCGATAAGCGCAATTCCCATATTGGGAGAGGCTTGCGACGCAGCGCTGGCGCGAACTGACTTCACATCCCCTAGCGATCTCGATAGTGCCCTGATGCCCTGCTATCAGGCCGAGACATGGATTGACTGCCGCGGCAACTCTTCCGTCCCCTACGGGATCGTCTGCCCGGCCCCCACGGCTCAAGCGGCTTGGGCAAGTCGCTATCAAAGCATGAACCAGATCTGGCTGGGCATGAATGGGCAGCCCGACTACTACGCGGTGAGTTTTGCGATCGCCGCACTCCAGCCCTCGTGGGACGACGGCGTGAGCGCGGGCGCGGAGTCTTTGCAGCAAGTTCTGGCCGCGGCGAGCCCGGTTCTCGATTATCACCTGGCGCTTTATCTCGCGGCCTTCGCCATAGAGTCCTACGGCGGAACCCAGATTGCGACCTATGTCGCGAACTACAAGCAGGTTCCACACTACGAGCTGCAGGCCACCAACATCGCCTACGCAGCAGGCTGGCGCTACAACAACCGCAACATGACTAAAGCCCAATTGCAGAACTTTCTGCAGCAACTGTTCGCCGATCCCAACATCAGTGTGGGCTCTAGGCTGGCGATTGAGGAGTTTCTGTATTCTTTGAACGCGCTCTAGCCCGCGCTATTCACCGCCGCACGGCCATCGACTTAATGCAGCTCATGAGAAATGCGGGCTAGCCCGCCTGAAGCCCCCAGAATTCGCTGCCCAGCATTTCGGTTTGCCAACTGAGCACAGTCTGCCAGTCGGGCCTGCGGAAATAGGTGCCGGTCTGCTCATCGCCGGGCCGCATGCCGCGCAGGAAACAGTAGAGCACGCCGCCGAAACGCCGTTCGAATGCGGCGCGAGCATTCAGGCCGGCCAGGCGCAAGACCGCCAGCGTGTAGAGCCGCGCCTGGATCTCGTAATTGCTCTCGCAATGGTTGCGCAGTCGATCACCGTCCCACGAAGGAAGCCAGTCACCCTTCCAATCGCACAGGTAGATGCGGTCCTCGTGCTCAAACAGGTAATCAATGAAGCCCTTGACCAGCCCGCGCTCGATGGACCAGGCGCGGCCATCCTCTCGTGCGAGGCCAGTCTGTCCCAACAGCTGGTGATGCTCTTCAGGGATCGGATAGAGAAACTCGATCTCCCGCAGCGATGGTCGCGCCCGGCCCAGCGCCGGCNNGCGCGAGGCGCTGCAGGAGCTTGGCGATCTCAGGCTGGGCGGCCCACTCGGCCGACGAGCCGGAAGCCGTCAAGCTGCCAAGCGGAACCTGTTCCAGGATCGCGTGCAAGAAGATCCCGGACCGCCGCCCACGGGCGAGCTCGCGCGGGTCCACAGGCGCGGGGGCGTCGTGCTCGGTCGGCTCGTTGGCTGTGGACAGGTCGGCCGGCTCTTCGGGAACCACGAAGCCGCCATGGCGGCGCTTTACGCCGGTGTACGATGTGACGACAAAGCCGGCGCGCTGCTTGGCAATTCGATGGAACTCCGGCGCGGCGAGGTCGGCTGGAAGCTCTGGCGGCTGCCAGGCCGAAAGCGCCGCAGGCGAAGGAGCGGGCAATTCCACTGGCGCCTGACCAGGACAGGCGACCGGCACTCGGTGGAACAACCGACTGGTCTTGGCGTCGTCCAGCAGCTTGTCGAGAATGGGGCTGAGCACACGGTAGGGCCCCGGGACGCCCGAGAAACTCGCTGGACGGCGGGGAAGGTAGAGCCGGCCGCGAGCGCGAGTGAGGGCCACGTAGAGCACGCGCCGGTCTTCGTCGGCCATCTCATTGGCGTAACTATTCTGCTTCTGCGGATCGAGGGAGCCCAGGTTCACCACGTGTCGGTCCTGCTCGTCGTGAAACACGCGCAAAGAACCGGGAGTTCTGCGATTGAACCCGCCGTAGATGAAGACCACGTCGGCCTCCAGTCCCTTGGCCTTGTGCACCGTCATCACTTGCACGGCATCCGAGTCACTTTCCAGGCGCTGCAGGTTTCGCTCGTCGCCCGGAAGGAAACGCGTCTGGTTGACATACGCCCCCAGCGTCTCCACCAACTCGCGCAAGCCCGCATGGGTGCGTGCGGCCTCTTCCTGCATGACCTCGAAGATGTGCAGGTAGTTGGTGAGCGCGCGCTCACTGTGGCTCAAACAGACCTCGCGGCACACGAGCCCGCTTTGCTCGAGGATGCGCGCGAAAAGGGCACCAAAGTCGCCGGCCAGGGCCAGGTCGCGCCACTCGAAGAGTTGGCGCAGCAAGGGATCCTCGGCATCGGGCCGATGGGCCAAGTCGACCAGGTCCAGGGCGAAGAATGCCGTCAAGAAGGCCCGCAGCCGCAAGGTGCGGTCATCGGGGTCGGCAATGGCGCGCAGAAGATCCAGCACGTCTTTGGCCTGGCTGGTCTGAAACAGGTTGTCTTCTTTGTAGAATGCGAAGGGCAGGTCCGCGGCCCGCAATGTCGCGCCGATCTCGCGGCACTCCGGGTTGGTGAAGGCGAGCACGAAGATGTCGCGAGCCGTGATTCGCTTGCGGCCGCTACCGTCAAGTAGGAAGAGCGCCCCGTCATCGTAGAGCAGGCGACGAATCTCGTCCGCTATCTGGCGCCGCAGGGCGCGCCGCACGTCGGCGACACCGGTGCCGTCGGCTGCCTGCACATCAAGCACCACCACTCCTGGCCTTGGCTGATCGTCAGTGCCGAGCAGGCGCCGGTCGGCGCGGCCACAGGTCACGGGCTGGTCGTAGTCGATTCCTGCTCCGGCACGGAAGAAGCCGGTGGCCTGGTCGAACACGGCGTTGTATCCGTCGATCACCGCTTGGGTCGACCGGAAATTCTGCCCCAGCCTGACCAGGGCGCCGCCTGCCTGCAGGATCTCGCCGCGGGCGCGCAAGTAGGTGTGCACGTCAGCGCCGCGAAAGCGATAGATGGCTTGTTTGGGATCCCCGATGACCGTCAACACGTGTGCGCGACTCTCGAAGAAGAGACGCCGGAAGATGAACCACTGCACGTCGTCGGTGTCCTGAAACTCGTCGATGAGTGCGTACTTGTAGCGGCGGCGCAGCGTGGACAGCAGCAATTGCGCCGACTCACCTTCGTCGCTCAGACGTTCGGCGACCAGGGTCAACATGTCCTGGAAATCGTAGAGCCCAGCCGCGCGCTTGCGCTCCTGCAGGCGTGCGCGAACCAGCGGCAGGAACCTGTGGGCCACGGCAGCGAGCAGGGGAGGGGCAACAGCGATCAGGTTCGCCAGGGCCTGCCTCACTTCGGCCACGCGAGGATCGGCTGCGCCTTTCTCCAAGGCACCAAGGAGATAACCCCAGACATCCTTCTGCGAGTCCTTCGCGACAAAGCGTTCGAGTTCACCGAGAAACCCAGCCGTGTCTGCGCCGCGGGCTTTGAGCACGATCTCAGTAAGCGCTACCAGTCGGGGACAGACAGCCCTGGCTGTCCCGGCATGCACCTTGGCCTTCTTCAATCGCTCAGCCAGCGTCGGATCGCCAGCAGTCTCTGCTGGCCACGCTGCAATGGCCGCGGCCAGAGCGGACTCGTCGAATGGCGGCTGCAGGGCCTCTGGCCGCGACGGGAAGATGCGGGCCAGCTCCCTCGTGCATGCGCCCAGCGCCTGCTCGAGATCCCTCGCGCTGTGGCCCGCGGACAGCCAGGTCTGAAGATATGGCCGCAGCTCCGGCTGAACTGCGAAATCATTGCGCAGGCATTCCACGAAGGCCGTGTGAAAAGCATCCTTCTCGTCAACCGCCTGCTCGTCGAACATGCGTCGATGCAAGAACGCGTGATCGCCCAAAATGCCGCGACAAAAACCGTGGATTGTCGATATCGTCGCACGATCAAAGGCCAGCAAAGCGTCGCGCAGCAGGCCGCGCGCCTGGTCGTCGATGAGCCAGCAATTCTCGTCGCTGGCATTGGGGGGCTCGGCCGTCCGATGACAGAGCTCGCTCAGCTTCTGGCGCAGGCGCAGGCAGAGCTCGGCGGTGGCGCGCTCAGTGAAGGTAACGACTAGGATCTCCTCCATGCGCGCGCCGTGATTGAGCAGCAACTCGACCACCAGGTGCTCAAGCAAGTATGTCTTGCCAGTGCCGGCCGACGCCTCGACTACGGCGTGTCGGGTGCCCAGCTGGTCCAGCTCAGGCGGTCGCGGATAGCGGATGGCAGTACTCATTTGGCCCCAGTTTCCAACTCAAAATAGAGGCCGAAGCGATCGGCTGCCATGCGCCGGGCTGCCTCGGCTGAAGGCGGATTCCATCGCTCCACGGCGTCGCGGATGGGCCCGTACTGGGTGCTGATGCGACTGCGCCCACCTTCGCGGTGCTGTTGGCAGAGGCGGGCGGCTTCGTCCTCTGGCCGAGCGCCCTTGCGCCGAGCGTGGAACACGGCCTCGCAGGGCAGGAAGTAGGCGTGAAGCCCACTGGGCTCGCCGTCCGGACCCAGCGTCCCGGTCAGCATGTCGCGCACCAGGCGCGCCAGGTAGTCACGCGCACGCGCCGGGTCCAGAGCGGCGAAGCGGCGCACTTCGATTTCATGCTTGTCGCCGTCGGTGAGCAGAAGCAGCCCGCGGTGGCCAGCCCTGCCTTGCGACAGTCCCGCCGCTGCCAGCACCACATGATCCAGGAATGCCGGCAGGGATTCTTTGTCGCGCCGGATCTCCTCGTCAGAGTCCTCGGCCCGGCAGCTCAGAATCACCGAGGCTCGCGGCCCGTCGGGCGTTTCGACGAGAACGCTGGTCCGACCCTGCAGCTCCACGGTCAACGGAGGCCGCGCTCCGTCGGCGGCCAGCTCGATTGTGATGGCCGGCAGGATCTCGTGCGCATCTTCATTTTCGANNGATGGCCGCGTGACGCTCGCGCTCGGCCTCTCGGAAAAGTCCGGCCGGCCCGCGTCCTGCCAGTTCTTCGCGCAGGCTGATCTCGTGGTAGCGGGCTGCCGCCGCCTCGGGCGAGGGCGCGCCCGCTGACGCCAGCACCGCGCCAACCATGGCTTCGCGCAGTTGCGTTGTCCGATCCAAGGCGGCCGTGGCAAAAGATTCGTCCTCGCGGTCGGCCAGCTCATCGTCACTTTTTCTCTCGCGCAGACGCAGGCCAAAGCGCGCCGAGCCTTGCAGAGGATCCTGCAAGAAGTAACGCAACTCCGCGAGTGTGACGATCACGTGAGACGCTTCTTCACGCGCTTCACCTGCTGGCGGCAGCGCAGGCAATGACAGGCGGGCTGCCACCTCGGAAAATGCCGACGGAGAAAGCGCACGGCGCAGATCCTCCACGCTCAAAGGAGCAGGCGTGCCCGCTGGCAGCGAGGCACGCAAGGACTCGCCCAGACCCTGGGCCGCATGTTCGGCGCGCGCGAGGGGCTGGGAATCCAGTCGCTCGACGTCGTCATAGCGTCGCAGCGGCGGCGGTTGCGCATCGAACAGATTTTCCACCTCAGCCTTGGCGAGGTAGCCGCTCGACAGGATCTCGCGCAGTTCGAGCAGCACAGCCGAGGATGGCTGCTTTTCGCCGGTGATCTCGTCGCGGCCCACATAAGAAAGCACCAGCCGGTCGCGCGCACACAGCAGCGTCTCCAGAAACATGTAGAGGTCCTGCTCGCGGGGCGTGACGTCGCCCGCTTCGCGTCGAGCCTCGCGCAGGTCCAGATCCCCGCGGCGTGCGCTGCGCGGGAAGTCGCCCTGGCCCAGGCCAAGCACGAATACCACGCGGAAAGGGATGGCCCGCATGGGCACGAACGACGCCACGGTCACGCCGCGCGCGAGGTATTGCCCGCGCGAGCCGGGTATGGACGCGAGCGCGCCGCGCGCCAGCTCAGCCGCGACCCGGTAACTGACCGGAAAGTCCTGCAGGCCCACGTCTTCGATCTCGTCGAGGTGGGCTCGCCAGCGGCCGAGCAGCCCCTCCTCGCCGGCGTCGACAGGATGCAAGTACGCGGCCAGCATGCCGCGGATGAAGCCGAGCCACTCGGCTAGCGGGCGCTCAGTCGGGCTGTCGACGCCAGCCGCGAAGCGCGCATCAGCAATCAGCGAGCGGACCAGCAGCGCGAAATCGAGGGCGGCGACGCGATCGTCGGGCGCAGTCTCGACCGGCAGATACTGGTTTTCACCGAGGCTGACCGGCGTTTCGTCGCCGCTGCGTTCCCCCAGCATGAACGCGCCCAGGGCCAGTCGGCGCAGACCCTGATCCCAGGTGAACAGATCGCGATCCAAATAGCTTCCGGCGAGATCCCGCTGCTCGGCCCCGCGCACGATGCCTAGCTGGTCGATGAGGCGCAGCCAGTCCGTGGGCCGCGCCTCGGGAAAACGCGCCATCAGCGACGGGTGAGTGACGAGAGGCACCAGCTGCTTGCGCGAGAACGACGAGAACGGCAGGTCGAGCAGCATGTTCGCGGCTTCGCCCAGCCGGTGCCCGCCCGCCAGCGGCAGGTCCACCACATGGTGGGGCAAGTCGCGACTCTCGGCAAACACCGCGCTCACCTGCGACAGATAGGCGTCCTTGCGCGACTCGGGCACGATGACCGCGATGTCGTTGCAGCGCAGATCGGGCGTCGTGCGCAGGCAGCGCCAGATCTCGGCCGCCACGACTTCCAGCTCGCGGCGTATGCCTGGGCAGGCCAGCACCTGCACGCTGCCGTCGGCGGCCAGCATCGGGTCGGGCTCGGTCCTTGCGGTGCGATCCAGGATGTCGTTCTGCAGGCGCGCCAGCAGCGTGGGCGCGGTCGAGGCTGCGAAGTGTTCCTCGAAGTCGTACCCATCGAGCTCGCCGAGCAGGCGCAGGTTCTCGCGGCCCGGCCGGCCCCACAGGCGCAGGGCCAGGTTCTCAGATGGATCCAGCAGGCCAAAGGGATCGTCGAGCGCGGGGTCTGCTTGGGGCCTCTTGGCCACGCGCCGGCGCAGCTCGGCCGGGGTTTCCACGTCCTCCCAGAATTCGCGGCAGGGATTGAGCGTGTACAGGTACACATCAATGTGACGAGCGAGCACGGCCAGCATGCGATGGTAGGACGGCGCCACGTACGAGGCGCCGAAGAGGTGCAAGGTGGGGCCCAGCTCGTCGGCCGCAAGCCTGCCCAGCGCCTCGGCGCGCGTCAGCAGCTCGTCGATGCGCAACCAGGCCACGCCCTCGGCTTGCGAGCGAAGGGCAATGCGACCCGCAGGCCCGAAGATGGCCAGCCAGAGAGCACGCTGCCAGGCTTCCGTCGCTGCGAACAGACGGTTGCCGTCGAGGGTCGTGCCCGTCTCCCACGCCTTGACCATTTCGGCCCGCGAGGCCGCGTATTCCTCGAAGAGAGGCCCGAGCCGAAAAGCGAGCTGGCAGCGTCGGCGATCCACAGCGTCGCGCGCCCCGCCGCCCGCCAGAAGATAGTCGCGCACCGGTGCCATTTCCGGCCGTGCGAGAAAGCCCTCGTCGTGAAACAGCGCCAGCAGGTGGGCCTGGATCTGTTCCGCATCCACCACGCGGCCGTTGGGCAGCGCCTGCTCGGCCACATGGGCCAGCAGCTTGCGCAGAAACGTGACCTGCAAGTTGGCCGCGATCCCGCACGCTCGCGCCACGCCCATGCGCAGGTAGGTCTCCACATTGTGGTTGGGCACCACCACGCGCACCGGCGCAAACGGCCCCGCGCTCTCCCGCTCGCGCTGCATATTGCGCACAAACGCCTGCAAGAGCGCCTCGGTGCGGTTGGAGCAGCAAACGCGAATCATGAGGGGGCAGGGTAACCCACCGGCTCACACCCTGAACAGCGACAGTTTCGTGTGGCGAGCCACAAGGCGAAAGACTGCATCCGCCGAGAGCAGGTCCGCGCCCAGGTCGAGCGCGCACTGGGCGACGTGAGCATCAGGGGTCGAGAGGGAGAGACCCTTGGCCGCCAGCGAGTTGCGCAATCTTCCCACGCGAAACCAGTGGGCGACGTCCGCCTGGCAAAGAGGAAGAGTCAGCAGGAATTCTTCCAGCTCGCCGCGTGCGCGTTCGGCCATCCGGCCGGAGAGAAGCTCGCTGGCGACGACCGGCGGCAAGTACACCGTCCCTTGCTCGAGCGCGGGCTCGATGATGGCATCGCCGCTCCCTTCCCGAAAGTACGCAATCCAGGTCGAAGTATCAATGACGAGCGCGCTCACGAGAGGTCTCGACATCGATGGTCAGGCGAAGCTTCCCCTTGAGCGCGCGCGCCTGGGCGGCCGCAGCCGAGCGTTTGACCCGCTCCAACCCGGTCACGAGTGTCTCGGTGATACCCAGGCCGGTCACGTGACACGCGTCCGCGACCAGCTTGACGGGAAGGTTGGCGGTCACCCGCCTGGTTTCCAGTCCTGCACGATGATTCATACGAGTATACATACCGCCGTATGCATGAGCGGTCAAGGACCGCGCTTGCCGCCTGCGCAAAAAGCCGGCGCTCTCGCTGGGCAGGTTGACCGCATCTGTCGCCCACTTCGCAGGTTGCTGCGAAACGTTCTTTGAACCTCAAGGGGCGGGTCGGAAGCCGCCGGCCTTGGCGATTGCGTGTAACACCAGCGTAGGGGCGGCCACCCAATCAAGATTGAGGTGAGACCATGCCCACCACGAACACGCAATCGGGCACTCGGATCGACGAGATCGCCGCAGGGATCTATCGCATCAGCACGCCGGTGCCGCCCAATCCGGCCCTGCCGACGGGGTTTAGCTTCAACCAATACCTGATCGTCGACGACGAGCCGCTGCTCTTCCATGCCGGGCTTCGGCGGATGTTCCCGCTGACCCGGGACGCGGTTGCCAGTGTGATGCCGGTTGCAAAGCTCAAGTGGGTGTCGTTCTCGCACTTCGAGGCCGACGAATGCGGATCGCTGGCGGAGTGGCTGGCCGCTGCCCCGCAGGCCGCGCCGCTGTGCGGGCGGATCGGGGCGATGCTGTCGATCCAGGATGTGGCCGATCGCCCGCCGCGCGTGCTCGCGGACGGCGATGTGATCGAGATCGGAACGAAGCGCCTGCGCTGGTTCGACACGCCCCACTTGCCACACGGGTGGGACGCGGGCTACCTGGCGGAGAGCACGACCAGAACCTTGTTTTGTGGCGACCTCTTCACGCAGCCCGGGGCGGCATCCGATGCGGTCACCGCGGGTGACATTCTGGGTCCCAGCGAGGCGATGCGGGCAGCGATGGAGTACTACTCGAATCCGACCGCCGCGGGACCGGCGATCGAGCGGCTGGCCGCGACCGAGCCGGCGCTGCTCGCGTGTATGCATGGTTCGGCCTACCGGGGCGACGGCGCCGCGGCGTTGCGCGCGCTCGCCGTCGCGCTGTCCGGGCAGGCCAAGAGCGCGTCTCCGGTCCGTCGCTAGGGCTTCCTGTCCGCACCCGGACGAATTTCGACTCGCCACACGCGCATGGCAGGCACCGGGGCGTAGTGATATAAGACGCGACTAGCGGGGAGACGCAGACGAGATGGGACATCGAGAACAACAGGCTGGTTTCTTCTACGCCCAGGCGCAGCCGGCTGAGATGGCCGCGGGTTGAGGATCGCGTGGACGCACCAGGCAGCTTCTCGGTCACGGCCATCATGGCTTCCTACAACGAGGAAGACATCATCGGGTTGTCCATCCAGCACCTCATCGAGCAGGGTGTGTCGGTGTACCTCATCGATCGCGCTTCGACCGACGGTACGGTGGCAGAAGCGCAACGGTTTGCCGGCCAGGGCCTCATCGCGATCGAACGCTTTCCCGACGAATCGGGCTTTCCCGGGCAAGACGCCCAGCGCTCGACCTGGGGTCGCATCCTGGAGCGCATGCAGAAGCTGGCCCAGGAATTGGACGGCGACTGGTTCATCCACCACGGTGTTGACGAGTTCCGCGAGAGCCCGTGGCCGCACCTCGACCTGTGCCGGGCCATCCGGCGGGTGCAGACAGCCGGTTACAACGCCATCGACTTCGCGGCGCTCGGCTTTCCGCCCACCGACGACAACTACCGCAAGGGAGACGACCTGCGCGCTACCTTCCGGTATTGCGAGCCGGCCCGCCGTTTCGACCGGCTGCGCATCAACGCCTGGAAGAAATCGTCGGTGGATCTGCTTTCGTCCGGCGGGCACGAGGCCATCGTCCCGGAACGCCGCGTGTTTCCCATCCGCTTCCTGTTGCGCCACTACCCCATCCGCAACCAGGCTCAGGGCGAGCGCAAGATTCTGCAAGAACGCGAGCCGCGCCGGGATCCGGGCGAGCGCGAGCTTGGCTCGTATGCGCAGTACGACGGCGTGGAGGCGGGCGCCCGCTTCATTCGCGACCCTGCCACGCTGACCGCCTACGACCCCGACGGCATTCGGCTGCAGCTTTTCCTGCGCCATCGGGGCGTGGAGGAACTGGAATCCGCGCTGGCGGTTTCCGAGCACGACCTCGACGTCGCGCAGAAGGAAGGGATGATCCGCTCGGAGGAAGCGGAGCGTTCGCGGCGCGAGCAGGTCGCGGCCAGCCGCGAGACGGAGCAGGCGCGGGAGGAGCGAGATGCGCTGGCCCGCACCCTGGTCGAGGTCGAGGGGCAGCGCAGCGCGCTGACCCGCCCGCTGGAGGCGGCCAAGTGGGAACGGGACGAGCTGGACCGCACGCTCGACGAGGTTGAAGGGGAGCGCGACACCTTGGCCCGCACGCTGGAGGCGGTCGAGAGGGAGCGCGACACCTTGGCCCGCGCGCGGGATGAGGTTCGAGAGCAGCGCGACTCCCTGGCTCGCGCGATGGACGAGGTTCAAGCTCGGCGCGACACCCTGGCCGGCACGCTGAGCGACGTTCAAGCGCAGCGCGACGCCCTGGTCCGCACACTGGAAGTGGTTGAAGCTCAGCGCGACTCGCTGGCCGGCACGCTGAGCGACGTTCAAGCACAGCGCGACTCGCTGGTCCGCACGCTGGAAGAAGTTGAAGCTCAGCGCGACACCCTGGCCCGCACGCTGAGCGACGTCCAAGCACAGCGCGACGTCCTGGCTCACGCCAACAACGAACTGGGTGCCGACCTGGTCCGGCGGCAGGCACGCCTCGACGAGCTGCTGTCATCCTGGAGCTGGCGCGCCACCGGGCCAGCGCGGGAAGTCCTGCGCCGCCTGCGCGGCACCTGACGGTGGCGGTGCCAGCGCGATCCTGCGCTGACCGATCGANNCCACAAGCCCAAGATGGCGCCCGTGGGGTCGACGATGATACTGAGCCAGCCCATCCCCTCGACTTCGGTCACGCCCTTCATGATTTTGGCGCGAAGCTTTTTCGTCTTTCTGGTCGCCGCATCGATGTCTTTCACCAGCACGTAGGGCATCCAGGCCGACCCGGCGGCGGGAATCATCTGCTTCATCATTCCGCCGCCCACGCCTTTGCCGACCTTGATGGACTTGTCAAGCAGCGGGCAATCGGCAACTACGCGAGCCCGCGCCACCCGGTTTCTCGGTTGCGGTTGGGCAGTCGCGCGCGCAAGAGTATGATTCGATAGGAGTTGCATGATGCAGATCGAGAAAGGCGTCGACAAGATCGTCAAGACCATCCGGCTTATGATCCTGGACCAGCCGGGCTACCTGGGTCGCGTGGCCACCGCGGTCGGCAATGCCGGCGGCAACATCACGGACCTGCACCTGGTTTCCTACGGGGTCGAGTACAACACCCGCGACCTGACCCTGTTCATCGACGATGAGGCGCAGCTGCAGGAGGTGCTGGCCGAGATCGGCAAGGTCGAGGGCGTGATCATCTCCGAGATCATCGACCCGGTCTTGGAAATGCACCGGGGCGGCAAGATCCAGGTCAAGAGCCGGGTTCCGCTCGACGGCCTGGCGACCCTGCGCAAGATCTACACGCCCGGCGTGGCCAAGGTGTGCAAGCTGATCGAGCAGACGCCCGAGCTGAAGTACGAATACACCGCGATCGGAAACACGGTGGCCATCGTCACCAATGGCACGGCCATCCTGGGCCTGGGCGACATCGGGCCAGTGGCCGGCATGCCAGTGATGGAGGGCAAGGCAGTCCTGTTCGATGCGCTGGTCGGTATCAACGGCGTGCCCATCCTGCTGGCCACCAAGGACGTCGAGGAGATCATCCGCACCGTCGCGATCATCGCGCCCACCTTCGGCGCCATCAAACTGGAGGACATCAAGGCGCCCGAGTGCTTCGAGATCGAGACCCGTCTCGATGCCATGCTGGACATCCCGGTCATGCACGACGACCAGCACGGCACCGCCACGGTGGCCCTGGCTGCGCTGCTCAACGCCACCAAGTACGTGGGCAAGCCCTTCCGCAACGACTGCGTGGGCATGGTGGGGCTGGGCGCGGCCGGCATCGGCATTTCCAAGTTGCTGATTGCCTACGGCGTGAAGCGCATGGTGGGAACCGACATCAACCCGCAGGCCATGGAGATCTTCGAGAAGGCCGGCGGCTCGCCCATGTCGCTCGACGAGCTGATGAAGACAGCCGACATCGTGATCGGCGTGACCGGGGTGGCCGGTCTGCTCAAGCCCGCCATGATTCACAAGGGGCAGATCATTTTGGCGCTCTCCAATCCGCGGCCCGAGATTTCGCCCGAGGATGCGCGTGCGGCTGGCGCGGCCTTTGCCGCCGACGGGCGCAGCGTGAACAACGGGCTGGCTTTTCCCGGCATCTTTCGCGGCGCCCTCGATGCCCGAGCCCGGTCGATCTGCAACCGCATGAAGATCGCCGCCGCCCGCACCATCGCGTCCTTTGCTGCCACCGGCGAACTGGTGCCGTCGATGCTCAACCGAGACATGCACAAGGCGGTGGCCCAGGCCGTGGAACGCGCCGCTTTTGAGGCCGGCGTGGCCCAAGCCCGCAGTCCCGACGTGCCCGAGTAGGGCGAGGCTCGGGCGGGCCCATAGTCGTGTATCCTGTAGGGGCGACCTGCGGTCGTCTGTCGGACGTCAGATGAACAGCCAAACGCACGTCTTGCTCGCCGTCTTCGGCCTGTTCTTGGGCTGCACCAGCAACTCTGGTAGAGCGGGCAGTACCTCGTCTACACAGGCGCAAGGTGGAAATGTCTCTGTCGGCGGCAGCGCAACCACGGCTTCTTCTTCGTCGACGACTGTGGGCGGCACTGGTGGCGCCGGTGCAACCGGCGGCAGCGTAGCTGGTGGCAGCCGCGGCAGTGCCGCCGGCGGCACTGCGTTCGGTGGCAGTGTGGCAAGCGGTGGTGTTCTTGGCGGCACGACGTCCGCGACAGACGGCAATGGTGTTGCTGGCGCATCTACCGGCGGAACTTCCGGAGTCACCGGAGCTTCCAACGCCGGCGGTGAGACCGGAGCCACATCTGCGACCGGCGGAAACGCCGCTGCAGGCGCAATGACGGGCGGCATCGCCACCGGCGGCGCATTCACAGTGACTGGGGGTTCCAGTGCCAGCGGCGGCGCGGTGAGCGGTGGCACAGCCGGGGGTGCAGGGGCCGGCGCAGTGACCGGGGGCCAGACGACCGGCGGCCACGCCACTGGCGGCACGGTGATTGGTGGCCAGGCGAGCGGCGGCAGCTCTTCCGGTGGCACGACCCCTGGCATCACCAAAGACAGCGAAGTCCTATTGACCAACGCCGGGCTGGCCATCGTGTCCTACGGTGGCTTCCTGAATGGGGAATCTTTTCAACAGGACGGAATTGTCAGCCATAGCGGCTATCAATACGCCGCGTTTTGGAACAGCAGCCGTCATGTGGTCATGGCCCGACGGGCGTTGCCCAGCGGGGCCTGGTCGACTTTCGAATTTACGGACTACAGCCTGAGCGCTGACGATGCCCACAACACCATCTCAATTGGCATCTGCCCAGGGGACGGCACGCTTCACCTGTCCTTTGATCACCACTCGAACAATCTCCATTATCGCAAGTCAGTTGCCGGAATTGTGACTAACCCGGCCACAGCGACATGGGCCGCTTCCAGCTTTTCGGCAGTGACCAGCAACCTGGTGGGCAGCACTACGGTGACCCTGGTGACATACCCGCGATTCGTGACCGAGCCCGACGGCAACAAAATGCTATTCGAGGCACGCATCGGCACCAGCGGCAGCGGCGATGAGTATCTGTGGGAGTACGACGGCGCCACACATGCCTGGACTTCCCTTGGCATGTACGTCTACGGCACCGGGGACAGTATCAATGCCTATCCCCACGGCCTGTCTTACACCAGGGGAGGCGCTCGTCTGCACATGTCCTGGTGTTGGCGAGAAACGCCCGACGCCTCCACCAACCACGACCTGCTCTACATCTACAGCGATGACCACGGCCGGACCTGGAAGAACAATTCCGGCGCCACGGTTGCCAGCACGGGAACGTCATTCGTCAGCAAGAATTCATCGGGCATCAAAGCCTGGACCATCAACCAGAACCGGGGGCTGATCAACCAGGAGCACATGGCCATCGACGCCACCGGAAGAATTCACGTGCTCCTGTCTCATATGCCTGACGCGCAAGCTGACGACGCCGATTTCACCAGCGCGCGAGGCAAGAGCCAGTTTTTCGACTATTGGCGAAATGCCAGTGGGACCTGGACCAGGGTTGGCATGGGATTGCCGGTTGTCGC
>PMBY01000323.1:610-997 GCA_003153875.1 Myxococcales bacterium | reverse complement strand
CTGGCAACGGAAGACAAGCTCACCGTCTTCTACCCGCAGAAGAAC
The DNA here is from genome assembly GCA_003153875.1 of Myxococcales bacterium. Next base: position 952 of record PMBY01000323.1, on the reverse strand, counting down.
TCGTCGAATATCACGGTGCTCGACTACGCGCTGAAATAGCGGCTACTTCTTCTGGTAAGTGCCGACCAACTCGGCCTGCGCCAGCACATGCCCATGCATGGTCTTCTCGACCTGCGCTTTGGTCGGCCGTTTGAGATCCGGCAGCATGGTGTCGAGCGCGTACAGTTTGAAGAAATAGCGGTGGCGGCCGATGGGCGGACAGGGGCCGCGCCAACCCGTGCGCTTCCAGTCGTTGAGGCCATCAAGCGCGCCAGCAGGCAGTGTCCCCCCCGCCGCCACTCCGCGCGCAGACGCAGGCACGTTGTAGGCCACCCAGTGTACCCAGGTCATCTTGGGTGCCGC
>PMBY01000323.1:0-571 GCA_003153875.1 Myxococcales bacterium | reverse complement strand
ACGACCTCCCGGAGCGGCACCCGCCCCCAACCCCAAGAACATCGAAGCAAAGACTGCAAACCACAGTTTCATTATCAACCACCCGCGACAAGAATACCGCAATCGCGGCCAGAATCATCGCCTACTTGCCCCGCAATTTCTCCAACCCCGCAAACGGATTGTTGAACGGCTTCTTGGGCTGGGGCGGCGGCGCTGGCGCGCGTGGGGGTTGCGGCCGGCCGCCACGACCATCGTTCCTCGGGCTGCTGCCTTGGTCGCTTGGCCCCCGCGTAGCCTCCGCGCCTGATTTCATGGACAGGGCGATCTGCTGTTTGTCCAGCTTCACCTCGATCACGCGCACGCTGACGTGGTCGCCGGCGCTCACCACCTCGCGCGGGTCCTTCACGAAGCGGTCAGCCAGCTGCGAGATATGCACCAAGCCGTCCTGGTGCACGCCGATGTCGACGAAGGCGCCGAAGTTTGTGACGTTGGTGACGATGCCAGGGCAGACCATGCCGGGCTGCAGATCGTCGAGGGTGTGGATGTCCTGGCGGTAGGAAAAAGGCGCGAAGCTTTCGCGCGGGTCGCGGCC
>PMBY01000239.1 GCA_003153875.1 Myxococcales bacterium | reverse complement strand
CCGCGACAGTGGTGCCGCCCGCGGCGGTCGTACCGCCCGTCCCGCCAGTTGCCGTGGCACCTCCCGTACCACCGCTTCCGCCGGTGCCCGTGGAAAGCTGGAATTTCTGATAACTGGCGCCGTTCCATGTGCGCTGGACTATCGGGGTTCCGTCCGCGGTGGCGCCCAAATTCACCTCCGCCACCTTGCCGCTATGATGCGCGGTCAAGCGGACTACGCCCGACGACACCTCGGCTATGGCCCATTGCTGATTGGTGGAGCTGTTGTTACAGGTGTACTGAATGATAGAGGCACCGTCAGCCGTCGACTTGGCGTTGACATCCAGACACTTGAGACTCTTGGTGTTCTTGATGGCGTAGTAGCCGGTCGCAACGCTCGCGATGGTGAAGTTCTGGCCAGCGGCGCCGTTGCAGGTCCTGATCTCGGCCTTGGCGCTGTTGGCCGTGCTGTTGCCTGCAATGCCGATGCACTTGCCGGTCGCCGCACTCTTGATTTGGTACACGGCGGTCGGGCTGATGGTCAGGCTCTCTTGACTCTGCGACCAGTCGACTGGCTCGCCGGGCGAGCGACAACCGGTGAGAAACAGTGTCAATAGCAAACCGCGCATCCAAATGGTCTTGTGCATTACGAACCTTTCCAGGGTTGGTGAGCGTGCTGGTTACCACGGAAGGCGGGCTATGGCCAGGGTGATGGGTGATCTGATAACCTATCGTGCATGAAGCACCTGCGTGGATGGTTGGCAATCGCTGTGGCGGTGTCGCTCGCCGCCTGCAGTCGAGCGCCGCTCGGGAACAGCAAAGGCAGTGGCGGTGTCCCATTTGGCCTAGGCGGTAGCGCCGGCGGCACGGCTGGCGGCAGCACGAGAGGCGCGTCCGGTGGCACGGCTGGCGGTGCCACGACGAGCGCGTTCGGTGGCACGGCTGGCGGCAGCACGAGAGGTGCGTCCGGCGGCACGGCTGGCGGCAGCACGGCGAGCGCATTCGGGGGAATGCTGAGCAACGGAGGTGCGACCGGCATCATCGGGGGCACGCAGGCGACCGTGACCGTTCTGCAAGGGGTCTTCGTGGCGACGGGCAACCCGACCGTGACGAGGACCGACCACACCGCGACCTTGCTACCCAACGGAATGGTGCTCATCGCGGGTGGATCTGGCGATTTCGCCAATGGCGGCGCGAGCGCCGAGCTGTACGACCCAAGCACCGGGATATTCACCGCCACCGGCAGCATGGCCGCGGCAAGGAGTGAGCACACCGCGACGTTGTTGCCGAGCGGAAAGGTCCTCCTAGCCGGTGGGCTCTACGCCTCGACCGGGGCATATGTCGCGAGTGCAGAGCTATACGATCCAAGCTCCGGAAGCTTCACCGCCGCTGGCAGCATGACCGTGACAAGGACGAGTCACACAGCCACGATGTTGCCGAATGGGCAGGTGCTCATCACCGGTGGAGCCAGTACCAGCGGGCAATTTTTCGCGAGTGCCGAGCTATACGACCCTAGCGCCGGAAAGTTCACGGCCATCGCCAGCATGACCGTGCCAAGGTCGAACCACACGGCGACCCTGTTGCCGAACGGGTTGGTCCTCATCGCCGGTGGACGGGGCAACCGCAGTTTCGGACAGACCGCGGAGCTGTACGACCCGGGCGTCGGGACTTTCACAGTCACCGTCAACATGGTCGAAGAGAAATCGTACCACACGGCGACCGTGTTGCCGAACGGCAAGGTCCTCATCGCCGGCGGGGACTACTTCGTTGGCGGGCTCGGGGCAGCCGCCAGCGGGACAACCGCGGCCGCAGAGCTATACGACCCAGAGGCAGGGACCTTTGCCGCCACTGGCAGCATAGCTGTGTCCAGAGCTTTCCACACGGCGACGATGTTGCCCAACGGCAAGGTGCTCATCGCCGGCGGAATGAATCTGACCAATGTTTTCGCAAGCGCAGAGCTATACGACCCAGAGGCAGGGACCTTTGCCGCCACTGGCAGCATGGCCGCGCACAGGCAGCACCACACGGCAACCTTGTTGCCGAACGGGAAGGTGCTCATCGTAGGTTTCCACTGGAGTGCTGAACTATACGAATTGGGCGGCACGACAACCACTGGAGGCACAATCTCAACTGGTGGTGTTCCGGCCGCTGGCGGGGCAACCGGAACGTCTGCAATGACATTGGCAGAAGCTTGTGCGAAAAATTGCGCCCTTGCTAGTGGACTGCCCGGTTGCTCAACCACAACAACTGAGTGCGAGCAGAACTGCATGACTACGTACGACAACACCTCCGCGGTCAATTTGGATTTGGGACGGCAGTACACTGCCATGATGATTTGCATCGCGACCAATCTCACCTCCGCCTATGACTACGTTTGCGCGAAACCAAACCGCCCTTTGAACAAGTGGTCGCCCGGACCCTACACAACGTGTGAGGACCTCATTTGTAGTTGGAACTGCGACGACGCCACACTCGGGAATTTTGATCCCTGGGTGGACATCCGGTGTGCTCCCTGCGGAGGTCCCTGACCAGTGACGCCCGGAGGCAATGTCTTCGGGCATCCAACGCTGAGTGCCTAGTCCTTTCGAGGCGGTAGGAACAAGTGATGGGACTGCGATCATCGTTCCTTTGCATTGCTTTCGTGCCTGTTGCTTGTGGTCCTGCTATGAGAAGATAGTTCTTGTGCGACGTTATGAGTGGTACGCCTTTCTTCTGGAGGTCTTCGGGCATGACTAGTTCTCGCGTTTCATTGGCTGGAAAGATGTGTCTTGGCCTGGTCGTGGCCGGTGCAGTGTCGACCGCTTGCTCGTCTTCCGGTATGAAGGCTGGCGCCTCCGGCGGCGCGGGTACCACGGGCGCAACGGGCGCCACGGGTGGCATCGCCACCACGGGCGGCATCGCCAGCGCGGGCGGCATCGCCAGCACGGGCGGCATCGCCAGCACGGGCGGCATCGCCAGCACGGGCGGCGCAACCGGGACAACGGACGGGGGTAGCGGCATCCCGACCGAGTGCCTGCCCTGCAAGGGGGCCACGCCGGCGAGCTGCACGGCGGTTCCTCCGCTCACTGCGATGCTCCTGGATTTCACCACGGGTTCTTCCTTTGGCACTTGGACCGAAAGCACTTCGCTCAAGGGCGGCACGTGGGCTTGGCCGGCCACGACCGACACCTGCAATCCGGTGAATGCCTACCCGCTCGACAGTACTGTGACAACCGATGGACGGTGGCGGCTCGCCGGCACGGTCGGTCCAAGCACCGCCGTCATCGGTCTCTGGTTTGGCCCCTGCTTCGCGGATTTCTCGGGCTATTCTGGGGTTCGTTTCACGATCTCCGGCGACGCGGGTCCGTCTGGCCAAGTCACCATGTCGATCTGGACACCGGGAGATGCGGCGCCGGCGGTTGCGCCCAAAGTGGATTGCATCATCAACTCGGCGACCTGCGCGGCGACCACATGCACCCAGCCGAATGTCAAGATTCCGGTCACTGCGACGGCAGCCCCGCAGACGGTTCTGTTCGCTTCACTGATCACCGGCGTTCCGCTGCCGAGCCCCGATCCGGCCGCGATTACGGAGATCGCCTGGAACTTCGGGTGGAACGCTACGCCTTATCCGGTGGAAGTGTACATCGACGACATCGAGCTCGTGCCATAGCGCTGGCTAGAACTTCACGACCTTCTGACTGCCGTCGTACGAAATCACTTGGTCGGGTTTTTGCGTGAGGTCCATTCCGACCCCGCGGCCTTCGCCCACCACGACGATGTGAAAGCTGCGGTGCTTGAGCATGCCGGGGAAACTGCCTTTGCGGTCCTCGATGGTGAGCTGCCGCTTGCCGTTGTCCCACTGGAAAGCGATGGACGCGTAGGCGCCCTTTTCGTAGTCGTAGTTGTCGCCCTCATCCTCATAGAGGAGAAACTGGCCATCGGCTCCGGGGAAAATGCGCAGCTCGATGGGATCGGCGGGCTTTTCGGCGGTGTACTGAATGGTTGGTCCAAGCGGCACAATGGAACCGGCCTTGACCAAAAGTGGAATCTTGTCGATGGGCGCATCGGCTGTGATGGTTGCGCCGCCGGGCATTGTCTTGCCAGTCCAGAAATCGATCCACGACGAACCCGCGGGAAGGTAGACCTTGCGGGTCTTGGGCCGCGCTTTCACCACCTTCTCTTTGGCGTAGAGATCCGGTGTCCTCCAGTAGAGCTGGCCTTTGACGGCGCCGGGCGTGGGGTTCTCGATCTCCATGACTAGATCGTAGGCCCGGCCCGCCTGCAATTGCAGGGGCTGCGTGTAGCGCTCCAGGGTGTTATCGAAAAGGAAGGGCAATGGGTTTCCATCCAAGAACAGGCGACGGGCGCCAAAACTCTTGACATGTAGTTGATGCGGACCGGACTGGGTGGGCACCAGCTTGCCTTCCCAGCGGATCGAGAAGGTGCTCTCGGTGGCGTAGTCGGGACGGCCCGTGTACCACATGAGATTGATCTGCGGTTCCACACGCACAAGCGAGGGAACTTTGTGGTCCACATCCTTGGAGTAGGTGACCGTGACGCCCGGCTGGCCGTCTTTTGTACGCAGATTGGCCGTGGGAACCAGCACCGTGGGTTCGGGCGGACGGTGCACCATGTACTCCGTCACGGGGCAAACCATGATCGAAGGACCGAAGAGGAACTGGTCATCGATGGCGAAGGTCTTCGCATCCTTGGGAAAATCCATGGGCAGGCCGCGCATGATCGATTGCCCTTCGCTTGTGACCTTCCAGGCCTGGGAGTAGATGTAGGGCATCAGGCGGTAGCGCCACTGGTCGGCCTTCACTATGACATCGGAGAATTCTCCGAATTCCCAGATCTCACGCGGCCCTTCGGAGCCGTGGGCGCGGAAGATGGGGGTGAATGCCCCCAACTGGAACATGCGCGTGTAGAGTTCTTGGTAGGCGGGTTCCTTGATCCCGCGGTCGAAGACGCCGCCATAGCTGCCCAAGACGAAGGCGCCGATATCGAAGGTCCAATAGGGGATTCCCGCCATCGAGTGGTTGATCCCCGCGGAAATCTGCTTGCGATAGATCTCCCAACTTGCACCGATATCTCCGGACCACGTCGTGGCGCCGTTACGCTGCTGTCCCGCGAAGGTGGATCGGGTCAGGATGTAGGCCCGCTGGCGATCAGTCTGTTTGCGAAGATGGTCATACAGTCCGCCGGTGATCATCAACGGGTAGGCATTGAGGGTGCGCGCCCACGAGCCCAGGTGATTGTTCTCGACCCGTTTCATTTCGTACTCCGAGGACTCCTTGCTGAGGGCATTGATGATGTCCGGCTCCGTGGAATCCAGCCACCAGCCATCAATGCCCTTGGAATAGAGCCCCTTCTTCAGATACTTCCAATAGAGGTCATTGGCCCTGGGATTGAAGGCATCGTAGAACTTGAACCCAGCCCAGCCCGAGGGCTTGAAGAGAAAGCCCTTCTTGTCCATTTCCTTGTAGAGCTTGCTATCGGGCCCCAGCCCTCCCCAGATGGAGATGGCGAGATGGAAGTTGAGATGGTGGATCGTCCTCATCATCTCGCCCGGCTTGGGATAGCGCACGCGATCCCAGATCATCCCGCTCCAGTCGCGCATGGTGCCCCAGTAGTTCCAGTCCTGGATGATGTTGTCGATGGGGATCCCGCGCTTGCGGTATTCCTTGGCCACTGCCAGCACCTCGTCCTGGGTGTGGTAGTGCTCCTTGCTTTGCCAATATCCGTAGGCCCATTTGCCGTACATGGGGGCGGCACCGGTGAGATTGCGGTAACCCGCAATGGCGCCGTCGATGTTGTCGCCCTGGATCACGTAATAGTCGACATTGTCACCAATGTCGGACGTGATGGTCAACCCATCGGGCCCGTCCTTGAAGATGGTCTTGGAAGTGTTGTCCCACAATAGTCCGTAGCCCTGGGTGGAAACCAGGAAGGGCGTGGACGCCTGCGTGTTGGCCTGCACCAGGGTCACCGAGCGACCCCGGTAGTTCATGTATCCATCCTGATGTTGTCCAAGCCCGTAGATGCCCTCCGCGCGGGTGAGCGTGAATCGTTGCAGGAGGCTGAGGCCTTTGTCGCCACTGAACTCCACCGGAGCGAGGGCAGCCTTCCCACTCTCCGCGAGCAGGATGTCGCCAGAAGCGCGGAGAAAGGTGACGCTGCCATCCTGCTTTGCGATCCGGACCGTCATGGCTCTCGAACTGAGCGAAAGCTCCGAAGGCGTTTCTTGTGATTCCAGCTTGAGCTTCGGCAGGTTGTTCTGGATCACCACCAAGCTCTTCTTCGCCGGAGAGCCCTGGGGCAGCCACTTGAGGACCCGCACCGTGTTCTCGTCGTAGAACTGGACCTGGACGTTCAGGTCCGGCAGCTTCACCACTGCGCCGCTCGGCACAGACTCGTTCCGTCCCCAGGCCATGGGTTGCAGCAGGCACGAAGACACAAGGATCATGGTCGCACGCAGAATCATGGGTTCACCTCAATAACTTCGCCATCATAGGACAGCCTCGAACAAAATGGTGTTTCCATAATCGGCCCGCCCGAACATAATTGCCCGATGCAAAAGCATGGGATGATCTTCATTGTGATCTTTGCCCTGTCAGCCGCGTGCGTCTCGGGCGGGGGTCCGCTGCCTGACCGTCTCTATCCACCCGGGCCGCAGCCCCTCGGTTCGCAGCAGGTCTCCACCCTCACCGGCTACGTGCAATTCGTGGACGACAAGGACGTCTCGTCGCTCGGCGGGTACTTCGAGCTCTTGCCCGGTTGCCACGTCATCGGCACGCCATCGCACTGGGCAGATCAGTCGCCCGGCGGCAATTTAACCGTCACCGCGACCACGGGGCGATGGACGTTCGCCTTGCCGATGAAGGCGGGCCATCAGTATCGGGTTGAAGTCATCGCCGGCGTGATGACGGCGATGACGGGGCCTCTCACGATCAAGGGTTACCAGCGCGACCTTGGCGGCCACCAGACCCGCGAGTTCGAGCGCGCCACGAGCCAGAAAGACATCGAGGCTTGCAAAGAGGAAGCGGCGCGGTCTTCGGCCGCGCCGAAGTGATTGATGGCGATTCCGACCCTGCCCTATTTCTCGGCCGCAATCTGGTCGACGTAGACGTTGAAATCCCGCGGTGTGGCGCTCCACGTGGACAACTGGAACTCCCAGACTTTCTCCCAATCGAACGGCGCGCCTTCACCGCGGCTGAGGTCGGCGATGGGGATGGTTATCTTGTGCCACTTGCCGTCGTCGAATTTCCCATCGTACTTGTGAACCATCGCAGGGGCCGTGGTCTTCTTCCCATTGCTGCACGCCAGACGGACTTCGACAGTCCGGGGGTCCGGAGCGGCCTCCCGAGACTTCGCTTCAACGCGAATCTGGAAGGTCAGGCTCCGGTACGGGCTGAGGTCCGTCCCGGCCGTCGGAGGCCACCAAGCGAACCAGTTCCAGCCCGACCCGGCCCAGCCCGACCCTGCCGCGTGGAACTCGATGCCCTTGGCTCCCTCGACGGTGATTCCGTCGGCCCCGACCCCGAGTTTGGCGGCAAGAGTCGCCTGGCATTTCGGCTTCGAGTCGCAACTTGCCCAGCTCTTGCCGCCGTCCCAAAAGTCAAGGCGCGCAGTGCGGCCGGTACCGACATTGCGAGCGCGCATTCGGGCGCCGTCCCAAATGACAAGGCGTTGCTCGTCGGCAGCCGGCTGCGCGGCGGGAGTCGTCTCAGTCGACCTGCTCAGGCCTGGGCGAAGACATCCGGCCAGGGTGAGCGACGTCCAGCCAGCAAACGACGCGATTCGCATACAGCTACCCAACGGTCTCATGGCTCTAGTCCTTGCGGGAGAAGTATGGTCGGCGGCCGCAGTGAGGGCCACTGCGCTTTCTGGGCTGGACGAGGGAGCTGAGCAGCTGTTGGATCCTCATGCAAGCCGTGGTACCACGGCCGCGAGGCCTTCAATGCAACACACCCTCCGATTGGCTCTCCTCTCATTCTTCCTCGCTGCATCGTCGGCCACCCCAGCCCGGGCCGGCCAGTACAAGAACTTCCGTGTGGCCGTGTACTGCGTGGTGGACGCCACCCAGCGCTTCGCCGACGAGAAGGTTCTGCAAGCAGAGTTCGACCGGGTCATGGCCCGGGTCAAGTTCGACAAGGTGTACCTCGAGGTGTACCGCAACAAGCGCTTCGCCGACGAGGCGACCTTGGACAGGATCAAGAGGTTCTTCACCGAGCGTGGCGTGATCGTGGAGGGCGGATTGACCCTGGCGGCAGGAGGCACAGGCGGGCAATTCGGCACCTTCGACTTCGAGAAGCCCGAGGACCGGGCTGAATGCAAGAGGGCCGTGCAGATCGCGGCCCGGCACTTCGACACGGTCATCTTGGACGACTTCTTCTTTTCCACCAGCAAGTCCGACGCGGACATTGCGGCCAAAGGCAAGCGGTCGTGGACCCAGTACCGATTGGAGACCATGCGCAAAGTGTCGACCGAGTTGGTGCTGAAACCGGCCAGGGCCATCAACCCCAAGATCAAGATGATCATCAAATACCCCAACTGGTACGAGCACTTCCAGGGCCTGGGGTACGACCTGGAAAAACAGGCCCAGTGGTTCGACGGCATCTACACCGGCACCGAGACGCGCGACCCCTTCGTGACCGACCAGCTGCTTCAGCAGTACGAGAGCTACGAGATTCTGCGCTACTTCAACAACGTCCGTCCTGACGGTGGCAATCGCGGTGGCTGGGTGGACACCTTCAGCCTCCGCTACGTGGATCGCTACCCCGAGCAACTGTGGGATAGCCTTTTCGCCAAGACATCCGAGATCACGCTGTTCAGTTGGCACCCAATGTCGGCTTTGGAAACCATTGAGCCCGGTGACAGGGACGCGTGGAAGAAGAAGCCCACCAGCTTCAACTGGGACGACATGGCGAAGTCGTACAAGCCGCCAAAGGATGAGAGCGCGGCTCCCAACTGGGGTCGCGTGGCGGGCTGGTCGCTGGAACAGGTTGACCGGTACCTGGGTAAGCTGGGCAACCCCATCGGCGTGAAGAGCTACAAGCCCTTCCAATCCACCGGTGAGGACTACATTCACAATTACCTGGGCAACATCGGCATTCCCATCGAGTTGACGCCGCAATTTCCTACCGACGCTGACATCGTTCTGCTCACCGAGAGCGCCAAGTTCGACCGCGCCATCGTGGCCAAGATGAAGAAGCACCTTGCCTCAGGCAAGAACGTCATGGTGACGTCGGGACTGCTGCGGGCCCTGCAGGAGAAGGGAATCAAGGATATCGCCGAGGCAGAGGACACGGGCCGAACGGTGCTCATCCGCGACTTCATCGGCGGCTTCGGCGCGGGCAAGGGCGCCAGCCTCAACGACCCCAAACAGGACAACCCGGCCGTGCTCTTCGCGGAGATACGATTCTTCACCAACGATATGTGGCCGGTCGTGCGCGGGGTGGCGGCCGCCAGGGGATTCCCCATCGTACTGATGAACCACTACGCGAAGGGGATCTTCTATGTGGTCACCATACCGGAGAACATCTCGGACCTGTACAATCTCCCCCGCGGCGTGACCAGCGCCATCAAGGCCCACCTGCAGCGAGATTTCCCGGTGCGCATGGACTCGCCGGCCCAAGTGGCGCTTTTCGCCTACGACAACCGGGCGTTTGTGGTCGAGTCTTTCCGCCACGACGATTCGGAGGTGACGGTTTCGGTGAAGGGCGATCATGTGAAGCTGAAGAACGCGCTGACGGGGGAGGCACTACACGAGCTGGCCCCGGTGCCCGACCCGAGGGAGAAGCACTCTTTCCGCGATCTGCCCATGGGCCCGCCCAGAACCAACTTCAAGATCGCTGTCCCTCCGCACTCCTATTTGGTGTTCACCAGCGAAGAGTAGCGTCTGCGTTTCGTTCGACGGTAGCCCGGCGCATGTGCCCCAACTATGGAGGCCGCAGGTTGCGACGTTAGACTCGCGCAAGACTCGCGCATCGCCCGGGGAGAGCGTCCTGCGCGGTGGCGTCTGGATTGCTGGTTCCGGCGCCCAGGGGGTCAGAAAGCACTGGCCCTCGTCCGGCCGAGCGACGATACTCCCTTCATGGCGCTCTTTAGGCCTATGCTGTGGTTGCCTCGATCATTTTCGGCTGTGATTTCGTTGGCGCTGGTGGTTGGGTGCGGAGGGAAAAGCTCTTCCGGGACGAAGGCGGATGCCGGTCCGGAACAGCCCGACATAGGCGCGTCCCATGACTCGGCTCCTGACAAAAGCCCGGGAATCGATGAGATGGCCGGTGGAGCTGAGGTCTCCATCGGTAGCAACGCGGGCGCGGACGTCGCTGGCGGAGGGTTGGGAGAAGACGCCGGCGCTGGCGACGATGGCGGCGGCGCATGTTCGCCAGCGCCCGCGCCACCCCTGTTCGACGGGACGCCCACGCTTCAGTTCGTGGTGGGCGCGCAGGTTTCCACCTTGGCCGGCAGCGACGTCAGCGGAGGCGTCGACGGGCAGGGGGCGGCTGCGCGCTTCAACAATCCGGTCGGCATCGCTGTCGGGTTGACGGGTGACCTGTTCGTCGCCGACTACGACAGTGGTCTTCTGCGCCGGGTGACCGAGACCGGCGCTGTGACTACGGTGGCCAACCTCGCCGACCTGCAGCCTTTCGGGCTAGTCGCCACCAGTGCCGGGCAATTGTTCGTCGACACGGACCACGATCCCAACGGGGCGAAGAGCGCCACCACCGGGACCATCTGGTCCGTCGACCCCAGCACGGGGCAGAAGGTCGCGGTAAGGGCCGACATTGGACAGCCGCGTGGGGTGGCCCAGCTCGCCGATGGTCGGCTGGTCCTTGGGGACTTCCGGAACCATGTCGTGCGACTGCTGAATCTGACCGACGCATCCCTCGCGGTGCTGG
>PMBY01000043.1 GCA_003153875.1 Myxococcales bacterium | reverse complement strand
AGTTCGCAGGCCCAGTCAGTCAAATCGCGTGGCGTGACGGTGGGGGGCAAGGGATGAAGTCGCGCAAAAAGCCTGCTGGAACCCAGGAGGGTGAATGAGCCCCGAAGGTCATCGTTTCCGAACCCGCTGAAGGCCGCGATGCTCTCGCCGGTGGGTGGCGGCTGCCGGCCCCCGGTGAGCCGCTCGGGACGCACCCCCAATTCGGCGAGCAATTCGGCCGTGCACTGGGCAAGAAGCTCAGACAGTCGCGCTTCTTGGGAATCACCAGGCATCACGACCTCTCGATGTCTCTTTCGGCGGAACCTGGGAGGATCTGAAGCCCGCGGCCGCTCCCGGGTTCAAGCTCGGCGGCCGTTCTGCCGCTGTTCCTTGCAGGGCATCCGCCATGAGGACGAGCCTGCGGGCGAAACTGGTTCGAACTATGATTGCGACGCTGATCGTCGTGTCGACGGCGACGTTGTTGGTGGTGGCGGGCATGAACTACTTCGCCTCGCACAAGACGCTGAAGACCATCGAGGCAAGTCTGCGCGCCAGCATCGAAGACAAGGGCAGCGGGCTGGTGACCAACCAAGCCTTGGGCTTGCGCGATCTGGTCATGGACAACGCATTCGGAGACGTGGCCCGTCTGGTCGAGCGCACAATCGAGAAGGATGAACAGCTCGTCTACGGCCTTTTTCTCGACGAGGAGAAGAAGGCATGGGGCTTCGCCACGCAGCAAGGGGCAGCCAAGGGCTCGGAAGATTGGAAGCGTCTGGCGATTGATGTAGGGGCCGAGAAGAAATCGGGCGTGCAGGTCATCTACCGCCACGCACTGGGTCAGAACGTCTCTGAATTCTCGGTGGCGGTGGTCGATGACAAAGGCACCGCGCTTGGCAGGATCTACTACGGCATGTCGGACGGTCCCTTGCAGAAGGCCCTGAGCGAGGCCCGCGCCGATTCCCGGCGTGCTCTCTTGCTCACCGTGGGTCTGCTGCTGCTGCTCGGCACGGTGGCCGTCGTCTTGGGCGCCTGGCGCAGCCAACGATCCGCCTCCCGCATCACCCAGCCGGTGACCGATCTGACCCAGGCGGTGAACACCCTTGCCTCCGGACGACGCGACATCCGGGTCAACATCGCCAGCGGCGACGAGTTGGAGATCCTGGGCGGCGCCTTCAACAACATGGCAGCCGAATTGGAGGATTCCTACGAACGTCTGGAACAAATGAACCGCACCCTGGAAATCAAGGTGCAGGAACGCACGCGCGCGTTGGCGGACCGCAACCGCGACATGCGCTTGGTCTTGGACAACGTCAACCAAGGCTTCCTCACGGTCGCGACGTCGGGCCTGTTGGCGCAGGAACGTTCGGCGATTGTCGATCGCTGGTTTGGCTCGTACGACGGCGAGACCAAGTTCGCGGACTACATCGCCAAGGTCGACGCGATGTACGCCGCCAGTTTCGCCGTGGGCTACGAGGCCTTGATCGAGGACTTCCTGCCGCGCGATCTGTGCCTCGCACAGATGCCGGCCCGTCTCCGCCACGACGGCCGCGACTTCCGCTGTTCCTACTTCGCAATCATGAAGGGCGATCAACTTGACGGCCTGCTCATCGTCATCAACGACGTGACGACGGAACTGCTGCACGCCCGCCAGGAAGCCGAGCGCAAAGAAATCCTGGCGATGTTCGAAGCTCTCACCAAGGATCGCACCGGGCTCCTCTCCTTCATGGATGAAGCCAACGATCTGTTCAAGCAGGTGAGCGGCACCGACCTGCTCACGCAACGGTGCATTCTCCACACGTTGAAGGGCAACGCCGCGCTGATGGGCTTCGGGATCATCTCCAATCTGTGCCACCAGGCCGAGGACGCATTGGCCTCCAGGTTGACGCCGCTGCCGGCCGAAGCGTTCGCGCCGCTGGAAAGGCGTTGGGCCACGTTGAACGAGGCCTTGAAGACATTCTTGGGCGACAAGGGCCGCGACGTGCTCGAACTCAGCAGCAAGGAAATCGAGAAACTCGAGGAGGCAATCCGCGCCGGCGCGCCCACCGAGCATGTCTTGGATCGCTTGGCCTCGTGGTGGCTGGAGGCGTCCGAACGGCCGCTCACGCGTCTGAGCCGATACGCCGTGGCGCTTGCCGGCCGGCTGGGCAAAGGCGAGATCGAGGTCGAAATTCAACCCCACGGCGTGCGCTTGGCGCCCAAGGCCTGGGCCGGCTTCTGGACCGATCTGGTTCACGTCGTGCGCAATGCGGTGGATCACGGCCTGGAGACGCCTTCCGAACGCGAGCAAGCGGGCAAGCCAGAACGGCCCAAGCTGCGTTTCTCGACCGCGGTCAGCGGCCGCAAGCTGGTGGTCGAGATCGAGGACTACGGCCGTGGCATCAATTGGGATAGCGTGAAAGGCGCGGCCGCCAAGATGGGCTTGCCCACCGCCACCGAAGAGGACTTGCTTCGCGCCATGTTCACCCCGGGACTCAGCACCAAAGGCGAGGTCAGCGCAGTTTCCGGCCGGGGCGTTGGCCTTTCCGCGATCCGCCAGCAAGTGGACGACCTGGGCGGCCAGATTGCGGTGATCGGCAAGCCCAACCAAGGAACCTGTTTCCGCTTTGTCTTTCCCTTGCCCGAGGTGGGACCGCGCTTCGGCGTCGAAACCGTGGAATCCGCAGCGTAGCCAGAGCCTTTCTCATCCGGCTCTGCGTTGTCTGTGGCCTCTGTGAGAAACAGCCAACTTCGGTCCACGCTCTATGCGATGCCGAGTTGGTAGCACCGGGCACTCAAGCCATGGGGCGCAAGTGACGATGTTCGGCTCGAAGAAGGACAGTGCAAGTCGCCGTATGGCCGTCTGATCGCGGACGGATTTCGCCCGGAACGGGGCAGGAGGCGCTGATTTGGGCCGATGGCAATCCACAACCCGGGAGCATCCAATGAGACCGCGACCGACCAAGTTCCATCTCATAGCTATTTGCGTGGCGTTTGCACCCGCAAGTCTCGTGTCGCAATTTGCTCTTGCTGCCGAGGTCTCTGCTCCCGAAACTCAGATGGGCACCGAAAGAGCACCCAGCGCCTCTGGCATCAGACCTGCTGAGGAGGCTGCGCCTCAGCCTTCTCGCGATGCTGGTTTCCAGACGGACACCGGGGCAGCGCCAAGCGCCAGCGGAGCCGCTGAGGCGGCTGCACCTCAGTCCTCCCCGGAGTCCCTCCCATCCCAGGCTTCGCAAAGCGCTGGCCCTGCGGCCCAGCCGGCTGATCAGGATGCTCCAGGCGCGGAGCCCCCTTGGGCCAGCGTTCAGCCGATCCCCGACGACCTTGCCCAGTTGTCGCTGGCTGATCTCTTGGCGATTCGCGTGCCCGAGGTTTCAGGCGTTTCCAAGATGCGTGAGGATGCTCGGCAGGCACCGATGTCCGTGTACACAGTCACCCGCGAGGAGCTCAATCGTTGGGGAACGCGTGGCATTCTGGAGACTCTGCAGCGAACGCCCGGCTACTCCTACTACAACATCGATCAGTATGGTCAGTATGGCGCACTCGCACGCGGGCTGTACTCAGCGTGGAGATTCGGCCAAAGCCTCGAGCTCATGCCTTTCAAGGACCATGGGCATACGATCTTTGCCCCTCGCATGTTCCAGTCGGTCGAGGTCGCGCGTGGTCCGAGCGGGCTTACCTGGGGACGTGATGCTTCGGCTGGCCTCATCAACTACAACCTGCGCGATGATCTTGAGGGCGGGGAGGCGACCATCGAGATTGGGGAGCGCGGTCGTAGATCCACGGACGTCCTGTACGGCGCCACGCTCGGCAAGAGCGACAATTTCTTCGTTGGCTTCCACTACGAGGAACAGGGATTCGACACACAGAAAGCAGACCTATTTCAGAGCAACCCGATTTGGCGTTCGAACGGAATCGACCCCTCGTACATTCTCGCCAGTCGCATCAAGTACAAAGTGTTCAAGGCACTTTTCTACTACGAGTCGGTTGCACATCCAGTCCCCCACGTTTGGTTCACCAATCCGCAGGGCATGGAAGACGCCTTGGCAACCAGAGGGTATCCGTACCCTGTTGATCGGCTACCCTCCCTGAATTGGCGCCTGGAACTCCATGCTCCCACCGAGGAGATTACAAAGATGCTCTCGTTCGTGAAGGCGCTCGACCCGTACCTCTACTTCAACGGGGTCTCTTCCGAATGGTGGGTCGATGACGTCGTGGGAGTGCGGAGCAACAAGTACGATCTTGGCCTGCAGTTGAGCGGTACTCTCTTTGAGGGCAACCGCGTTCGCTTTTCGATTGGAGGCGATTTCTGGAGCCGCTTCACGGACGCCGATGAGGCGATGAACACCAAGTGGGCCGACGATTCCCTTGCCATCAATTGGTTCGACACCCAATACCATAGCAACAAGACGTACACCCGGAACATCTTTGCCCAAGTCAGCGTGGCTCTCATCGACAAGCTGAGCATTGTCGCAGGAGGTCGGCTTGACTACATTCGCGACGATGTCTACACCGGCCAGCCCGAACGGATCGACGACAGCGGCCAGCTCATACCAGCCAGTGGCAGTTGGACGTCAACCTCGCAAACGCTCGTCAATGCGACCCGCCTTGGTCTCATCTACACGCCGCACGACTCGATTACCCTCAAGTACATGTTCAATACCACCAAGCGACCACCGGCCTTCAATGAGAAATTCGGCAACTCATCGCTGCGTCCAGAATTGACCTCAGCCCACGAGCTGATTGCGATGTATCGCTTGGGCCGGAAGATTCAGGCGGATGTGACAGTGGCCTACCAGTCGCTTTCCGGCATTATCAACCGCGCCCAAGGCATCAATTTCAACACATTCGAGAACGTCGGAGACTCCACGACCTGGGCCCTCGAATGGAACTTCAAGTATCGCGTTCTCCCGCCGCTCTTGCTCTACTGGAATGGCTCCTGGAACCGAGCCCGTGCCGTGCGCGGAGAGGTCACGGTAGACGGCGTCACGACCAGCGTTTCGCCGCCCGCCGATGCGCAACAGAGGCTCCGCTTCGCCCCGGAGTTGACCAGCTTCGTGGGCGCGGAATATGTGGTCGCGAAGACCGTCAACATCAACGCTGACCTGCGGTCGATTACGGGAATCCCTTACGCCACGCTCGCCGGAGCCGACGCGATGGCCGATGCTTACTTCGTAGACGTCACCGCCAGCACAAAGAAGCTTTGGAATACCGTCTCGTTCGGCATCTCAGCGCTGAACATACTGAATGGGCAACCGAATCTCCCAGCATTTGGCGAGCATGCTGGAAACGTCAATGGCACACTCAAGCCCGAAGGGCGACGGGTGTTTGGCCGCATGACGGCCAGTTTCTAGCAGGACGCCGAAGCAGCGATATACTGGTACTCTAGTCCGATGGCACACTCATACAGCCGACGCCAACACCTGCCGCGCACTATCGCGTGGCTTGTGGTTGGCCTGGGCCTGGCGTACCCCTGTCGACCGCCGCAGCCGGCGCTTGCCCAAGGCGCCAAGCCGGTGGTGCATGTCTTTCTCCAGCTCGATGCCAAGTCGAGCGTCGTCGAGAAGACACTACACAGATCCTTCCAAAACCTCGACCTACCCACGAAGCACCTCTTGGGTGTCGACGCCTGAAGCGTCCAATGATTGCCTACAGGACCAGCAATTGGAGAGTAGCCTGGTTGTCGATGACCCTGTTCCTGCTCCTTGCCGGTTGCGCCACAGCCGGCAACGAGTCCCGCGCGGATACGTCCGGCCTGCCGGCAATTGTCGATCCGCCCGCGCGAAGCGGTGTGCCCTCTCTGCTGGTTGCCATGCCCAACTCGCCGAATTTCGTCGAAGTCCGCAAGAGCCTGGTATCGGAGGTGCAGAAGAGCTTCAACATCCACACTCTCGCTGTCGCGCCGGAAACCACAGTTGCCGATCTCGCTTCAGCCATCCGAACCGTGGGTCCGGTGTGCGTGGTGCTGATGAACAACGCCACCATGAACCTGTATCGCGAATATCAGACGGCCAATCCGACCGTCGCAATGCCCCCAGCGGTTCTCCTAATGGCCTCGTTCGTGGAAGAAGTGCAGTCTCGACTTCGGCGGACAACGGGCATCGCCTATGAGGTTCCCGGCGTCACCGCCTTTGTCCAGCTCCGATCCGTGATCAATGCCCCGATCAACCGCGTGGGAGTCATCTATCGCCCGCCATTCCGAAAGTTCGTGGAACGCCAGAAGTCTTTGGCGGCTAAGGAAAGTGTGGAACTCGTTGCCCTCTCGGTGCCCAACGATGTGACAGCGGATGGGCTGCGCGAGGCTCTGCACAGCCTCACGAAGAAGAGCAAAGTCGACGCCCTCTGGATGCTCAATGACAACGCTTTGGTGCGGGACGAGGAATATGTCGACGATGCGTGGCGCACGGCACCGAACGACGCCAAACTGCCACTAATTGTGGGCGTGCCCAATCTGGTCGAGCCGAGTTCACCCCTGGGAACCCTGGCCGTCGTGCCTGACTATGAGGCGCTGGGCTTGCAGGCTGCGAATCTCCTGTTCGACCTCTCGGAAAACGACTGGCGGGTGGAAACTCATCCCGTGGAGCTGCCCCTTTCGGTAAAAACCGTGGTCGACGTCAGACTGGTCCGGGCCAACTTCGGCCTGCGTCCCGATGCCCTAAAGCATATCGACAAGGCATTGGAGTAGGTCGGCCCCCTTCAATCCGGTTCCCTGGCCTCTCTACGCTCGGTCGTGAAACAGCCAACCTCGATTCACGGTCCGCGAGATGGTGGTCAGAATCCGAGGCGCAATTGCACGTAGAAGGAGTTGCTGTCAGTCTCGAAGGCAGAGCTGAATGCGATATCGTCGTACGGGTCGGAGTGAAGGCGATACCAACCCACGCGCACACGAAGTTTCTCGGCGAGCGGAACCGAAGCGAAAACATGCAACCCTCGGCTCGCCGGCGATGAGTAGAACGGCATCACGCTGAGATAGGTCCACTCGTCGAGATAGAAATTCGCATCTGTCTTGATGAGTTCGAAGCCGACTACGCTGCCGGTCAGGAGGAAATCAAGTCGCTGGTTCACGTTGAGCAGGTAGGCCTGGCTGAAGGCGGTGGTGGAACTGCTGCCATCCAAAGACGTGGTGGTGTCGTAGTAGAAGAGTGCACTCACCGAGGCGTTGAGGCCGATGTGGCCTATGCCTTCCAAACCCAGATAGACCATGTTGGCAATGGCCGAGTCCAGCGGGTTATTGGGGGCTGCGCCGGGTGTCGCTGGGGTATTGCTACCGTCATTGTAGAAGTGGCTGTACTGGTAAAACATGTGGTAAAGGCTGAGTGTGTCGACGATGGGCGAGAGGCGCGTGCTGGTGAATTCCGCCAGAATTGCATATTGAGGCGTATTCGACTCTACCTTGACCGTCCCGTCGGTCAATTGGCGGGTCCGGGTGCTCTTGTCGATGTTGATATTGGGGGTGTAGAATGTGCGGAGTTTCAGGCTGTTTCCACGGGGGAGGTAGCGCGAGAAATCGAGGATCGCCGCAATGCCGTCGAAGATCGCGTTATACGCGAATCGCGGATAGGTGCCCTCGCGGGCCAGCCCGTCCAGCTGATTGATGGGCACGCCGTAGTTAGTGGGCATCCGTCCAATGGCCAGGGTGAGAGGGAAGGAGAAAGTATAGGCCATATAGGCACGATCCACCCGGACGGTGGAACCGGCATAGCCGAACGAGCCGCCCTCGGATGCTTGCCAACCACCGGCATACTCATTACGGCCGTCGTTCTGCCAAAACTTGCTCATGCCCAGCGTGGTGTAGAGTTTGAGATGCTCGGTCACATCGAAGTTCAGGTTCAGGGCCAGGTAGGTGCTGAACGTATCCAGCCTATCTTTGTCTCGCGCCTGCCCTGGGACGCCATAGCTGGTCCTGAAGTCCTCAAAGCGGTTGATGAAGACACCTGAGACGTGCGTGTGATCGAGCGCCTGGGCAGCTTCGAGCTCGGTGACTCTCTCACTAAGACTGTCGATTTTGGACGCACTGTCGTCGGCTTGGGCCGAGGGTACTGCGGCCAAAGTGAGAACTGACAGAATCGCCACGCCTTTCATTGGCCCACGACATTTCCAGAGCCGCCTTTGAGGCACTTGATCTTGCAGGAGGCAACTGTCACTTCCTGATCAGACTGGCAATCGTAGGCTCTGACCACCGAGTCCCGCAGGATCTCGATGGGGATCTCCTTGTTGCACTTTTCCTTCACGGCCTGCTTCACGCTGTCGACCTTCCCGGCAGATGCCTGCGGCATTGGGTAGAGCGTCAATCCCAATGCAAAGGCGATCGCGAGACGTCGCATGGCATTTTCCCCAGGGAACCGGCGTGCATCGAACTGTCGAACCGTTGACCAAGGAACGGACGGGTTGGCCAACCACGGCCAAGTCTTGGCCAAATGGCTGGCCAAGATAGGATCCTCATCGACAGATGCGGCGTCCACTTGAGCGTCCCGCGTCTCTAGCGGAAGTCGTAGGTAAGCCCGGCTTGAACCTCGATGCCCCGGTTGTGGATATCGTCGGGAATCACGCCAGTGACTTTGGGCGGATAGGTAGACGGCGTCTGGTACTGGATATCGAACATGTTCGTCACCCTGACGTAGCCGGCCACGCCTTCGGCCAGATCGTAGATCTTGGCGAAGGCACCCATCACCAGCGCCTCGCCGCAAGGCGGTCGTATGTCGGTGGTGGGGTCATTGGCCACCAGGTAGCGGGCCTTGGCGCTTCTGTACTCGCCCAGAACGGACAGGCGGACGTGATGGTAGAGATCGCGTGAGATGGTGAAGTTGGCAGCATGATGCGACACGAGCGGCGTGTCGTAGGTGTTGCCAAGGTCCGAGCTCTTGGAGTGGACATAGGTGTAGTTGCCGGCGACCTCGAGGCCGGGAAGGATCTCCGTTCTGATCTCCGCTTCGACGCCTAGAGCGTCGAGATTGCCGCGGTTCTCGAAGGTAGACACGCCTTTGGTTGCCGTTGGGGCCTTGAAGATCAAGTTCGTGACCTGGCTGTCGAACAAACTGACCGTTGCGGCCAGCTGACGCCAGGGAGCGAAGCCGAACACGAGTTCTCCGGTCATGATGGTCTCGGCCTTGCTGTTCGGATTGCCGGTGAGCGTTGGCGTGGTGGCGTGGAGCTCACGGTAGTTCGGCGCTCGGAACGCCCTTGCAAACAGGGCCTTGGCCCAGGCCTTATCGCGGTAGTTGTAGACAAGGGCCACCCTGGGATTCGTGGTTCCGCCGAAGTCGTTGTAGTGATCGTAGCGCACGCCGGCCGTGAGTTTGAGACCCTTGAAGAATCGATAGTCACCTTGCGCGTAGCCGGCAAGGACCGTGCGGTTGGGGGTCGTGTAGAACGTCGTCGCGGGGATGCCCGTATAGTCTGGACCGTTGGACACGTGGTCCTGGTTGCTCGTCGTCGAGAGTTCGGCCGCCGCACCCGCAATCAGGGTCATGTTCTGAATCGGCGCGTAGCTCACGTAGGTGTCGAGGCCATGGCGCATGTCCGTGAGATAGGGATGTCCGTACTGGCCATCGGGGAATTTGCCGGAAGGCTGCAGTCCTGGCGGCCACAACAAGGCCACAGAGGGCCCCCGCTGGTGGTAGGCGGTGAAGAGCTTGGTCTGCCATGTCAGAGTCTTGCTGAAGTCGTGGTGGTGGTCGAGGCTGGTGACTATCCAGGTCGCCTTCCCATAGCTATTGGCGTCCATGACGTCGCCTGTGGTGATGAAGGCCGAATTCACCTGGTGTGAGAGGTTGACAGTCAGCTCGAGGATGTCCCTGTATCCAAGCTTGAGATTGCCCGAGAACTCCTTGTACGGATCGCGGATGTTGCCCGAAATGCCGGCGTCGTCCTGGGCGATGAAGAAGGTCTCGCCGTGGCTTTCCGCGTAGCCGAAGTGACCATTGAGGTTGAAGTCCCCGAACTTCTGTCCAGCCGTCACGTCGGCAACCGCGGTCCCATACGATCCAACCTCGCCTGTCACGTGAATCCCCTTTGTATCCGAGCCCTTCTTGGTAATCACGCTGACCACGGCGGCAAACGCGCCCGTGCCGTAGAGTGCCGAGCCGGGACCGCGAATGATCTCTATGCGCTGCACGTCTGTGAGGTTGATCTGACGCACGTCTTTGCCTGCTCCACCCTCATAGAGAGTGCCGAGCCGCACGCCATCGATCATGATGAGCAAGTGCTCGTTGAGTTCACTAGTGACCCCGCGAACCGTAATGAGCTGGACCTGCTCCCTGGAACGCCGCACGTCAAAGCCAGGCACCAACTGAAGAACGTCATTGAGCGTCTTCAACCCGAGGGCGGCGATTCTCTCCGCTGTGAGGACGGTGATTGAAGACGGGGCATCGGCAGTCGACTCGGAGCGTTTGCTCGACACGACGCTGACGTCGAGCAGTTGCGAGAGCGAAAGGTCGTCGAACGCACTCTTCGCCTCGGGCGAAACTGAGGTAGGGGTTGCAGTCGCTGCCGCTGGCCTGGTGGCCGCGGCCATTTCTCCTGCCGGGGCAGGCGCATTCGCACCAACCGCACCGGCCTCCGAGGATGGCGCATTGGGCGCGGCCATCTCCCGCGCCGGGGCAGGCGGAATCGCATCAGCCGCACCGGCATCCGGAGGTGGCGCGCTGGCCGCGGCCATCCCCTCCGCCGGGGCCGCCGTTTCTTCACTGGGCGTCTTCGCAATCTCGCTCCCTGCTGCCGCCACGTTCGCGACCAGAATGCCTGCCGTCAACACGGCAGCCGACCACAGGTCTCGATACAGATCTCGCACCATTGGAGCCTCCCCCAAGTCTTCAGTCCTGGACCTCCGAGAAGTCGAACGGGATGCGAACGAAAAACGTCGTGCCCTTGCCCATCTCGGTTTCGAAAGTCAACGAACCGCCGTGCTGGTCGACCACCACCGCACGGGCCAGGGCCAACCCCTGTCCTGTGCCTTTGCCAACCTCTTTGGTGGTGAAGAACGGGTCGAAGATCCTGCCGCGCACGGTCTCGGGGATCCCGGTGCCCGTGTCGCTGATGGCAACGACCACCACGCTTCCTTCCAGATACGTGCGCACTCGGATAACACCACGTTGACCGGTCTGGCCGACCACATCGCCGATGGCATGTGCGGCATTCACCAGCAGGTTCAAGAAGACCTGATTGAGATCGCTCACGAAACACGGTACCGCGGGAATCTTCCCGAAATCCATCTCGACCGTGGCCACGTACTTCAGCTCGTTGGTGGCCACGGTCAGCGTGTCGCGCAACGCTGCATTCAGATCGGCCGTGGCGCGCTCGCCGCGATCCGGATGGGCGAAAGCCTTCATGGACTTCACGATCCTCGCAACCCGGCCGACGCCATCAAGGGTCGAGGCAATTGAGGTGACGACATTCGTCCGGAGGTACTCGAGGTCGGCCAGGTCTTCCTGCTGCTTCAGCCCTTCGAGGTCTTTCGCGGACAAGGGGGCGCCCGCCGCCTTCGCGCACGCTGTTCGGTAGCTGTCACACAGCGCGATGAGTTGCTCAAACGCACCCGATAGAAAATTGACGTTGTCCCCGACAAATTGGATAGGCGTATTGATCTCGTGCGCGATCCCAGCCGCCAATTGGCCAATAGACTCCAGTTTCTGGGAATGGCGCAGTTCAATTTCGAGTTGGTTTTGCGCGGTGACATCCACGAAGCTTGCGATCACGAACGCCGCCTCTTCCTCATCGTCCCGAAGCGCCGTCAGCCCAACGTCGGCGAGCACCACATGTCCATCCTTGGCGATCAGCCGACGTTGCTCCCGATTCGTCGACAGCTTTCCCGAATTGAGTTCTTTGTACACTCCCTGGGTGGCTGCCCCTTCGTCGGGTGGCATGAACTCCCAAAGAAACTTGGCGAGCGTTTCCTGCGGAGAGAACCCGATGATGTCTTCGAGCGCCCTATTGATCTCGATGAAGCGGCCTTCCCAGTCAGCGATGGCCAGTCCGACCGGCGCGGCCCGCAGAACATCTGTGAGCTTCTCGTGTTCCCGGGACAGCTTTACCTTCAGCTCCTGAACCTCATGCGACGCCAGTTCGACCGACTGTTCGACCAAATCTCGCTCGCGCTCGATTGCTTGGTAGGCACGGCCAATCTCATCGACCAGCGCTTTCCACGCTTCTTTGCTTGGCGGCGTTTCTTCGTCCAGCCCAAGCTGACGCAATTGCGGTTGGAGCAGCCGATGAAGCATCGCTAGCTCTTGCAAGGCGTGGTCATCTTCACACCACGCTTCGCCCTATCAGCGTGGTTCTCTTTGGTTCGGCTGGGGCAAAGACCACCAGCGGCTCCCGTATGCTGCCCGGGGCCATGTTGCGCAGACGGTACAAGAGCCCGGGTGTTACTTCGTGGCCGCGAGCCACCAGCAGCAGGCCGGTGGTCGACATCACATCCTGGACCAGGAACATCCCAGGCCGCACAGCCGCCAGTCCGACCTCGCTCAGCCCCTGCGTGACCGTCTTGCTCTTCAGGCGGGCCAAGACTTCTAGCAGTTTCGGATCGTAGCGGCCTTTTCGACCCTGCAAGGTGCCGATGGCGAGAGCGGGATCGCTGCCTGCCGCCTCAAGCGTGTCGTAGTCGAGGACGAGCCTGAGAATGCGAGCGCCCAAAGGGATCGACTCGCCCTGCACAGCACTGTGTGCAGGGCCCGAGCCGTCGAAATTCTGGTCCTGCGCCTGCAAGATGGCCCGCACGGCCTCAAGCCGCGGAATGCTCTCCAGAAGCTGGAGAGACAAGGCCGGCAGACGTTGGGTCAGCTCAGTTTCCTCGGCATTGAGCGGCTTGCCGTAGTAGAGCTTCTCATTGGTTGCAGCGGGAAGGGTGACGCAGCCGATCTGCGATAGCATGACCGCCACCTCGATCTGCCAGGTGAGCGGCACGCCGAGACCGGCGACCAGGTCCGACGCCTGTCCCTTGAGGCGCATGGCGCGGCCGAAGGCAAGAGGGTTGGTGAGCGATAGAATCTCAGTGAGAGCCTTGATGCTTCCGCGCAACGTCTTTTCCAGCAACTCTCTCTCGGCCGTGATCAGCCGGTGTTGGTCGGCCGCGGCCTGGATGGCGGAAAGGAATATCTGGGGACTGCACGGCTTGGTCAGAAATCGAAAGACCTGTCCGTGGTTGACCGCCGCGATCGCGGAATCGAGGTCGGCCTGTCCGGTAAGCAAGATGCGGACGGTGTCAGGCGAACGCTGCTTGACCTGGCTCAAGAAAGCCGCGCCATCCATTTCGGGCATGCGCATGTCCGAGACCACCACCGCAGGCGGATCGTCTCCGTCGATGATGGCCAATCCCTTCTGGCCATTGATCGCGGTCGAAACCCGGTAGTAGCGCCGCAGGTTCAAGACCAGTCCTTCCAGCACTCTGGGCTCGTCGTCAACACACAGTATATGGGTTTGCTCAGGCATGTCGGTCCTCGCTTGAATCGTCCATTGTCGTTTGGGCAACCTTCGTCGCCGCTGCGCGCATTCCTGAAAGCTGGGCTTCGTCGATGCCGATGCCGGCCAGATAGTCGAGATCCAGCTTCTGCTCGACTGTACGGTTGCCTCCCAATTCGGAGGCCAGGTGGTCAGCGACGTAGATGATGTCCACCAGCTCGACCGCGGAATGGGCAAGCAGGCGCGGCTCCTTGTGGTAGGCGACGGCTTCCATAATGGGGTGGGGCAATCCCCACAGGCCAAGGAGATAGGCGCCCAG
>PMBY01000228.1 GCA_003153875.1 Myxococcales bacterium | reverse complement strand
GGGATGCAAGATGCTGCGCCTTCTCCCCCCTGT
This sequence comes from Myxococcales bacterium, assembly GCA_003153875.1. The sequence continues at coordinate 2,884 of PMBY01000228.1, read as the reverse complement.
GCCTCCGCCGTAGCTCTTGCTCACATTGCGGATATCGATGGAAGGCTGCATTCAGCTCCTCACACGATTCGTGCCCCGCGCGAACCGTGGCGGCGCAAGTGAACCAGGCCCCGGTAGCGCGGATCCGCCGGATTGGCCTCGATCGCGGGTCTTTCATCCAGGTAGCGCTTGGTACTGCGGCTATCAAATAGGCGACGGTCCTGGCCCACCGGGCACACCTTTGCGCAGACGCCACAGGGCCAGCGCGTCTCCTTCTTCAATTCGATGTGGTGCCGCGTGCAGGCGTCTTTGTCGAGATCGCCGATAATCCCGTCCGCGCGCACGCGGATGGCCTGGGTCGGGCACAGCCGCTCGCAAATGCCACAGCGGCTGCACAGCTCATCAGACAGTTCTCTGTCGCCAGCAACCTGGCGGGCTGTGAACACAGAGCCGAAGCGCACGCGCGGACCCCATTTCGGGGTTGGCAAATTTCGCGAAACACCGACTGTGCCCAGCCCAGCGTACCTGGCCGCATAGGTGTGGCTAAAAGAGCCGAACGGGTTCTCCAGCAGCACGTCGAGGCTGCCACAGCCATCACGCGGCAGGAAGACCGTCGCGTGGCCGCGCTCGCACAGCCAGGTGGCCAGGCGATAACCGAAGTCATCAAGCAGCCGATTCGAGGTGTCGTACATCTCCTGGTAGTTGATGGACGGCGTGGATTCGAGCACCGGCAAGAGCATGGGTACGCCGAACACGACGACGGTGCGTGCCGTGGGCCAGATGGCCTGGGGCCGGTAGGATTCAGGCACCTCGCCGTGCGCGGCCCAGCGCTCGACTGGCGCAAATCCCACCACGCTGGCACCCAGCGCACGCACGTGCTGAGCCACCGCGCTCTTGAGATTGTCGGATCGGACCAGGCGCGCCCGTACGGATGATCGTGGTCTTGCAGACTTGGGCATGTGCGGCTGTGGTCCTCTTGAAAGCTATGACACCAGAGCCTTGACGTCAACGATAAAAGACAGCGGGGCCTGCTGCAACAGACGCGAAGGCGTAGGCCAGTCGGCTGACTTGACCGCGTAATCTGCCTATCTCGCGCATTGTCTTTCGCGAAGGAGCACAAGACGACTCTTGCTGCCCGTACCCAAGTTCGCTATAGTGGACATCGAAGCGGGNNGCTCTTCCCCCCGAAAGTCTGCCGGCCCACTTCGACCATTCATTCACCTCGGCTCACGGATCTCATCATCCAGGTCCTGCGCCCGATTCCGCCCATCGCCTGGATTCCGCTTGCCATCCTCTGGTTCGGCCCCTGGCGGGCGCAGTACCAGGGAAACTGAGAGCATGCCGAGTCGTGGGCTCACATCCACGCCAGAAAACGCTCGGCGGGCAGAAGGCGGACAGGACCCAGGCGCGGGTCACCGCGCCGCACGACCTGAATCGCCCAGCGGGGCGACAGGCGCTCGGCGAAGTAGCGCAGGGCGGGGCTCGGCTGGCTGTCGGAGAGCTTGGCCTCGACCAGCAGGAATGGCTTGCGCCGATCCGTGACCAGGAAATCGACCTCACGCTTCTCCTTGTCGCGGACGTACCAGAGCGCGAAGTCGCCGTACCCCACGTCGTTCCAGAAATCGACCAGCTTGAGCAGGTGGAGCGCGACCAGGTTCTCGAAGCGCGCCCCCGGATTTTCGATCTCGGTGTGGTCGAATAGATAGATCTTTCCTTCGCGCCGCAGGGTGCGGGCCAATTTGCCCGAAAAGGGACGCAACTCGAAGAGGAAGTAGAGCCGCTCCAGGGTCGCCAGCCATCCCTTCACCGTATCGAAGGCCACCTGCAGATACTCGCGCAAAGCATTGAGGGACAACGGACTGCCGATCCGTTCGGGCAGCAGCGCGACCAACTGGTCGACCAGCCCGATATTGCGGATGCGCGACAGATCCCGCAGATCTTCGCGCAACACAAGCTGGCGTCGGCTGCGGCGCCAACGCTGCATGCGCTGTTCCTGCGCCGCGAAGAGGGGCTCAGGAAATCCCGTGAACCGCTCAAAGCGGCTGGGGTTGGGGGCCGCTCACGAGCGGCTCTTGGGGCCACCTGAAGGTGGCGACGACCTACAGGAACGGAAGCTGATCGAGGCGCTTGCCCTCCTGCTCTTGTCGTTGGATGTACTCCCGGATCGCCCCTTCATCTCGACCGACGGTCGACACGATTTGGGCGTGGTCCGGGTTTACGACAGACTGGGCTACCGTTCGCCCGCCAGTCGCCGCAGCCGCGCCCAGCGACTGTCGCGTTCCTTCTCGATGGCAGCCACGTCCGCCTTTCCGAGATGCGCGAAGCGCTTCTGCGTGGCCAGGTGATCCGCCACGGGCTTGAAGCGGCGAGGCGTCTTGTTGATGCGATAGTGGCTGGCTTCGTACTCGGCCAGGATCCACAGGCCACAGTCGACCGCGCCGCGCGCTACCTCCAGGGTCTCGGAGGTTTCGATGCCCCAGCCGGTAGGGCAGGGCGCAAGCACGTGCAGGAACGACGTGCCAACAGTCGTGCGCGCCCGCTCGACCTTGCGAATGTAGTCGTGCGCGTGGGCCACACTGGCCGTGGCCGCGTAGTCGATGCCGTGCGCGGCCACGATCTCAAAGATGTCCTTCTTGCGGCTGCGCGCGCCCGCCGCATGCGGACCGACCGGGCTGGTGGTGGTGCGGGCGCCAAACGGGGTCAGCCCGCTCTTCTGCACGCCCGTGTTCATGTAGGCTTCGTTGTCGTAGCAAATGTAGATAAAGTTCTCGTGCCGGTCGATGGCGCCGGACAGGGCCTGCAGCCCGATGTCAGCTGTGCCGCCGTCGCCGGCGAATCCGGCCACGTGATAGTCGCGCAGCTTGAGCGCCCGGGCCGCCGCCGCGATCCCGGACATCATTGATGC
>PMBY01000006.1 GCA_003153875.1 Myxococcales bacterium | reverse complement strand
TTCTCCTTGTCGCGGACGTACCAGAGGGCGAAGTCGCCGTGCCCCACGTCGTTCCAGAAATCGACCAGCTTGAGCAGGTGAAGCGCAACCACATTCTCGAAGCGCGCCCCTGGATCTTCGATCTCGGTGTGGTCGAATAGATAGACCTTCCCTTCGCGCCGCAGAGTGCGGGCCAACCTGCCCGAAAAGGGACGCAACTCGAAGAGGAAGTAGAGGCGCTCCAGGGTCGCCAGCCATCCCTTCACGGTGTCAAAGGCCACCTGCAGATCCTCGCGCAGGGCATTGACGGACAACGGACTGCCGATCCGTTCGGGCAGCAGCGCGACCAACTGGTCGACCAGCCCGATATCGCGGATGCGCGACAGATCCCGCAGATCTTCGCGCAACACAAGCTGGCGTCGGCTGCGGCGCCAACGCTGCATGCGCTGTTCCTGCGCCGCGAAGAGGGGCTCAGGAAATCCCGTGAACCGCTCGATGAGATCGAGCCCCTCGGCGGCCCCCGGCACAACGCCAGGTGCCTCGATGCGCTGCCCGAGCTCGCTGGGCGACAGCACGGTCTGATTTCCTTGCGCCAGTAATTCGCCCAGCGTGAACGGATGCAGGTGGAAGAGATCGTAGCGCCCGAGCAGCGAGTCGCCTCCCTTCTGGTACACATCGAGCCGGCCGCTTCCGGTCACCAGGACTTCGAGCGAGTCTCGATGGGCGTCGAACAGGCCCTTGAGGAAGCGTTTCCAGCGTGGGTATTTGTGGATCTCATCTAGGACGATGCGCGTCCTCTCTTCACCTAGGTCGGAACCCGTCGCCCAGAACCCATCGGGATCGCGCAAGATCGCCCGCCGGTGCCCGTCGACATCCCAGTTGAAATAGCCCCGGTCGGCCTTGGCCAGAAGTCCCCGGGCGACCGTGGTCTTGCCCACCTGCCGTGGACCACACACGAAGGCCATCTTCCGCTCGGTGCTCAGGGTTTCCTCGACGGATCCCTTCAGGTAGCGCATAAGCCAAGTATCAATGATGGTCGAAAATAGTCACGACTTTTTTCGATACTCATGGAAAGGATATCGCCGTGCTCCAATAGCCAAGACGCCCCAATGTGAATCGTCGCGAAAGCCGAACGCGTGGCGCTAGCACGTCCGGGAATCAAGTCCTCTACATGTCCGGATACACCGACGACGCCATTGTTCACCATGGCACCCTTGACCCGGGCACCCATTTCATTGGCAAGCCGTTCAGTGCCGCGGACCTCCCACTCGGCGAGGATGGCACCCCGATGTGCAAGATCTCCCGGTGGGCCAGGTCGACGATGATGAAGCCGTACAGGATCTGGAATCGCAAGGTGACGATGGTGAAGAAGTCGCACGCCCAGGTCTGATGGAGATGGTTGCGAAGAAACGTGGACCAACGCTGACCACGGTTGCGCGGCAGGTGCGGCGGTCGGTACTTGGAGACAGTCCGTGGCGATACCTTGTAGCCCAGCTTTCCAAGCTCCCCGGCGATTCGGTCCTCGCCCCACAGCGGGTTCTCCGTCCAGAACTGGCGAATCAGGGCCCGTAGGTCGGCATCGGCGGGCGGTTGTCCAACCGGCCGCCCGGACTTCCTCCGCCAAATCAAACGCCAAAAGGAACGATGCCAGCGGACGACGGTCTCGGGTCGCACGATGGCAACCGCATGGACCACCTCGCCGAACATGCGAACGGACAAGGCGAACCGGACGCGATTTCGCGCGCGGATGCGCGGCTTCCCGATCTCCCGTCGTGTCCGCATGGGGACATCCTCACCCGATTCCCACAGGCTCGGACCCAACAGAAAGAGGATCGCCATTTCAGACCGTCAGGCGCAGAGGCTCTGAAGCTCTTTCACTTCCGAGGCCCCCAACTCCGCGCTCTTCCGTTTCGCTCCCGCCCTGAAACCGTCAAACAGCTCAAGGAACGAGGCTCCACGTTTGCCCAGCCTGTACTCGACCGGGACGTGGCTCCCTTCCGTAGGCACCGTGCGTGGCACGATCCAGAGGCCCTTGGTCAAGAACTTGAGAGCACGGTCCACTTGAGCCGGATTGAGGACCAAGGACTTTTCAATCTGACGGAAGCGGAGGCTTCCTTCCTTTCGGACTGCCAGTAGAACGCGAATGTAATCCTTGTGAGCCAGGAGTTCCATAACCATGGTTGTAGTTTGCTTACAAAGTGTAAGTTTGTCAAGGCGAGCTGGCGGAGAACAACCTCGGCCGTTCGCTGATGTGCCCAGCGCCAGCCTGCTTGAACGAGGGGTGCATGCGCAGCATGGTGCCGTGGAACAGTACGTGCAGTCGTGACCGCATTTCGTCCCGACGTTCACCGCGTAGCTCGCGAGGCCCTTCATCGCAAACTCGGGGCCGGGAGAAATCCTGAGGGGTTTTCGCTTGGTTTGGCCTCATCGCTCGCTTCGTCGCTGGGCGGCGCTGAAGAGCTGTTTCGCTTGGCCGGAGGATGCCAGCTTGTTCGCACAACGACGCCGCGTCCCGGCTCAGGTTGCTTCCTTTTGCGGCTGGTTCTTGCTTCAATGATGACGATGCAATGCACTCGACCTCTGCTTGCCGGCCTGGGCCTGGCGCTGGTGGTCGCATGCAGTAGTGGCCACACCTCCAGCGTCCACGACGCGGCGTCGCCCGATGGATTGCCCACGGGTGGCAGAGCCGGCGCCGGTGGAGCACCGGGCACGGGCGGTGCGAATACGGGCGATTCACGGGGCAGCGGTGGCACGAGCGGAGGCTCACGTGGTAGTGCCACCGGTCCTGGTGGCCAAACGGAAGGCAGCGGTGGCATCGGCACGGGCGG
>PMBY01000454.1 GCA_003153875.1 Myxococcales bacterium | reverse complement strand
GTCCTGGCCACGGTAGACGAGCGCGGTGTTCCCCATGCCGTGGTCAAGGGCTCGCTGTCCGTCAACGTGGACGGGGATGTGCAGGTACTGGAATTGCTGGAGACCTCACGAACCAACCGCAACCTGGTGCGCAGCATCTGGTACGACCGTCGGGTGGCGATCCTGCTCGAGGGCCAGGACGGGCGCTCATTCCAGATCAAGGGCCTGCCCGTCAGGGCGCACGTGAGCGGGCCGGTGTTTCAGAAGCACTACTCGGAGGTGCGCGCCCGCCTAGGCGACGTGGACCTGGCAGCGGTCTGGGTCATCCGGCCCGACGAGGTTCTCGACGAAACCCCGGACGTGCGGCGGAAAGAGGAACAAGCCGCCCATCCGAGCTTCACGCACCTGGACCGCCTGGTGCGAGCCTGATGGTGTCATGACGGTCGATTTCTCTGCCGGGGCTGTTCCGCGATCCATGGCGCGCATGCCCGCGCGGACTCCAGCGCAAAGCGCCGCAGCCCAGTTTCTGCTGCGCATTTTACCGGGTCGCAGGGCCCGCACGCGAGCCAGCCGATTACTCCAATACCTCCTACTGCCGCTCGCAATCGTGACCGTATGGGAAACGCTCTGCCGCGCCAACCTGATTCGCGTCATCGCGCTTCCCGCGCCGAGCACTGTGGCCGTGACCCTCTGGGGGCTATGCATCACCGGCCAGCTTCCCGTCCATGTGGGCGCGAGTTTGTTGCGCGTGCTCGAGGGTTTTGCCGCTGCCGCAGCCCTGGGTCTCGCGCTCGGGGTGGCCGTCGGGGTCTCGACCACGGTGGCACGGTTCACCGATCTCGTCATCCAGATCCTGCGCCCGATTCCGCCCATCGCCTGGATTCCGCTTGCCATCCTCTGGTTCGGCATCGGCGAAGCGTCGAAGGTGTACATCATCTTTCTGGGCGCGTTCTTTCCCATCATCATCGGCGTCATCGAGGGCATTCGGAACACCGACCATCGCTACGTGGAGGTGGCAAGAATACTTGAGACCTCGCGCTGGAAGCTCATCCGCAGGGTGGTGCTGCCTGGCGCCCTGCCCACCATCATCACGGGCCTGCGCATCGGCCTGGGCAACGCATGGGTGTGCGTGGTGGCCGCCGAGTTGATCGCCGCCGAGCGCGGCGTGGGCTACATCATCGTGGACGGCCGCGAGATGTCCCGTCCCGATCTCGTGATCGCCGGCATGATCTCCATCGGCGTGATCGGCAAGCTGATGGACGTCGGCCTGAGAAAAATGGAGCGCGCCCTGGTCCCCTGGCGCGCGCAATACCAGGGAGGCTGAGAGGATGCCGAGTCGTGGGCTCACATCCACGTCAGGAAACGCTCGGCGGGCAGGACGCGGACGGAACCCATGCGCGGGTCACCGTGCCGCACGACCTGAATCGCCCAGCGGGGCGATAGGCGCTCGGCGAAGTAGCGCAGGGCGGGGCTCGGCTGGCTGTCCGAGAGCTTGGCCTCGACCAGCAGGAAAGGCTTGCGCCGGTCAGTGACCAGAAAATCGACCTCACGCTTCTCCTTGTCGCGGACGTACCAGAGCGCGAAGTCGCCGTGCCCCAGGTCGTTCCAGAAATCGACTAGCTTGAGCAGGTGGAGCGCGACCATGTTCTCAAAGCGCGCCCCCGGATCTTCGATCTCGGTGTGGTCGAATAGATAGACCTTCCCTTCGCGCCGGAGGGTGCGGGCCAACCTGCCCGAAAAGGGACGCAACTCGAAGAGGAAGTAGAGCCGCTCCAGGGTCGCCAGCCATCCCTTCACGGTGTCAAAGGCCACCTGCAGATCCTCGCGCAGGGCATTGATGGACAACGGACTGCCGATCCGTTCGGGCAGTAGCGTGACCAACTGGTCGACCAGCCCGAGATCGCGGATGCGCGACAGATCCCGCAGATCTTCGCGCAACACAAGCTGGCGTCGGCTGCGGCGCCAACGCTGCATGCGCCGTTCCTGCGCCGCGAAGAGCGGCTCAGGAAATCCCGTGAACCGCTCGATGAGATCGAGCCCCTCGGCGGCCCCCTCCACGACGCCGGGAGCCTCGATGCGCTGCCCGAGCTCGCTGGGTGACAGCACGGTCTGATTTCCTTGCGCCAGCAATTCGCCCAGCGTGAACGGATGCAGGTGGAAGAGATCGTAGCGCCCGAGCAGCGAGTCGCCGCCCTTCTGGTATACATCGAGCCGGCCGCTTCCGGTCACCAGGACTTCGAGCGAGTCTCGATGGGCGTCGAACAGGCCCTTGAGGAAGCGTTTCCATCGTGGGTACTTGTGGATCTCATCCAGGACGATGCGCGTCCTCTCTTCGCCTAGGTCGAAACCCGTCGCCCAGAATTGATCGGGATCGCGCAAGATCGTCCGGCGGTGCCCGTCGACATCCCAGTTGAAATAGCCCTTGTCGGCCTTGGCCAGAAGTCCCCGGGCGACCGTGGTCTTGCCCACCTGCCGTGGACCGCACACGAAGGCCATCTTCCGCTCGGTGCTCAGGGTTTCCTCGACGGATCCCTTCAGGTAGCGCATAAACCAAGTTTCCAGGATTATCGACAATAGTCACGACTTTTTTCGATAATCCTGGAAAGAAGCGACGTCGTCCACAACGCAGACTACGGTCACCTCTCGCCGCTCAGTCGCCGCATCCGCGCCCAGCGACTGTCACGCTCCTTTTCGATGGCGGCCATGTCCGCCTTTCCGAGATGGGCGAAGCGCTTCTGCGTGGCCAGGTGATCCGCCACCGGCTTGAACCGGCGAGGCGTCTTGTTGATGCGATAGTGGCCGGCTTCGTACTCGGCCAGAATCCATACGCCACAGTCGACCGCTCCGCGCGCCACCTCCAGCGTTTCCGATGTCTCGATGCCCCAGCCGGTCGGGCAGGGCGCAAGCACGTGCAAGAAAGACGTGCCGACCGTCGTGCGCGCCCGCTCGACCTTGCGAATGTAGTCGTGCGCGTGGGCCACGCTGGCCGTGGCCGCATAGTCGATGCCATGCGCGGCCACGATTTCAAAGATGTCCTTCTTACGGCTGCGCGCACCCGCCGCATGCGGACGGACCGGGCTGGTGGTGGTGCGGGCGCNNATGTAGGCTTCGTTGTCGTAACAGATATAGATGAAGTTTTCGTGCCGATCGATGGCGCCGGACAGGGCCTGCAGCCCAATGTCGGCTGTGCCGCCGTCGCCAGCGAATCCCACCACGTGATAGTCGCGCAGCTTGAGTGCCCGGGCCGCCGCCGCGATCCCGGACATCATCGATGCGGTTCCTGCGAACGTCGAGATGATGGCGTTGCAGCCAAAGGCCAGCTGCGGGTAGAGGAAGCCCACCGCTGACATGCAGCCGGCCGGCAGCACCGCGAATGTGCGTTCGCCCAGCACCTTGAGCGCCAGCCGCACGGCCAAGCTGCCGCCGCAGCCGGCACAAGCCTTGTGACCGAGGAACGGCTCGTCGTCGAAGAGCGCAAGCTTCAGCCGGGCTGCTTCAGCCATTGCTATTGACTCCAACGAAACGAACCCGCTCGTCTGCTGGCTGGACCGTGACGCCTTGGAGTTGGTCGAACATCTGTTCGACATCATTGCGAGAAATGTCCCGTCCCCCGAGGCCCGCCACGAAATTGAGCAGCTCCGGCCGAGCCGCCGATCCCGCCAGCGCGGACGAAACTTCAGAGAACACGGCGCCCTGATGTCCGAACGACACATCCTTTTCCAGCACGCCGACAGAACGCGCGGTGGAAAGTGCCTGCACGATTTCGCGTTCAGGGAAAGGTCGCATGAAGCGCAATTTGAGCATGCCGGCAGCCACGCCCCGAGCCCGCAGCCTGTCCACGGTCTCGCGCACAATTCCGGCCACACTGCCCAGGGTGATCAGCACCACGTCCGCGCCGTCGCAGCGATAGGGCACCACCGCGCCGCCGTAGCTGCGGCCAAAACGACGCCCAAACTCCTGGTCCACCTCGCTCGCAACCCGCTCGGCACGCAGGATGGCCCGGTGTTGTTGCACCTTGAACTCGGTGTAGTGGGCAGGCCCAGCGGTGAAACCCATGCTCGTGGGTGATTCAAGACTCATTTTGCTGGGCGTGCGAAACGGCGGCAGGAACGCATCAACGTCTGCCTGTGCGGGAACATTCACCGGCTCGTAGGTGTGGGTCAGCACAAAGCCGTCGAGATTCAGCATCACTGGCGTCAGCACCTCGGCGTGCTCGGCAATGGCAAAGCCCTGGATGGTCATGTCCAGCGCCTCCTGGGCATCCTCGATGTAGATCTGGATCCAGCCGCTCGACAGCACGGTCAGCGAATCCTGCTGGTCGCCGTAGATGTTCCAGGGGAGGGCCAGCGCCCGGTTGGCGTTCATCATCACGATAGGAAAGCGCCCGCCGCTGGCGTATTGCAGACACTCCGCCATGTACAGCAAGCCCTGCGACGACGTGGCGGTGAAGCTGCGCGCCCCGAGCGCGCTGGCACCCATGCAGGCAGAAAGCGCCGAGTGTTCCGATTCGACGTGCAGGAACTCAGTATCCAGCTTGCCTTCAGCCACCCATTCGGACAGACGTTCAATGACCACGGTCTGCGGCGTGATGGGATAGGCGGCGATGACATGGGGCCGGGCCAGCCGCGCGCCCCAGGCCACCGCCTCGTTGCCCGACATGAAAAGGGGCTGGGGCTGTCGTGCGGTTGCTTCAACGGACATGTTTGTTCTCCTCGGGAATCATCAAAATGGCCTGCGCCTTGCACTCAAGCGCGCAGATCCCACAGCCTTTGCAGAAGTCGTAGTCGATCCGCACTGCCGCCCCTGCGCGCAGCACGGCGCCGTCTGGGCAGGCCAGGTAGCAACGCAGGCACCCGGTGCAGCGCTCGACGCTGAGCACAGGCCGCTCGCTGCGCCAGGAGGCGTTGGTCTCCACCAGATGGCCCGCCGTGAAACACGGGCCAGTGGGATAATCCTCCGGCGATCGGGGCCGCACATAGGGCCTGACAAATGGACTAGCCACCCAGTTGTTCCTTCATCAGGTCGTGACACCGCCGCAAGACCTCCGCATTCTTCTCGGCCAGCGCCGGCCGCATCTCGGACTGGACAGCGCGCAGACCAGCCTCCAGAGACACAATGCCCGAGGCTGCCAGCAATGCCCCAATCATGCCGGTGTTGACAATGGCCCGGCCCAGCACCGCGCGCGCGACCGCACCTGCATCCACTGTCAGTACGCGCACACCGAGGCTTGCCCACTCCACCGGAGGACGAGCGGAGTTGACCAGCAGAGCGCCTCCCTGACGGATGCCGTCTGCCGCATGTGGCCCCATCAAAGTCTCGTCGAGCACAACCGCAAAGTCGCAAAATCGCAGGGCACTGCGATCCACGATTCGTCGGTCATCAATGCGGGTGAAGGCCAAGATCGGCGCGCCTCTTCGCTCGGGGCCGAAGGACGGGAATGCCAATGCAAACGTTCCATCGCACAAGGCGGCCGCGCCCAGTAGACGGGCCGCCGTGAATGCTCCCTGCCCACCGCGGCCGTGCCAGCGCACCTCGATCACCTAGATGTTCTCTCCGCGAGACGACGTTGTCTCGTTTCCGCGCAGGTCCAGCAGGCGCTTGGCCTTGTGGGTGGCGCGGGGCAGGGCACCTGCGGCCAACACCTTCACCTGGCGCGGCCGCACGCCCAGTCGGGTCGCAATCTGCTTCTTCACCTCGTCGGCCACGTCCTCATCGGCACCCTGAAAATCTCCACTGCGCTCTACCTCCACGTCAAATCGGGTCAAATGGTTCTCGGTGTAGACCACCACCCGGTACTCGCCGGTCAACCCTGGCACATTGCGGGCGACGTATTCGATGTCGCTGGGGAATACGTTCACGCCCGAAACGATGAACATGTCGTCGCGCCGGCCCAGCACTTTGAAGCGCACATGGGTGCGGCCGCACGAGCAACCCTCTGGATAGCGCTGGATGATGTCGCCGGTGCGGAACCGGATCATGGGCCGCGCGCGCTTGCGCAAGGTCGTCAGTACCATCTCGCCCGGCGTGTCGCCCTGAACCGGTTCACCGCTCGCCGGGTCGACCACCTCGATCAGAATGTGGTCCTCGGGCAGATGCAAGCCGTCGCGTGCGGAGCACATGCCCGCGCATGCCCCGAAGATGTCGGAGATACCGTAGAAGTCGTAGAGCTGGGCGTTCCACAGGGTCTCGATAGCGGCGCGGGTGGCGGGAATGGAGCCGCCTGGCTCGCCCGCCACGATGATCCGCCGGATCCCCAGATCCCGCGCCGGATCGATGCCTTGCTGCTTGGCTGTCTCGCCCAGATACCAGGCGTACGACGGCGTGGTCCAGGTGGTGGTGGGCTGAAAGCTCTTCATGATGAAGAGCAGTCGCTCCGAGGGAATCGAACCCGCCCAAATGCACAGCGCGCCCAGCTTCTGCGCGCCGATGACGTCAGGACCGCCGACAAAGAGCGTGAAATTCAGCGCGTGCACGTAGCGATCGTGCGGCCGCATGCCAGTACCCCAGAACAGACGCGCCTGCACATCCTGGAACTCGTCGAAGTCTTCCTTGGTGAACGGGCTGAGCGTCGGCACGCCCGTGGACCCGCTGGATGCGGCCACGAAAACCACCTCCTCTTCGGCCACGGCTGTCAAGTCTCCCAGAAACGGTCGCGCCACTTGACGATCGCGCTCAATGGCCTTGTCGATGAAGGGGAAACGCTGCAAATCCTCCAGGCGCCGTAGGTCCGACGGTTTCACTCCGGCTGCGGTGAACGCCTGCCGGTAAAAGGGCGACTGCACCCAGGCCAGTTCCAGATGTTTGCGTAACTGCCCGATCTGATACTCGATGAGCCGCGGGCGCGGCAGGGTCTCGATCGTCTCGTCCCAATAGCGTTTCTCGGACATCTACAACTCCTTGTTGTCGAAGAGGCGCTTGTAATAGAAATTGCTGGTGTAAAGCGCAGCCGCCGGATTGTGACCCAGCACGCGATCCTTGGTAATGAGCGTGGTCACCGGCGCGTGCGAGTGCCGAGTGAACAAGGCATCGTGACCCACGCACAGTCCGACAATGACGTTCAATTGGGTTTTCTGAGCATTGAGCAGTCGGGCTTGCAAGATGGGATTGCAGATGGCCTCGTGACTGCCGCGCAGGATCTTCAATTCGTCGGGAATACCGATGGCGGTCTTGTCCACTGACCCGACCTTGCACAGAACGCTGTGCCACGTGAAGCCCTTGGCTTCCAGCACGCGGGTGAACACGCGCGCCTCCTCGACCAGGCCGATGCAGGTCGCAATGCCGATGCGTCGGGCGTCGATCCTCCGCGCAAACGCCACGATTTCCTCGACCCGAGTCAGCTTGCCGTAATAGCGGCCCTCGATTTCCGCTGCCGCCCGCGCGATCTGGCCGTCGCTCTTGTCCCCTGCGTATAGCGCCGTCGTGCTCTCGACCTCGGATGCCACGGCCTGGTCGGTCAAGCAGAAGTTTGGCGCCTTCTTGTCGCGGCGGTAGCAGTTGAGCGCAAAGCAGTCAGTGCAGGTGTGCGCCCGCTTTGCAGCGACAGCATTTCGTGCGGACTTCTTCTTTTCGGCTTTGGTCATGTTCAGGCGTCTCCAAATGCCATCTGCTCCACGAACCGCCGACCAAAGGCGCAATCGTGGGCCAGTTCGATGCTGCGTACCCGCCCCGCCGCCGTCTTTAGCTCGCGGCGTGTGTCATCATTGGTGAGCAAGGTGATCGCGCCGGCCTTGCAGGTGTTGCCCACGGCCTCCATCTTGGCAGCCAGTGACGCCGGCAGAAGGCCGCTTCCCGCCAGACTGTCCGGTCGCAGGTGATAGCCGAAAGAGCCCGCAACCAGCACGCGCTCAACATCCTCTCTGCGCACTTTCGCCTCTGCCAGAAGCGCGTCCAGTCCAGCCCGAATCGCGGCCTTGGCCAGCTGCACCTGACGAACATCTTTCTGGGTCAACACCACCTCGTTCGATAGTCGCAGCAAACAGCGGCCCTCACTTTCGTCCCAATTTCCCACCGGGGGCGCTGCTTTCGTTTCAAAACGGCCGTTCTTGCCGATGGCGCCATTCTTCACCAGGCAGCTCACCAGGTCGACGAGTCCGCTGCCGCAGATCCCGATGGCCTGAGCATCGCCGATGGTGTGCAACGTCCAGCGGTTGTCGTTTGCTGTCACCGCATCGACGGCTCCAAGTGCGGCGCGCATCCCGCACGCGATGTTCACGCCCTCGAAGGCCGGGCCCGCAGCCGTGGACGTGGCCCATAGCTCGCCAGCATGGGCCAGCACCATTTCGCCATTGGTGCCGATGTCGAGCAACAGGGCCGTCTGTCGCGATCGATGCAGATCGGTGGCCAGGATCCCGGCGGTGATGTCCGCGCCGACAAAGCCCGACACGACGGGCGGCAGATAGACCAGCCCGTGCGCCGCGATACCGAGTCGCAGCTCCGCCGCGCGCAGGTGGCAGCCCCCGGTCAGCGACGGCCGATAGGGCGAGCGCCCCAGCGGTGCTGGATCAACCGCAGCGGCGATGTGCAACATGCAGGTGTTGCCGCCCAATACCGCCTCGTGGATGTGGCCGGTGGCGACACCAGCCCGCTGGCAGACCTGCCTAATCAGGATATTGAGGCCATCGACCAGCGCCCGTTGCATGGTCGATAGCCCGTCTGGCTCGGCCGCAAAGTGAATCCGCGACAAGACATCGTGCCCATAGGCAGTTTGTGGATTCAGTGCCGAAGCCACAGCCAGTTCGTCGCCCGATTGCAGGTCGACCAGCGCAACCACCAGCGTGGTTGTCCCGATGTCGACAGCGATCCCGAGATTGGCCACCGTGCTCGGCAGCGAAGCGACCAGTTCCTGATCTGCCCACACTGTGCACCCGTCGGATGCGTGCACCACAGCGATGTGCGGCGCCAGGGACCGCGCCGTGGCCAATCCGTGGTCCACAATCGCCAGGTTCTTGTCGCCGCGATCGGGAATGGTGGCCGCAATATCGCCACGCACCCGCGCATCGCAGGCCAGAACCAGCGCGCCCTGCCCGTTGCCCCCATGTACGTCCACGCCAGGTTCCAACGCGGTCAACGCCTCGGGGTCAAGCCGCACAATACATTTGCCGCAGATACCGGCGCCGTCGCAGGGTGCCTCCAGTGGAGCGCGGGCCTTGCGGGCCGCCGCCAAGAGCGTGCTGCCCGGCTCCACATCCGCGATGAACGGCCCGGGAAGGAAGCGAACTTCGACGCTGGCACTCATGAGGGACTGTCTTTCACCGCACGGGTCATGGCCGTGATGCTGGCCAAGGTCGTTGACGTGGACAGCCCGCAGGCAGGCGCGATGATGTCCACCCCGTCGCGCACCAACTCAGCCGCCCGCTCGGCTATCTTGTCGGGCGCTCCCCATTGAAGAAGGTAAGTGCTCAGGTTGCCCATGGTGACCAGCGCGGGCGCGTCGGCCTTCAGTCCCTTGAGGCTGACCATGGCGTCCACGCTGATGGCGTCGCTGGCCAGTCCCGGTAGAAGGCGCGTGCCGTTGCCCAGTTTTCCGCAAATGTGCACGATCACTGGCGTGGCCAGTGCGTGAATCGCGCCGATCAGGTCATTCAGGTGATGAACCGCATATTCCTGGAATAGCTGGGGACCCAGAATCTCGACGGTGGCCGTCGGATCGCCCACGGCAATGACGGTTGCGCCGGCCGCGACCAGCGCGCCCGCGTATTCGGCCAGCACCGCCGTGACCTGGCCCAACACGCGGTGGGCGTCCTCGCGCCGAGTGCGCAGCTCCTTGAGAAACGTCACCGGATTCACGATCGACGCCGCCACACTCACGGGGCCAGTCAGGGTTGCCACCACGGGAAAGTCGGGACGCTTTCGGCTCAGCCGCTCTACCGCCTCGGCCACCACCATTGCGCGCCCTCCCCGTGCCGCGCCAGGCGCAATTGCAACCTTGGTCAGCGACGTGAAAGCCTCAGTCTGAATCTTTGGCTCGCAGGCCAGCGTGCCGTGATCGATCCTGCTGCCGAATAGTTCGGCTTCCACGGTCATACAGAAGGGGACGCCAATGTTCTCGAACCCGGTGTGCTCGCTCACTGCCTCGGCCAGTGCGGCCATCTTCGCGCCAGAAAAGTGTGCCTCGGGCAGCGTGAGTCCGGTCTTCTGCATCACCTCGACAATGGCGGCATTCATCATTCCGCCCGTGCAGATCACCGGCGGCCGATCCACCAGTTTCTTGCCGAGAACGCCCAGCAGACGCTCGCGCGGCGCCAGTGGACTCATGCGCTGGCCCCGGTCACATGTGGCGGCCAGCCGATTTCGTCCACGGCGCGTACCATGGCGTCGATGTTGGCAAACGGGGTTTCCGTGGGCAGGCTGCAACCTGAAGCCACGATGAACCCGCGCGGATTGTCGGCGCCCTCGCGCACGCAGGTGCGCACCGCCTCGCGCACGCCAGCGGGATCGCTTTCAAACAGCACGGCCACGGGTGGCACGTTGCCCATCAACCGGACTCGTTTTCCAACTGCGGCTTTCGCCTCGCTCAGGCTGGCCTCGTTGTCGATGGACAGACAGTCAGCGCCGGTGTCAGCCATCAGCGTCCAAACTGGCCGCGTCTTGCCACAGATATGTAGAGTGACCGACTTCTCTCGTCCGCGAATGTGCGCCACCAACCGTTCCAAGAAGGGCAATCCGAATTCGCGAAACTGGCGCGGACTAACCACCGTGGACGACAGCATTGGATCGGTGATGCTCGGCGAGGCGCCCGCATCCATGATGGCGTCCGCCCAACGCAACGCTGACTCCAGGGAAATCTCGCACAGATGTCGCACCACTGCGGGCTCGCGCAAAGCCAGCCGCGCCAACGTCTCGGCCCCCACCAGAAACGAAGCATTGGTGAAAGGCCCTGTCACCGCAGCCGTAACCACGACCTCGCCACCCAGGTCGTCCACCACGCGGGCCACTGCCTCGCGATGCGCGGGCAGGCAGCCATCCTTGCCTGGATCCACCGGTCTCAGACGATCTACGTCGTGCGTGTCGACCACGGCAGGTTCGTGCAGATACGCCGTCTCGTCCTCGGGCACACGCACCTTGGCGCCCATGGCCTCCGCTTGCACGTACAGATCCGTGAACACGCGAATCACGTCGTAGCCGAAACGGCGATACGCCGCCGTGTGGGCACACGCCAGCAATTCACCTGAGCGGCGAATTTCGGCCGTGCGCACGCCGATCACCCTGGCGGCCGTATTGCCCACAATGGGCACGCAGGGCAGCCGATCCAGGCGACCGCCCGCAGCCAGTGCCGCGAAACGCTCGATTGGCGTCACGGCACTCTCGACTCGGCTGGCGTCTGACGCAGGCGCTTGGCCACGGCCACCGCGCCCGAGGCGTTGGCCGCGTAGCCGTCCGCGCCGATGCGATTGGCAAACTGCTGCGAGACTGGACCGCCACCCACCATCACTTTGATGCGCGAACGTGCCTGCTTTTCGTCGAGCAGCCGAATCACCTCGGACATGGCGCCCATGGTGGTGGTCATAAGAGTGGACAAACCGATGATGTGCGCGCCTGCGGACTCGGCCCGTTCCACGAAGGTTGCAGGGGGCACGTCGCGGCCCAGGTCCAGCACCTCAAAACCGGCGGTTTCCAGCATGATCCTCACCAGGTTCTTGCCGATGTCGTGCGTGTCGCCTTCCACCACGCCGATAACCACAATGCCCTTCTTGCGCTCCGCTGCCCCGCTTGGCAAATGCGGCTGCAACACGCGCAGGCCCGCATACATGGCGTCCGAGCAGATGAGCAACTCGGGAATGAAATACTCCTCGCGCTCGAACAGGTCGCCCGCCCGGCGCATGCCGTCCACCAGACCCGCCTCGATGCCACGCCCGGGATCGATCTTCTGCACCAGCAGTTCTTGCGAGAGTCGGACCGTCTCAGTCTCGTCCATGGCCAGCACGGCGTCGGACAGGCGAATCAGCAGGGAAGCTTCTTCCTGTGACATGCAATCTACCTTTGCCAGAACAGAGCGCGGCGCTTGACCCGGTCGAGCGCGCGCATGCAAACGAAGGTCACCGCGCCAGTGAACAAAATGCCGGCCACCATGCGCGGGTAGTCGGCGAAGTCGGCGTAGAACTGCACGAAGCGGCCAAGGCCCGCGTTGGCACCGAACAGCTCGGCCACAGTGAGCATGATGAAGGACATGGCCAGGCCGACTGACATCCCGGAAAAGATGTGGGTCAGCGACGATGGAAACACCACCCGGCGCAGATACTCGGCCTTGCCCAGTCCCAGCACGCGCGCATTGTCGCGCAGACGCTGCGGCACCGACACGGCCCCAGCCGTGGCGTTGACGAAGATGGGCCAGAACGCTCCAATGAACACCACTGCAATCGCGGCGCTGCGAAACCCAGGCAAAAGCGCAATGGCGTAGGGCACGTACACGGTTGGCGGCACCGGAGCCACCACCCGCGTGAACGGCACCGTCAATCGCTCCAGCCAACGCGTGGTTCCTGCCAGAATGCCCAGCACCACGCCCGCCACGACCGCTGCGGCGTAGCCTGGAATCAAGATGATGAACGACGACAGCGTCCCCTTGCCCAGTTCGGGCAAAGAAGCCCACAGCGCCTGGACCGTGAGCAACGGCGAGGGAAACAGGAATCTGTTGCGCGCCGGCACCACCCAGGCCACGAGCTGCCAGAGGAGCAGCAGGCCGACTAGCAAACACCAGCCTTCCTTGCCCGACAGGCGCGCGGTCAGCCGACGCGTTGTCTGCGTCGGTCGCGCGGCAGCCGCCGGCAGATCCGCGAAAGCCAACGAGGCCACGCTACTTGCCCTGACCTCGCTCATATTCCCTCGGCCTCCGCCATCGTGTCTGCGGCCGACAGCCGCTGCAACATGTCGCCCTGCAAGTGTTCAGTGACTGCCTTGCGCAAGCCCTGAAACTCGGGCCGCAGATAGGTTTGCCGTCGAGGACGCGGCCTGGGAATAGGGACATCCAGATCCGCGATGATTCGCCCTGGGCATGCCCCGAGCACCACCACTCGATCGGCGAGAAGAATGGCCTCGTCCACGTCGTGGGTGACGAACACGATGGTGCGGGCGGGCCGGCTGGAATTCCACACCTCCAGCAAGAGATCCTGCAGGCGGGTTCGGTTGACCGGATCGAGCGCGCCAAAGGGCTCGTCCATCAACAGCACCGGCGCGCCCATGGCCAGCGCCCGAGCAATCGCCCCGCGCTGGCACATTCCGCCNNTCGCGCCGCTGTTTGCGGTCTAGCTGCGGGTGCGCCTTGCCGATGGCCAGGACCACATTCTCGGTCAGGGTCATCCAGGGAAAGAGCGAGTAGTCCTGAAACACCACGCCCCGATCGATCCCCGGGCCGGTCACTGTTTTTCCACGATGCCGGATATGTCCACGTTGTGGGATCTCCAGCCCGGCCAGCAGGCGCAGCACCGTGCTCTTGCCTGAGCCGCTCGGCCCCAGCAGCGAAACAAATTCTCCCTCACGAAGCCCGAGCGACAGATCTGCGAGCACGGCGCC
>PMBY01000244.1 GCA_003153875.1 Myxococcales bacterium | reverse complement strand
TCCAGGAGGCGCGCCAGATTGTAGTGCGCGTCGGGGTTGCGCGGCTCGCATTCCAGCGCGCGTCGATAGGCGGTGATGGCGTCGACGGTAGCGCCCAGGTCCTCCAGGGCCACTCCGACGTTGAAGGCCGCGGTGGTGTCGCCCGGGCGCAGCGAGAGCGCCGCCCGATAGTGCACCAAGGCTGCGTAGACGTCGCCCACCTCGTGCAGCAGGCGGCCCAGGTTCACATGGGCGTCCGCGAACTCGGGCTCCAGTTCCAGCGCCGCCCGGTAGGCATCACAGGCTTCTTCGGGTGACGTGGTTTCCAGCAAGCAACCGCGTTTGTAGAGGTCGCGCGCGGTGAGCGGCGACTCTTGGTCCACGACGGGGTTTGCGCTCGCGCGTGCGTTTGCCAGCGAGGTTACCGTGCCACCGCCCTGGTCAGGCGATGGCTTCTTGAAGTCGAACATGGTCTGGCCCGATTCCGGGTGCCAGCGGCGATGTCCGTCGTCTGCTATCACGCGCTGTCCTTCCCCGGACAGCGCGATCCGTTGGACCGAGGCGCCGGCGGGAAGGCCGTCGCGTATTTTCTTGATGGCGTCGCGCACACGGCGAGCCGGGATGCGCTGCTCGACCAGGCCTTCGGCTTTGCGCAGAAGAACCAGATCATCGAATGAGAAGCGCATCTCGCCCTTCTGGTTGCGGGTCGGGGTGACGATGCCTGCACGCAGGTACGAGCGCAGACGGGCCACGCTCATGCCGAGAACGGCTGCCACCGCCCGAGCCGAGTACATCGCAGGCGGGACTATACAACGCTTGTCAGGTTGCGGTTGCGTCTGCCTACTGCACCCCACGCTGACCCACATCATCGCAGCGAACTTGAAATGGTGTGGGGTGCCGGCGGATAATGCCAGTCGAACCGCTCCATGAGCAACCGATCAGGTGCAGCCTCCGGACCAGCGCGGCGGTATCGCAGATCGCGCTTGGGGATTCCTGCATCTTCCACGCGTCCAGGCTGGATCGAATCTGAGGGCGGGGCGTAGGGGATAGGACGGACGATGGCGTGCATTCTTGTAGTTGTCGACGACAGTGAGAACCGCGCCGCGGTCCAGGACGCGATCAGATCGCTGAGTTCGCACAAGCTGGTGGAGGCACCTGACGGGGTCGTGGCTTTGCGCTTGGTGGAAGAAGGCGGCGTGGACCTGGTACTGGCGCGCACCAGCATCCAGGGAATGGACGGATTCGAGTTGTGTCGGCGCATTCGCGCCAATGACAAGACGGCGGCTGTCCCCGTCGTTCTTCTGGCGACTGCGCAGAGCCCCGTGGAAAACCGCTTGCGTGGGTTGGACTTGGGCGCCGCGGATTTCATCGTACAGCCCATCGAGCCGCTGGAGTTGCTGGCGCGCGTGGGATCGGTTCTGCACTCGAAAGCGCTCGCTGATGAGGTTCGTCGCCACAACATCGAGCTGGCGGGCAAGGTCGTGGAACGGACCCACCAACTGGAGGAGCTGGCGGGTGAGTTGCGTGCCGAACGCGACGCGCTTCGCGACACCTTCAACGTCATCGAGGATGGCCTCCTGCTCCTCGATGCATCAGGTCGTGTGCAGATCGAGAACAACGCCCTCCGTCGCATGCGAGGCCAGTCGGACACCGCTCGCCTGGCGTCGGGCGAACGCCTGTTTTCCGGAAGCCCCGCCGAGTCGGGGACGGATCCGGCCATGCGCGAGAGGCTGGCTGTCCTGGCTCGCGACGCCGCCAAGGCCAACGTAACACTGAACAGGACTTTTTCCCTGCGGGGGCGCCAGTTTGAGGGTCGTGCCTATCCCGCGTCGGGGCGGCGGGTTCTGCTCTACGTGCGCGATGTAACTGAAGATCGCGACCGCGAGGTGAGGCGCTTGCAGTCGGAGAAGCTGGCCTCCATCGGCATGCTGGCCGCCGGGGTGGCTCACGAGATCAACAACCCGGCGTCGTTCGTGCTGGCCAACCTAGAGGCGCTTGCCGAACTCTTGCAATCATCGGACGGCAAGGCGAAGTCTGATCTCAAGGGCGCGCCCAAACCGGGGTCGAGCGACTTCCGCTTCGAGGCCATGAACATCGTGCAGGAGTCGAAAGAGGGCATGGCCCGCATCCATCGCATCGTGCGCGACTTGCGCGCCTTCTCGCGCCTGGACGAGGACGCCACTCTGCTGACCGACGCGAACTCCGCTGTCGATTCGGCGCTCAGCATGTTGCGTAGCGAACTCCGCTACCGCGCACAGGTGGAAAGAGATCTGCGTGCGACCAGGGGGGTGCGCGCCAGCGCCGCCCGGCTCGGGCAGGTGTTTCTCAACCTGATCATGAATGCCGCGCACGCCCTGGCCGCAGGGAATCCCAAGCGCAACCGGCTCTATGTGCGCAGCTACGACGATGGAGACCACGTGGTGATCGAGGTGGAAGACAACGGCCCGGGCATCCCGGTCGAGGTTCTGCCGCGCATCTTCGAGTCGTTCTTCACCACCAAGCCGCCGGGCGTGGGTACCGGACTGGGGCTGTCCATCTCGCGCGACATCGTGTCCTCCGCGGGCGGCGAGTTGACCGTGGAGAGCGTACCGGGCCGCGGGGCTCTGTTTCGCGTGCGGCTGCCCGCTGCGGGCGCGGGCGCGGTGACGCGACCCAAGACCGTGCCCTCGCACAAGGCGGTGCAGCGTCGGCGCCTGCTGGCCGTGGACGACGAGGCGCTGTTGCTCAAGGCGTACCGCCGCATGTTGCTCAGCCACCATGACGTGGAAACCACGCTGGGAGCCAAGGAGGCGCTGCGCATTTTCGGCCAGGATCGCGCCTTCGACGTGGTGTTGTGCGACCTGCAGATGCCCGAGATGTCGGGTTCCGAACTGTACGAGACGGTCAGGCAGCGCTGGCCCGAGCTGGCCCAGCGGTTCATCTTCATCACCGGTGGGGCTTGCTCGCCGGAGGCGCGGCGATTCCTGGAGAGCCCGGGCGTGGCTTGTATCCACAAGCCGTTCCAGGTGGCCGAGTTGCTGGAACTGATCGAATCACACGCGGCTGGCGACGGTGTGGCCGTGCATCCGTGATGCGGGTGGGTTCGGAGTGCAGTGCAAGGAAGCCTTCGAGGCGGTAGCTGTGGATCTTTCCAACCCGGTGGGGACCGTGGTACCCCTGTCTTGTTCTCGCGGGCCGAATGAGTACACTCCGCCGCCGCCTCCGTCTCCGTCCCGGCCCCGTCCCCCGGCCCAGGATCCGAGAGTGGCCTTGACCGAGCTGTAGGGTAAGGGCACGATGCTGGACGCCAGCGAGGTTGGACGGATCGACTCGGCGGACAGCGGGCAAAGCAGGATCAGCCCCAGGCGTGCGGCGACGCAGTGAGGATCAGCCATGGATAGCACCGAGACCATCATCAAAGACACCACCGCCAATCCTGCGCCTTTGGGCCTGATGGGATTCGGTATGACCACCGTTTTGCTGAACCTGCACAACGCCGGGCTTATCCCGCTGTCCAGCATGATCTTGGCCATGGGGCTGTGCTACGGGGGGCTGGGTCAGGTCATCGCAGGCGTGATGGAGTGGAAGAAGCGCAACACCTTTGGCACACTGGCCTTCACGTCGTACGGCCTGTTCTGGATCAGCCTGGCGACCATGTTGCTGCTGCCCAAGATGGGTTGGGCCGCGGCCCCGGACAAAGCATCGGTGGGCGCCTACCTGCTGCTGTGGGGCTGTTTCACCTTCCTGATGTTTTTCGGCACCCTGCGCACCAACAAAGCGCTGATGACTGTATTCGGCTCGCTCACCATCCTGTTTTGGCTGCTGGCCGCCGGCGACCTCAGCGGCAACGAAGGCTTCACGCGCGTCGCGGGTTGGGAAGGCCTCTTCACCGGCCTGTCCGCCATGTACCTGGGCATTGCTCAGGTGCTGAACGAAAGCTTCGGCCGCACCGTCCTGCCCATCGGCCCGCGCCGGTAGGGGCGACCCGCCGGTAGGGGCCACCTGCGGTCACCCTTCCCATCGGAGGCGCGTGGGGAGCCCGCCGGCTTTGCCGGCGGCGTACCATCGCGGGAGGGCATGGGAACCCTTTGAGGGTTCCCATCAAAGATTGATATCGCCGCCAGGATCGCCTTCGCCCAGACGCTTGCGCAAAGCCGCGCTGTCGTCGGGCGGGGCCGGCGCCAGCGCCGCCGAGATGCGCAGCCACTGGCCCTCGCGCGCGTCCGCCGGCAGCAGCCCGCGCGGC
Organism: Myxococcales bacterium; assembly: GCA_003153875.1. Next base: position 3,098 of record PMBY01000244.1, on the reverse strand, counting down.
AAATGGAATACTTCTTCGCCGAGTACCAACCGCGCTACCCGGTCCTCCACTTCGTCGATGAATACGATGTTTTCCGTCGCTGTCATGGCACCTGAAAGACCTCCTTGCGCCCCTGCACAAACACCTCGATCTTGTCCCCGTCGCTTTCCAATGCAATCGGTCCGTCGCGGTCGGTGCGGAACACGCGGGTTCCCATGCGCTCGAGGCGGGCCAGTGTCTGCGGGTCGGGGTGGTGGTATTCGTTGCCCGCGCCGACACTCACCACCGCGACCAGGGGCTGCACCGCCTGCAAAAACTTGGGTGTCGACGCGTACCGGCTGCCGTGGTGGGCCACTTTCAGAACCGCGGCGCGAAGGTTGCTTTGGTTGTCGAGCAGCCATCGCTCGGTCTGCGCCTCGGCATCGGCAGCGAAGAGAACACCGAACTTGCCAAAATCGATCCGTGACACCACGCTGTTGGCGTTGACGTCCGACCGTGTGTCGGTGAGGGGCGGCTCGGGCGGGCCCAGCAGGGTCAGCCGCGCGCCCTCGCCCAGGTCGATGTTGCGCCCGCGTATCGCCTGACGAACCGGCACGTGCTGCCTGTCGAGCAGGGCCAGCAGTCGTTGGTATTCCTGGATCTCGTGTGGATAGGGCGCGTCCATGAACATGCGCGCGCCATGCTTGTCGACGACCGCGCGCAGGCCACCCAGGTGATCCGCATGACGGTGGGTGAGAAACACCAAGTCCAGCATGCCGATCCCGTGCCCATCCAGAAACGCGACCACGGTGTCCCCGGCTTCCGGCAGGCCACCGTCGATGAGCACCGTCTTGCCAGCCGGCGAGGTGACCAGCGCGGCATCGCCTTGGCCCACGTCCAGGAAGTCTATCCGCAGTCGTCCGGCCGGCTTTGGCCCCTGGGCAGCCGCGCCCCGATACGCCGCCAACCATGCCAGCGCCAAGCAAGCCGCAAGCGTCAGCAGCCCCGCAAGGGGAAGCCGGAGGCGGCGATGAGCGGACATCTGTGCAGGGTAATCCCGCGGCCACGAGGCACGCAAAAAACAGCACGACGGGCATACCCTTCTTGTCGGACAGGGCCGCGAAAAGGTGCGTGCCGCCGCACGCCGCGCTTGTCGCCTCAGCGCGGCTGGTCAGCCGATAGGGCGAGTCCGGCGAGCGAAAGGTACCGGGATGCCTCGTCACTTTTCTTCAGCTTTCGGGTAAAGTGGCTTCCCGATGTCACGTCTGCGTCACTGGCTCTTCGCGGCCGTGCTGGCGAGCGCGGGGCCTGCGTGTTTGGTCGACCATTCAGGGCTCACGACGGTGGAGGTTTCGGCCACGGGCGGTGACATAGCTGGGAGAACTGAGACTGGTGGCGTAGCGGCGGGTGGCGCGCAGGTTGGAGGCGCTGGGCAGGCGGGAACGTCGGCGACATCCCAGGGCGGGAGCAGCGCCAGCGTCGTGGGCGGCAGAACAATGGACAGCAGTGGGGGCGTGGGGGCAGCCGGCGGCGCCGGGAACGGCGGTACCGGCGGGGACACTGGTGGTTCGGTGGATACGGGGGGTGCGCTCGGCAGCACCAGCGGCACGGGCGCCGACGCCGCTACCGAGCCGACCGATGCCGACCGGTGTGTGGCAAGAGACGGGATCTACCGCGACGGCACGTGCGTGATTGATTGCAGTGCGGCCGGCACCTGCGGATCCGTGGTCACCTGCCCCTCCCTGGTCACTTGCCGAATCACCTGCGGGCCAGATGGATGCGCCGGCGGGATCGATTGCAGCAAGGCCGCCGGTTGCGACATCGCCTGCGCGGATTCCAAGTCCTGCGCGGGCATGATCAACTGTGCGGGCAACTCGTGCGCCGTGAACTGCGGCGGGAAGAATTCTTGTGGGGGTGGGGTGACCAGCAGCGCTTCCAAGAATCAGATCACTTGTGCTGGCGATGGGGCCTGCGCCTCGGACCTGGTTTGCACAGGCGATTCATGCGCATTGACCTGTTCGGGAGCCAGGACTTGCGTGGGCGCGATCAATCTGTACTCCAACACGGCCACGGCCAGTTGCACGGGCCAGAAGTCGTGTCAGGGGAACATGGTCTGCGCGTCCGCAACCTGCCAGATCGGTTGCACGGGCCAGCAAAGCTGCCCGAACAGCGTTTGTTGTTGGGCGGGAAGCTGCACGCTTCAGCCTTCAACGCTCCACTGCGGTCACTAGTCAGCAACCAGGTTGCGGCACCCCGAGGGGCAGGGATGGCCGTCATTGACGCCATCGTCACAATCCTCACTCGGCTGCACGATCCCGTCGCCGCAGTAACCACCCAGCTTGCAACCCGGGCCACACTGGCCGTATGCGCCTGTGTTTACGCCGTCGTCGCAGTCTTCCCCGAGCGCTACGATTCCATCGCCGCACTTGGATGTGCAATTGCTAGGAGCCGCATTGAAGCCGCTGAGAGTCAGCTTGTACGAAGACCCGGTGGTCTGACGCTGAGTTTGGAATACTGCGATTTCGTAGACATTGCCGTCGGCGAGGCCAAGGCTGGTTGCGGTCGCGGCGTCAAGCATGACCGAGCCGTCCACCGGCGCATGGACGCCGCCCAGATCAACCGCCAACTTTCTGTTGATGAAGACCCAGACGTCATCGTTGCCGAGAAAATCCAGGCGGTAGGAATTGCGCTGGTCAAAGCGAAACCAATAGCGAACTTCGCTGGTGAAACCGAAATTGTGCATCCGATCGCTTCCGTTGGCGTCCACGTCATGCGGCCAGTTCCCAATCGGGTCGTAGTTGGGTGGAATCGTCGCGTAGCTGCGTTCCATCAGCGGGGTGAAGAGATCGTCGTCGACCGGGAAGAAAAGGGGATTGCCGTCGACCTTCCTGGTCAGAAAGGTCGCGGTCCAGTTCTGTTCGTTCTGGTAGCAATTGAGCATCGTGTAGCCCGCGGCCGCGTACCTATCACAGTCGGTCAAGCCGTACATGGAGGTGCAAGGCAGAGCGTCGCCATTCGCATTCACAAGCTCGCTGCCGACCGTGCCGCAAGAATGGGCTGTGATGGTGACGGTTGTCGGCCACAACTCCCCATCGGGCCCATAGCGATTGATGTAATCACCTTGGCCATTGTTCCAAAGC
>PMBY01000136.1 GCA_003153875.1 Myxococcales bacterium | reverse complement strand
CACAGGCCAAGGAGATAGGCGCCCAGCAGTGTGCGATCGACCACCGAGCCAGGGCTTTGGCCAGGCGTCTCCTTGACCTTCACCAACCAGCCCACCTCATGAAGCACGCCGGCCAGGAACGCCTCCTCCGCCTTCTTCGCGTCCTTCGCCTCGATTTGCCGCGCAATCTGTCCGGTCAGAAGCGAGTGGTTCTGCAAGGCCAGCAGGGCCGCCTCTGAAAGCCCAGAGGATCCGGCCGCGGTGGAGAAGGTCTCGAGGGCCAGGGCGAGATTCTTGATGGTCACGATCCCGAGGTAGGTGACGGTCTCGCCCAACGAGGAGATTCTTCTTGGTAGTCCAAAAAAGGCCGAGTTCACCAGTTGCAGGAGCTTCGCGCACAGGCCGACGTCGTGCTCGATGATCCGGGCGACAACGGCGACACTGGAATTGGGCGCCATCAACGCCTCATTGAGTGCAACGTAGGTCTTGGGCGCGGCCGGAAGCATCTCGACCTTGCCGGCGCTGGCACGCAAGTCATCGCTGTTCAGAATGGCCTGCAGGCGGCACGCCCGATCGACCACCTGCTGCAACAAGGCCGGATCGCAGGGCTTGGACAGAAACATGTGAGCGATGAACACAGACTTCATCACGCTCTCAAGCTCGGTCTGGCCCGAAAGGATCATCCGGACAGCCTGGGGCTGAAGCTGCTTGATCTTGGCAAGCAAGGTCGCGCCATCCATGCGGGGCATGCGCATGTCACTGACCACGACGTCGAAAGGCCCTTCGGCTACTTTGGCAAGCGCCTCGTCCGGGCCAATGGCGAAGACCATGTCCCATTCACGGCGCTTGGTCCGCAAGACATTGCGAAGGCCAGTGAGGACATTGGGATCGTCGTCTACGAACAGGATTCGTTTCAGTGTGTTCGCTGCCTGTGCCATGTCATGCCTTAGCCCCTCACGGTCAATGGTCCGACGGTTCGCCTATTTGGCCTGAGTCCCCCCTCGGCGTTCAGTCACACGAGATGCATCGGCAGAACCGCCCCAGGCTTGACCTGCGGTCGCCCACTGGCGCGCCGGACCCATCGACGGTTGTAACGCGTGTCGGCGGCGGTGACTCCACTTTTCTCCTCTCGCTGCCGAAACAGAAGAGGTGAGGGACAGCGTGACCAATGATGTAGAAGGCAGCAGCGTCCTCATCGTGGACGATGCGCCCGAGAGTCTGCGACTCTTGAGCGCAATTCTGACCCGCGGTGGTCTGGTCGCGCGACCGGTTACTAGCGGCAAACTCGCCATCGAGGCAGCCGCGGCGGATCCTCCTGATCTCGTCCTGCTGGACGTGCTCATGCCGGAGATGTCCGGCCTGGAGATCTGCCGACAGTTCAAGCAGGACCCGCGCCTGCGCGATGTTCCGGTCATCTTCATCAGCGCGCTTGAGGGCGTCGACGACAAGGTCGAGGCATTTCGCGCTGGCGGCGTCGATTATGTCTGCAAGCCGTTCCAGGAGCAGGAGGTACTAGAACGGATCAAGACTCACTTGCGTCTGAGCCGGATGCATACGGATCTCATTGCCCGCGCCGCCTTGTATGCCCGTCACTCGCGCCACACCGTTCTCCTCGTCGATGACGACATCCAGTTCCTGCGCATCCTGGGCGAGATTCTGTCCCGAGACAGCCTGGATGTGCTCACCGCCCAGGACGCGGCGCAGGCGGCTGCTCTGCTGGAGAAAAGCCTGCCCTGCATGATCTTCCTGGACGTGGAAATGCCCGGCATGAACGGCCTTGCGCTGTGTCGCCGGCTCAAACACCACCCACGCACGGCTCACGTGCCGGTTGTGCTGGTCAGTTCCAGAGTGGATGAAAGTGACGTCAAGGCGGGGCTTGCTGCTGGCGCGGTCGACTACATCAAGAAGCCCTTCGACATGGATGAGGTGCGCACGCGGGTGCGCATGCAGATCCGCCTGCACGAGGCCATGATCGACCAGCAGCGCATCAACAAGTACCTGGAGGTCATCAGCGCTGCAGCGAGCGACGCCATCATCGGCATCGGCCAGGACGGTGCGATTTGGCACTGGAACCAGGCCGCTGAACGCATCTTCGGATACACCTGCGACGAGGTCATCGGACGCGACCTGCACGCGCTCATTGCGCCGAGCCGGCTCGACGAAATCCATGGCAACGCGTTCCCGCTGTTCACGGCCAGCGCTGAGACGGCCGCCCTGCACAGGACCATCGAGTTGACGGCGATCAGAAAGACTGGCGAGGAGTTTCCCGTCGAGCTCTCGCTGGCCCCCGCAGAGATCGATGGCCAACCGTGCGCGGTGGGGATCGTCCGCGACATCACCGAGCGCAAGCAGGCTGAGGACGAATTGCGATCGGCGAGAGCCTTTCTCGACAGCGTCATCAACGCAATCGCGGACCCGATTTTCGTCAAGGATGAAGCGCGGCGTTTCGTGCTCGTCAACAGTGCACTGTGCGCCATGGTCGGTCGTGCGAGAGAGGTCCTGCTTGGTCAAGATGGCGACGATATGTTCCCCGAGGAACAGGTCGCGGTCTTCCGGGAAATGGATGCCAAGGTCCTGGAAACCGGCGAGGAGAACGTGAACGAGGAGTCTCTCAGCAACCTGTCCACTCGAGAGGTGCGCACCATCGTCACGCGCAAGACCCGCTATATCGATCCGACCGGCAAACGGTTTCTGGTGGGAGTGATCCGCGACATCACCGACCACACGCGGCTGGCAACCGAGCTGGGACACGCGCGCAAGCTGGAAGCGGTGGGTCAGCTGGCATCGGGCATCGCCCATGAGATCAACACGCCGACCCAGTACGTGGGTGATGGCGTCCACTTCTTGAAGGAAGCCTTCGAAGGCTACCGGCGGCTGGTGGGCCAGTACCGGCGCGCCGTGGAAGTCCTCGAGAAGGCCGGCCGGCAGGACGCGCTGGTCAGCGAGATCCACGCGACCGAGGAGGACGTCGATCTTTCCTACCTGGAAGCGAATGTGCCGGGCAGCTTCGAGAGCTGCCTGGACGGCGTCTCTCGCATCTCGACCATCGTACGGGCCATGAAGGAGTTCGCCCACCCCGACCAAAAGGAAATGGCCCCCGCGGACCTGAACAAGGCTTTGCAAACCACGCTGGCCATCGCCAAGAACGAGTACAAATATGTGGCTGAGGTCACCACCGAGTTCGGCGACCTGCCGTCGGTCGTCTGCCACGTGGGCGACCTGAACCAGGTCTTCTTGAACCTCATCGTCAACGCGGCCCACGCCATTGGCGACGTGGTGGGCAAGGGAGGGAGCAAGGGCAAGATTCGCATCAGAACTTGCAGCGAAGGCGACATGGTGCGCGTCGATATTGCGGACAACGGGTCAGGAATTCCGGAGGTAATCCGCCATCGCATCTTCGAACCCTTCTTCACCACCAAAAGTGTGGGCAAGGGCAGTGGCCAGGGCCTGGCAATCGCGCGTTCCATCGTCGCCACCAAGCATCGCGGCTCGCTGACCTTCGAAAGCGAAGTCGGCAAAGGGACGACGTTCACCATCCGGCTGCCCACCGGTGACAGCCCCGGTGCGTGAGGCGGGGCATGACAACCTCGACGGGAAACCATGATGATGGAGTGGAACCCGGCCAAACGAGATCCGTGCCTCTCCCCGAAGGGCGAGGGCGCGGCGAAGCCGCGGGGATTGGAGGCGGGTGTGGTGGCCCCGAAGTGCCCCAGGCTGAGAGGCCGCCGACGTCCGCGTCAGCGGGTGAGGGGCCGCTCGCACCGAACCTGCCGCGCGCGCGCGGGTGGAGGCTCCTTGCCGTCTTGCCGGTTCTCCTCGGGCTTGGCATCGTGGGCCTTGCGGTGCCCGATCGGTCTTTCGACAACCAGCGGGAGCAGCTTTCGCGACGGCTTTTGGTCGAGCGCAACAACATCGAGCCTCTGACCAGCATCCGGCGCGACGCGCGCAAGACCTATGTCGCGCTGCTTGAGGGATGGTTGGCGCCTTCGCAGCAGTGGCCGAAGCTCGCGAACGGGCTCCAGTCGGAGACGGCTGCGCTGCTGCTTTCAGCGCGAGACTTCCTGCAGGGAATTGCCCTGACAACGGCCGAGCACCGGCAGCGAGCGGCGCTCGCCACCGATCTTGCCGCTTGGTCTGCGTTCATCGGTCGGGTGGTCGAGTCGGCCGCGGGACCGGAGATGGGACAGCAGGCTCGCGAGCACCTTGCCAAGATCGATCGGGATTGCACTGCGATCCTGACCGCCAACATCGACGATGCGAGCCAGGATGATGCCGCCCGAGAAGCGCTGAACCGGAAGGACGGCCGGGGCCACGTCGCCATCGTCGTACTGCTGGCGCTGCTCCTCGTCTACCTTCTGGTGTGGTACCTGCGGAACCTGACCACGAAGATGGTTACACAAGCCCATCGCCGGCAACAGGAAGAGCAGAGCCGGATCCTGGAGCGCATGGTGCGCGAGCGCACGGCCGAGTTGGTAGCGGCCAACCACGAGTTGAGCCAGAGCACATCGCTTCTGCGCGAGAGCGAGCGGCGCTTTCAAACGACCTTCGAGCAGGCCGCCATTGGCATGGCGATCGTCGGCCCCGACGGGAAGCTGATTCAAGTAAACCGCCGCCTCTGTGCGATGGTCGGGTACACAGCCGACGAGCTGCTCACGCTACGCTTTCATGACCTCACGCATCCGGACGACCTTGCGGCTGACCTGGTCTCGCTCCGCGCCATGCGCTCAGGCGAGATGACCAGCTATTCGAGGTGCAAGCGCTATGTCCGCAAAGATGGGGACATCGTCTGGATCAAACTTGCCGTGGCCACGGTCCGAGACGAGGCTGGCCACAAGCTCGACTACTTTGTGTCGGCGTTCGAGGACATCACCGAGGCCAAACGGTCCGAGGCGGCCTTGCAGGAGAGCGAGGAGAAGTTTCGCCGTCTCTTCGACTCCGCCCATGACGCCCTCATGACGCTGGAGCCGCCCACCTGGCGGTTTACCGACGGCAACCCGGCCGCCCTGGCCATGTTCAAGGCGAAGAGCGTTGCGGAATTCACTTCGCGCGGGCCCTACGATCTGTCGCCCGAGAAACAGCCGGACGGGCACGCATCCGGCGACGGGGCTCTAGAGATGATTGGCACGGCAATGCGCGAAGGCTCCGCCTATTTTGAATGGACGCACAAGCGGATCGACGGCCAGGAGTTTCCCACGACCGTGCTTATGACCCGCATGGAACAGGGCGGAAAGCCCTTCCTCCATGCGACGGTCAGGGACATTTCCAAGGAGAAACAATTGGAGCTCGAGCTGGGACACGCGCACAAGCTCGAGGCGGTCGGCCAGCTCGCCGCGGGCATTGCCCACGAGATCAACACGCCGGCCCAGTTCGTCGGCGACGGCGTCCACTTCCTAAGAGAGGCCTTTGAAGGCTACCAGCGGCTGGTGGGTCACTATCGGCACGCCGTGGAAGCTCTTGCGACGGCGGGCGGGCAGCAGGCACTGGTCAGCGAGATCCGAGCGATGGAGGAGGACATCGACCTCACTTACCTCGAGGCAAACGTGCCAGGCAGTTTCGAGAGCTGCCAGGACGGCATTTCCCGCATTACCACCATCGTGCGGGCAATGAAGGAGTTCGCCCACCCCGACCAGAGGGAAAAGGCCAGCGCCGACTTGAACCAGGCCTTGAGCACCACGCTTGCCGTGGCCAAGAACGAGTACAAGTACGTGGCTGACGTCGCGACCGAGCTGGGCGATCTGCCGCCCGTGCTGTGCCATGTGGGCGATCTCAACCAGGTCTTCTTGAATCTCATCGTCAACGCGGCCCACGCCATCGGGGATGTGGTGGGCCAGGGAGGAGGCAAGGGCACGATTCGCATCAAGACTTCGCAGGAAGGCGACCTGGTGCGCATCGACATTGCCGACACGGGTGCAGGAATTCCCGAGGCTATCCGCCCGCGGATCTTTGACCCGTTCTTCACCACCAAGGAAGTGGGCAAGGGCACCGGCCAGGGCCTGTCCATCGCTCGCTCCATTGTCATGACCAAGCACAACGGCTCGCTGACCTTCGAGAGCGAGGTAGGCAAAGGCACCACGTTCACCATCCGGCTGCCGATTGGGGACAGCTCCAATTTGCAAAGCGGGGCATGACCACGTCGACGGCGAACGATCGGCCTGAGCAAAGTCCTCCCCGCCGGGTCGTCAGCATTCGCGGAGGGTTGCTGATTTCCTTTGCGCTGGTCGTGGTGTTGGTGGTGGGCAGCTTGTTGACGGCGTCGCTTATCGGCACAAAGCGTATGGCGCGCGACGTGGCCGGCTCCCTCATGTTCGCACTGGGGCGAGATGCGGAATTCCGGCTGCACGACCTTTTCGAGCCACCCCGGCAAAAAATGATCGAGGACTATGCGGCGA
>PMBY01000037.1 GCA_003153875.1 Myxococcales bacterium | reverse complement strand
TGGCCATCGCGTTCAAGCGGCGCGGCTTGGGGGTCAGGTCTTTGCAAACATCCGAAGAGCACGGGGCATAGCGGGAGGAACGGGCCTTGGAGCGCATTCCCATCCTTCGAATGGGCGAGTTCTTGCTGGTCACCATCCAGGTGGACCTGTACGACCGACTCGCCATGAGACTGCAGAATGATCTCGGCGAAAGCCTGGCGAGCNNCCCGCGTGCTCGATGCCGAAACGGTGTTGGTTGGAATGCAGACCACAGTCGCCATGACGCTCGTCGAAATGGGCGTCTCCTTGCCAGGAATTCTCACCGCTCTCGATGCGGAGAAGGGCATGAAGCGCCTGCGCTCGGCGATGGGGAAGGGGCGCGCACATGCGTCTCATAGACAGTGAGACCGTGGCCATTCGCGAGGAGACGGACCTCCTTCTCGTTCGCCAGCTCGTGCGGCAACGCGCGGCCGAGCTTGGTTTCAGGAAGCTGGGGCAAACCAAAGCGGTTACCGCTGCCAGTGAGCTCGGACGCAACACACTCATTCATGGCGGTGGCGGGAAAATGCTCCTGGCGACATACGTGGAACTTGCCCGTCGTGGGTTCCGGCTCACGTTCGAAGACCACGGGCCAGGCATCGCGGATGTCGAGCGAGCCATGACCGACGGGTACACGACAGACGGCGGGCTGGGTCTCGGCCTTGGCGGTACCAAGCGACTGATGGACGAATTCGACCTCACATCCAATGTGGGCATGGGCACGCGCGTGACGGTGGCGCTTTGGACCTGAGCCTGCCGCCGAGTGACGTCATGTGCTGGTCGGTGGCCATCGAAGACATAACCGGCTCCGTTGAGGCTCGAAGGATGGCAACGAGGCTCGCTGAAGGACTCCAGTTCAGTGAATCCGACATCGGCCGCGTTGCGCTCGTTGTCACCGAGGCAGCGACCAACATCGCCCGGCACGCAGGGCGTGGCGAAATCCTCCTTCGTCGCACGACCATGGATGCCACCGCTGATCTTGAACTCCTCGCTCTCGACAACGGACCCGGCATGACCAATGTGGCTGCGTGCATGAGGGACGGATCCTCGACCGCAGGATCGAGCGGCGACGGCATGGGGGCCATTGCCCGGTTGTCGACAACGTTCGACATCTTCTCGGCGCCTGGCAAGGGGACCGCGCTCCTCTCTCGGATCTCCGTGCGCCGGGAACGATCCCTTGGGTCTCAGCTGTCATGGGGCGTGGTCGGCGTGCCCATGCTCGGTGGGGACGTTTCCGGGGATGCGTACGCGGTAGACGAGGCCCCCGGCCGGAGCAGGATCCTGGTCGTGGACGGCGTGGGACATGGGCTCCACGCCTTCGATGCCGCGCAGAAAGCGATTGGCGGGTTCCACAGAATGTCGGATGAGGGGCCCGCGTCGCTTCTGCGGGCACTCGACCAAGAGCTGCGAGGCACGCGCGGCGCCGCAGCGGTGACCGTCGACATCAGCTGGCCGGATCGCGAGGTGCGATACGCTGGCGTTGGCAACATCGCGGGCATGCTGCTTTTGCCAGGCGAGAAAAACACCGGCCTTGTCTCTCAGCCCGGCACGCTCGGCCAGGCGACAGGACGCGTTCAGGAGTTCACGCGCCGTTGGCCGGACAGGGCGCTCCTGGTGGTGCATTCGGATGGTCTTTCGAGCCGCTGGGATCTGGAAACGTATCCGGGGTTGAGCCAAAGGGACCCGAGCCTCATCGCTGGCGTCTTGTATCGAGACTTCCATACTCGCAACGACGACGTGGTGGTTCTCGTTTGCCGCGAGCGCGACCCCCGTTTGAAGGAGGCTACGTGAAGGCCGCCCTTCTCACGACCGAGATCCGCACCGAGGAAGACTCGGTACTCGTACGGCAGCGCGCACGACAGATCGCCGAGCTCCTGAATTTTTCCGCCCATGACCAGACACGGATCGCCACTGCCGTCTCCGAGGTGGCGCGCAATGCCTTCCAGTACGCGGCAGGCGGACGCGCCAGCTTCGGGATCGAGGGGGAGTCGCCCGTGGCGTTTGTCATTCGCGTGACGGATCACGGTCCGGGCATCGCAGACGTCGATGCGGTACTGAGCGGTCGATACAAGTCGAAGTCCGGGCTCGGCAGGGGAATCGTCGGAGCTAAGCTGCTCATGGATCGGTTCCATCTTGCGTCTGATCCGGGAAAGGAAACTACGGTCGAACTGGCGAAAACGCTGCCGAAGGCCGCGCCAGTGCCGACGCCGGCGATCCTCGCGAGGATCGTCGAAGAGCTGGCTCGTCGCGTGGCCCCGAGCCCCATGGAGGAAGTCCGCTACCAGAATCAAGAGCTGCTCCAAGCGCTCGAGGATGCCCGACAGGCCGCGGAACGACTGCAAGAGCAGCTCGACTTCACCCGTGCCATGGCCGGCAGTCTTGTCGAGGGTGTCATTGCCGTCAATCTCGAGGGACACGTCACGTTTTTCAATCGCGCAGCCGAAGGACTGCTGGGCTGGGCAAATAGGGACGCTCTCCATCGACCGCTCGGCGAGCTCACTCGATTTGCCGCAGTCGACGGCAGCGCTGTTGCGTGTCCCCTCGATGAAGTGATGCGGACTGGCCAAAACATCAGCAGTGACGAACACGTCCTTTTGCGCATGGATGGATCGTGGTTGCAGGCAACCTATTCCTCTGCAGCTATACGACGCGACGACCTCACAACCGGTGCGGTCATTACCTTTCAGGACGTGAGCGACCGAAAGCGGGCGGAAAAGGAGCGCGTGGGCTTCATCGAGGATCTCCAGCGAACAGCGCGCTTCAACGAGATGTTTGTCGGAGTCCTCGGTCACGATTTGAGAAACCCGCTGAGCGCCATTACCACGAGTGCAAGCCTCCT
>PMBY01000392.1 GCA_003153875.1 Myxococcales bacterium | reverse complement strand
GGCGCGATCCCCATCTATCGATTCGCGGCTCGGCGCATTCCGCGCAGCATGGCCTGGATGCTGGCCTTCGCCTATCTGTTCTACGCGCCCATGCACCAGGCGAATTTCTACGACGTTCACTTCCAGCCCTTTGGCGCGGTCTTCACCCTGTGGGCAGTGGACTTTCTCGATTTGCGGCGCTTCTGGCTTTTCTCGTTGTTCTTCGTGCTGGCCCTGGGCTGCCGCGAGGACATCCCCATCGGGTTCATCGCCATCGGGGCCTATCTCATCTTGGCCGGCCAGCGTCCGCGCATGGGTGCTCTGCTGTGCGTCCTGTCGGCCGCCTACTTCGTGGTCATCAAGTTCGTGGTCATGCCGCGCTTCGGGCAATGGTGGTTCAGTGACATGTACAAGGAGCTCTACCCCTCAGGCGAGAATTCCTACGGCGGCGTGATGAAGACCTTCATCACCAATCCTGTCTACGTGTTCAAGACGCTCATCACCACGGAGAAGATGACCTTCTTCCTGCAAACCGTTGCGCCGCTGGCCTTTCTGCCGCTGCGCCGCCGTCTGCTCTGGCTCAGCCTCGTGCCGGGCGCCCTGTTCACCTTGCTGACCACCGGCTACTCGCCCACCATCGAGATCAGCTTTCAGTACGTTTGCTACAACATTCCCTTCCTGTTCCTGGCCGCGGCCATTGCCTTGGCCATGATGGGGGAGGGCAAGGCGGCGCGTGCCAGGCAATGGGGAGCTGTGTGTGCCATGGCTCTCGCCACCTTGCTGGCCACCAATGTCTGGGGGGCCGCGCCTCCCAGTAGCAAGTTCAAGGGTGGCTTTGCCAACATCGGCGAGTTCAAGCCGATTACGCGTGAGGAGCGGCAGAAGGCGCGAGATCTGCGTGAACTGGCCGCCATGGTGCCCAAGGAAGCGGCCTTGGCGGTCAGCGAGCAGGAGCATCCTCACGTGTCGGCACGAAGCAAGTGCTTCGACCTGCGCGACGGCTACGAAGGGGCCGAGTACATCCTCTACGCGGAGAACACGGGAGGCTTCGGCTCGGACGCCGCCGGCCGTGCCCTGTCGAGTGGCGACTATGTTGAGATGGCGCGACGGCCGGCCTCCAAGTTGGTGCTGCTGCGCAAGCGGGCGAAGTAGTACTATCGATAGCCGTCAGGACGCGGACCCGTGACCATGAAGCCACAGAACCGGCCACGCTACATCGCAGTGGAAGGTCCCATCGGCGTGGGCAAGTCCAGCCTGGCCGAAATCCTGGCCCAGAGTCTGGGCGCGCGGTTGGTTAACGAAGACCCGGGCGGCAATCCCTTCCTGGCTTCCTTCTACCGCGACCCCAAGCGCTACGCCCTGTCAACGCAGCTCTTCTTCCTGCTGCAGCGCTACGGGCAGCAGGCCGACTTGGCCCAGGGCAGCCTGTTCGAGACGGGCGGCCTGGTGGCCGACTATCTTTTCGCCAAGGATCACCTCTTCGCCACCCTGACCCTGTCACCCGACGAGCTGGCCCTGTACGACCGCGTGTACCAGGCGCTGCGACCGCGTGTGGCGGCGCCCGATTTGGTGGTGTACCTGCATGCGCGCGCCGAGGTGCTGTTGGAACGGGTCGAAAAGCGGGGACGGCCCGAGGAGAGACCCATCCGCCGGGAATACCTGCGCGAGGTTGCCAAGGCCTACTCCGAGTTCTTCTTCTCCTACAACGACGGCCCGCTGCTCATCGTGGATGCCTCGGAGATCGACTTCGTGGGCAACCCGGAGGACCGGGCGGCCCTGCTGGAAGTCATCGCACAGACCCGAGCGGGCGTGAACCACTGGAGTCGGCGGTAGTCGACGGGGCGGCGGGGCGCAGGCCGGCCGTGCAAGTCCTGTCAAGTCGTGGGAAGGTACCGGCAAATGCCAGCGCAAAGAAAGAAAATCACCACGGTTTCGCTGCGCGAACGCAAAGGCCAGGGCGACAAGATCGTCGCGGTGACGGCCTACGATGTGGCCTTTGCCCGCCTGGCTGACCGGGCCGGTGTGGACATCGTGCTGGTGGGCGACAGCCTGGGCATGGTGGTGCAAGGCCTTCCGAGCACCCTGCCGGTCACCCTCGACGAAATGGTGTACCACAGTCGCGCCGCGGCCCGAGGCGTGTCGGCTGCCCACCTGGTGGTCGACATGCCCTTCATGAGCTACCAAGCGAGCGTGGAAGACGGCATGCGTGCAGCGGGTCGCTTGTTGAAAGAGGGCGGCGCCTCGGCAGTGAAACTCGAGGGCGGCGAGGAAGTGGCCGAACTGGTCCGTCGCTTGGTTTGCGTCGGTATTCCGGTGATGGGTCACGTGGGCATGACGCCGCAGTCGGTGCACAAGTTCGGCGGCTTCAAGCTGCAGGGCCGCACCGAGGCGCAGGCGCGCACCATCGTGGCCGGCGCGCGCGCCATCGCCGACGCCGGCGTCTATGCCATCGTGCTGGAAAGTATTCCGGCGGCGCTGGCCGCGGAGATCACCGCGGCGGTTCCCGCGCTCACCATCGGGATCGGCGCCGGAGCTGCCTGCGACGGCCAGGTGCTGGTGATGCACGACCTGCTCGGGTTGGACTCCGAGTGGTCGCCGCGCTTCGCACGCCGCTACGCCGAACTGGGGCGCACGGCGGAAAAGGCATTCGCCGACTACGCCGCCGACGTGCGTGCTGGACGGTTCCCGTCGAAGAAAGAGTCTTTCTCGTGAGCGACGTGCCCGTGATCGTGGATCTTGTGGCCATGGGCGCCTGGTCCGAGGCGGCCCGCGCGCAGGGCGAGCGCATCGCTCTGGTGCCGACCATGGGCGCGCTACACAAAGGACACCTGTCTCTCATGGCAGAAGCCCGGCGCCGCGCCCAGAGGGTGGTGCTGTCCATCTTCGTCAATCCCATGCAATTCGGGCCGCAGGAAGACCTGGCCAAGTACCCACGCGACTTGGCCGGCGATCTCGCCAAGGCCGCCAGCGTGGGTTGCGACCTGGCCTTTGTGCCCCAGGCAGCCAGCATGTACGGTCCCGGGTTCCAGACCGCCATCGACGTGCGGGAGGTGTCGCAGGGGCTGTGTGGTGCGCGCCGGCCCGGTCACTTCGTGGGTGTGGCCACCGTGGTGTGCAAGTTGTTCAACATCGTGCGGCCGCACGTCGCATTCTTTGGCGAGAAAGACTTCCAGCAACTTGCGGTCATCCGGCGCATGGCAACGGACTTGAACCTGCCGGTCGAAATCGTCGGGCTGCCGACGATACGCGAGCCGGACGGGCTGGCCCTGTCTTCGCGCAACGCCTACCTTTCGCCGGCCGACCGCCAGCGGGCGACGGCGCTTTATGCAGGATTGTCAGCCGCCAAGGCTCTGGTCGAAAAAGGCGAACGTCGGGCGTCGGTCTTGATCGAGGCCGCCACGACCGAGATCGCGGGTCGGGTCGACTGCATCGACTATCTGGAGATTCGGGCGGCCGACGATCTCAAGCCGCTCGATACCCTCGACCGGCCTGCGGTCATGCTGGTGGCCGCCTTCATGGGCAGCACGCGCCTCATCGACAACCTTCGGCTGGGGTAGCTTTCAAATAAAATCGCGCAGTTAACTGCGATTCCCCGGCCGGGCGAAGACCGACGAGCCAGTTTTTTCGTCCTGGGACGTTGACTCTCGCCCGTCTGTGCATATCTTTGCGGCCTGGCAGTCGCGAGGGGCGACTGCTAACCAGCACCGGAGGCAAGAGACGATGAAAATTCGCCCAGTACAAGATCGCATCGTGGTTCGCCGCGTGGCCGAAGAAGAGAAGACCAAGGGCGGGATCATCATTCCCGACTCGGCCAAGGAAAAGCCCGCCGAGGGCGAGGTCGTGGCTGTGGGCCCTGGCAAAGCCAACGACAAGGGCGTGGTTCGTCCGCTCGAAGTGAAGAAGGGCGACCGCGTGCTGTTCGGCAAATATAGCGGCAACGAGATCAAGCTCGAAGGTGTGGAGCACATCATCCT
>PMBY01000042.1 GCA_003153875.1 Myxococcales bacterium | reverse complement strand
GCTCTACCAATTGAGCTATGCGCCCGAAACGCTGTGTTTCTCGATGGTTAGGCTAACTTGTTCTTCTGCGTTGTCTTCGTGCGGCGGGGCAGTTCTCGGCATGAAAGCGCCGTTTCGGTCCCCCGCCCTGTCGGAGTCGCGAAGGGATACCACGTCACCAGCAGGCCTGGCAAGGCTGACCCGCACCATGTCGCGCGCCTTCGGCCCAAAGAAACCCGGTGCCAGGTGGCTGTAATGCGCCGTGGTGGAAGTGCTGGCGTGTCCCATGTACCTGGCGAGTTCTTCCAGACTACCGCCCGCCATGGACCACTGCGATGCGTACGTGTGCCTGGTGCACTGGTACAACGTGAGCTTGGGCAGGCCAAGCTGTGCCAGGGCTTCCCGCAAGGCCTTGTGGACGGTGTGCGAGCGCACGAAGCCGGGTGGCGTGCCCAAGTCAGGTCTTCCACCACGGTCGTGAACCGCTGGCCGGAACAACTGGCCCACGCCGCCGGTTTTCAGTTTCCATGCTTCGAGCACGGGTAGCAGGTCTGTTGCCAAGGGCACGAAGCGCGATTCCTTGTCTTTCAACTGGCAGAGTTTCCCGTCTTGCTGCTGCTGCCTGACGTGGATCTTCCCGGCCGCGAAGTCGATGTCACGCCACTGCATGCCCAGCAGCTCCCCCACCCGGCACCCGGTCAACGCTCCCAGGATGAAGATCACGTTGTGGGGTTCAGGCAACGCCCGGTACAGGCGTTCGATATCTGCCCTGTGTTCCAAGAAGGGCGTGCTGGTCGTGTCGTAGATCGACTTGTAGAGCCGCCTGGTTGACCGTGGCAGGGTTGAAACCGGGTTCACGTCCACGTGCCCTTGTTCCTTCACGTCCTCGAAGAACGTGGACAGATGGCGGATGCAGTGGCCTACCGTGGTTGGGGCCAGCCCCTCGGCCAGCTTGGCTTCGATGAACGCGCGCAGCTTGGCCGCGTTCACGTCGCCGGCTCGCATCTTGCCAAAGACGGGGCTGAGGTGGTTTTTCCACCGTAGCCGGTCGTCATCGGCCGCCCTGTGGGTCTGCACCCTGCGTTCGAGCCAGGGTGCCGCCAGTTCATCCAAGGTCGGCGCATCGGTGCGGTCCCGTGGAAGTCCCGCCTCCCCTCGCTCGACATTCCGCAAGACCAGGGCCAGGACTTGCTCGGCCGTGTCTTTCGATGCGTAGGACTTGGAGTGTCGGCCGTCGGCGTCCTTCCACCGGATGCGCCAACGCCCACCTTCACCAGGTAGCAGGGAGCCGCTGCCCCACCGTCGCCGGCGTTTACGCGGCATTGTCCACCCCCACATCTTCCTCAGTGTAGGGCTGAACGTCCAAGTTGATCGCGCCCTGGCTGGCCAGTTCCGCGACGATGCGATCCGCCGCCTGGCGTGTGGAGATACCCGACGCCAAGGGGTGCGGGTGGTGGCCCGCCGTCGTGCCCTGGTCTGACTTCGCAATGCCTGTGACCCTGTAGAGCTTCATGGTGTCCTTTTCTTTTGCCGGCTTCGGTCGGCTCGGTGGGCGTCATGCCCGGCAGCGGCCCGAGGTATCGGACGGCTACCGCGCAAGACGCGCGGACAGGCGTTGCTCGATCAATTGGGCCATCGTGGCGATGGGTATCTCCTGGGTGGCGTGGTGGCCGTGCCTCAGCTCACGAATGGTGGGGCGTTCCGCCCGTAACCAGCGCTGGCGCTCGTCTTCGAGCTCTGCCGGCGTGGCCGTGCGTTCGCGTGGTGTGGGCCGCTTCGAGGCGCGGCCGCTCATGGCTGCACCCCTGGCACTTCGCCTGTGCCCGCCACCACTTCATGGGACGTGCGTTCACACCGCGTTGACGATTCTTGGCTATCTCGGGGCCTGGAAGACTCAAAGTCCCGAGTTGAGGGGGTGGTTGGCCCCTTCTCACGGGCTATCTCATCCCTCCGTGTGTGATCGGCCAAGGGGCGCACCGGGTACAAGGGGCATTTGGGCGCCGTGCAGTCTTCAATCTGTTGGCGCCATGTGCCCGTCCCTCCTACCGAGTCGTAGATGCACTCTTTACACATCCTGGCAATGGCCAGGCGTCGGCTTGGACGGCCAGACTTGGTTTCGTTCGTCACGTGCTGGCCCTCCCGTCGATGGCCGCCAGCTCGTCACGGTAGCGGGCCACGTGTTCAGCCAGGGCGGACAGTGCCTCTGCGGCGGTGAACGTGCCGTCAATGGTCAGGTCAACCACCATTTCCGCCGCTGCTGCCATGGTGACGTGCGCGGTCTGGTAGGCCGCCAGGTTGGCCAGTGCGGTGTCTGCTTTCTGCGCTAAGGTGGACATGTCGCGTGCCTCTCCTTTCGTGCGTGACCACGTGCCCGGCTGTATCAGCAGCGCGGGCACACTTTCGTTGTGGGGAATGTTCGGGCGGCGCCCGAGGCGCGAGCTACTGCGGGCCGCGGGATTTGGCCCGGGCCGCAAGCCACTCGTGAAGCGCGATCCGAATCAACTCACCACGGGAAATGCTGGCGCGTCCCGGCGGTTGTTCCGCGTTCATCAACTTCACTTCCGCGTCCAACGCCTCGGCAAGCTTCGGATCCACCTTGATGCCAAGGGAAAGAGTTTCACCGGGCGGGCGTGTTCGCGGTCGTCCCACGTCTGCCAGTTTCGCCGATCTGCGGTGCCTTAGCGAATTTTCCATGACTTGCATGAGAGTATTTAACGCCCGTAGGTTTATTTAGTCAAGAACAATCGTTCGCGCCCCTGGTGTTCGAGCCGTTCCCGGTGCAAATGGCCAGACTTTGGCCACTGCCGCGGGCTGGGCTTGCCTGTTCTCCGTCGGTGGCGTGCTGGTAGCGCATCGGGTCCGCAGTCTGGTGCGGCATCTCTTGAGGCCGGACCAAAGAAGGGCGGCCCCCATCACGCCGCATCCGCCTTCTGCCCAAGAGTCCCAAGGTTGCGGAACATGGTCCAGTCATCGTGCCAGAACATGACTGGGCCGTTCCCCGTTTTTGAAGTTTCGCCCGTTTTTGAAGTTCGTAAGCTAGCTGCCGAACCTTCACGAATTGCCGTTTTTTCAAGTTTCGCCATGGGGGCCGCCTCTTCCCCGGCACTCATGAGTTCGCCATCGCCGGGTGGCGTCCAGCCCTCGGCCCGCGCCTGTTCGACAATCGCCGCGCACGCAGCGGATGGCAGTCTCACTGGTCATCGGCTGCCCGGTTGGGACGCTGGGCACGTTGGCCGCCAGCCGGTCGAGCCGCGAGCGAATTTCTCGCAAGCAGGTCATGGCTAGCCAGCACCGCGCAACCCCTGCATCATGGCCTTTTTGTTGGCGGCAAATTGCGCTGCGGAAGTGGACGCTGGCGCCTCGAAGCGGCCGTCCTCGCCACGCGTGGGTGCAGGTGGCCCAAATAGGACCTCGTGCTCTTCGCGAAGCTTGCGTTCGGCGGCCTCTATCTCCTTGTCGACTCTCGCCATGTGGCGGGCGGCAAGTCTCTCGACGCTGGCCTGTTTTTCAACGAGCCGTTCGGTTTGGAAGCGCAGAAGTTCGAGGCTCATGTGTGTATCCTTTCGTTTTGTGTTTCGGTGTCTGGTGGAATCTCGCGCCAACCCGTCGGCGTGTTCGCGTCGTGAATGAGCCGCCCGGTGGTGACAGGCCGCCCGGCCGCGCCCGATTCCACAAGATCAAATTCGACGAGCGGCCAGGCGGCCGGTGGTACAGGTACGCGGGCCGCCAGGACAGAGAGGCGCGCGCGAAGGTTGTGCAGGCCGGCCATGGTTTACCCTCGGACGGCGTACCAGGTGATCGAGCCAATCCACAGCGACACGTTGGATTGGCCGAACGTGATCCCGATGCTGTTTTGATCGCCGGCCGTGTTCTTTACCTTCGTGTGGGCGCCGTTTGCCCACACAGGGCCGATCCCCGCAACTGCCGGTAGAGATCCAGCCCCATGCGGAAGACCGCGCAAGTCAATCAGCGTCGAGTGATACTGCCCATCGCGAGTGAACAAACCCGTGACGTCCGCAATGTCGCTTGGAGACCATGCGCCGTGGGTAGCATTCGACTGAATGTGAACCGTGTGGTCCGCGGTGAGTCTCGCCGTTACGAGGGCACCCAGGATTCTGACCGAAGGATCTCCGGTTATGGACTCGGGCGGAATACAGAACGCGACTGCTGCCCCGGTGGAATAAGAACCAGTGAGCCCACCAATCAAGCTGTAATCCTCGACCCACGGCGCGGGACCAGCGCGGTAGATTGCCGAATTCACCGGCAACGTGATGGCGGTGATCAGGCTCCCCACCGGGATGGTGCAATCGAAGACCGTCATGGCGGAATCGTGGACCAGGACGTAGTAGAGCAAGCGCCTGCCCGTCGGGATGGCCGGGATGATGGCCGCGGCTGCCGATGCAGCTTCAGCACCTACCGTCACCGCGGTGGAAGCATCAAGGTCGAGCGTTAGGGCCATTTGCTTGTAGGGCGACTGCGAAGTCAACGCCCCCGTCACAGCATCCTGGAATGAGCGCGATGTTGGCCAGGCGGCGCCTTCGTCAATCTTGCACGTCACGATGTCGACGCGGTACTGCCCCGACGAAGTGGCGCCGTGGGTGTACGACCAAGTGCTCCCCGACAAGAAAACCCATCGCATCGTTCGGGAGGCCGTCGAGTCGTCGTGTAGCACCCCGTCAACCAGAACTTCGGGCGGCAAATTTCCGGGGTTACTCCAAATGCCAACCACGCCCCCGCCCAGCGATGAGACAAGTCCTGCTGCTGACGGCAACAGTCCGCCACCCCTGGTGAACACGCCATAGTTGCGAGCGGCCCACAGTGCTCCGTTGTCACTGAAAGCGTCGCTGTACGCTTGTCCGACTTCATCGAACGCTGTCAGGTCGGCCATACCTGGGACTTCCCACGCACGCTCGGTCAAGCAGTTCTGGAGGGCGTTGAAATCGCCCTCGACGACTTCCTCGCCCTCGCTGAATTTCACCAGTGCGTTGCTGTGTCCAATGCTCATCGTACGTCTCCTGTGTGGGTTGCGGTTCGTTTTGTGCCCAGCTCTGTGATCAAAGCGGCGCGCTGTTCGCTGTTCATGTGCAAGACCTTGTCAATCACGCGAAGGCGGCAGGGCCAGTCGGCCTCGGTCTGCTGTGGCCACTGTGATTTCCAGTGGCGCTTCAGGCCGGCAAGCAGGTGTGGCGGTATCCCGGTTTCCGGTGGGGCCACTGTGCCAGCGAGGTGGACAAGACGGGCTCGCAGCGATTGAAGAGACATCACGCGCACCTCGTGATCTCGACGCCGTCCGCATCAAGCCAAACGATATCCAGCCCACGCGCGGGATCGCGTCNNCATCGACGAATTGCACGACAAGACCGGGGTGCAGACGGCGCGGCGGCGTCCGTGCGGCTAGGGCGGCAACTCTTCGGCTGATGCTTTTCAGATCCATTGCTTTATCCCCCCATTTGCGGCGAGCCGTTCTTCGATCTTGGTCAACCGTTCGATCACGTCTTCCAGCTCCGCGAGTTTCAGCGCGGAGTCCAGGACCCCGCGTGCCGCGGCGACGCGAGCGCTATTGGGTTCGGTCTTTCCTTCAGGGTCCGACATGGCCACAAGCCCACGGGCCGCACGAGAGGAACCGGCCGAAAGGATCGCCCGAGTCTGCGCCAGGTTCTCGCTCACGCGATTGCGGATTGCCTCGGCCACATGGGGCTTGAGTCGCCACCGGCGCGCCGTCCTGTAGCTGATGCCGGCCGCCGTGGCAGAGTCCGCCAGGCTTTCGCCCTTGGCGATGAATTCGACGAGCAGCACTTCCCTTGCGTTCA
>PMBY01000029.1:1337-5195 GCA_003153875.1 Myxococcales bacterium | reverse complement strand
GCAGCGCCTTCTACGACATGGGCCGCTTGGCCCGCGTCGGCCGTGGCTGCGGGCGTAAGGAGTCCGAGGTCGCCGACCTGCTCAACCGTTTCGCCATGATGAGGCAGGTCATGATGCAGCTCGGGGCCTCGACCGGGCTGCTGGGCAAGATCCCCGGATTCAAGGGAATCGCCCAGGCGAAGAAGCTGTTGGGTGGCATGGACATGGACCAACTGGCGTCCATGATGAGCACGCCGTCGCCCGAACGCGGCCACTTCCAGGCGCCCCAGCGCAACCANNCAAGACCGGTCCAAGGACAAGCGCAAGCGCAAGGACGCGCGCAAGGCACGCAAGAAGGCGCGTCGGCGCAAGTAGCTGTATCCACGGCAAGGCCCCCTGCCGCCGCCAGCAGCCTGCCCAGCCATGCCGGGTCCCCCCAGCCAAAATCGTGGGCCATGGTCCCTCTCATCCCGTTCACAAGCTCACCTTTTTGTAGAACACCTTCTTCACCAGTTCCGCTGCGACAACGTAGAGCAAGACAATAATCCCGATGAAGAGCAGGAACAGAACCGGCATCGGGCCAAAACCAAGAATCGCAGCCAATGGGGTAAACGGTACGATTACCGCGCTCACAACAATTGACAACGTTGCCAGCAACAAGGAGTGCCCCGGTCGACTCCTGAAGAACGGCCTTCGGCTTCGAATGACAAGCACTATCAACGACGCGGAGACAACCGACTCCACGAACCATGCGGTTCTAAACTGCACCTGAGTGGCATGAAGGACGAGCAGAAGGAGCCCAAACGTCAGATAATCAAACACCGAGCTCAGAAGCCCGAATGTCACCATGAACTTGCGAATCGCCTTGATGTCCCATCGCCGAGGATAGGCGATCATTTCCTCGTCCACACTGTCGGTTGCAATGTTCATCTCCGGGAAATCTGTCATGAGGTTGGTCAGCAACACTTGCTTGGGGAGCAATGGGAGAAATGGCAGAATGAGGGACACGCCGGCCATACTGAACATGTTTCCGAAATTCGCGCTCGTCGCCATGAAGACATACTTGAGGGTATTGGCAAAGGTTGCCCGTCCTTCGCGCACGCCGTCTACCAAGACGGCAAGGTCATTTTCGAGCAGGACGATGTCGGCCGCATCCTTTGCGACGTCGACAGCGGTGTCGACAGAAATACCGACATCGGCGGCATGAAGAGCCGAGGCATCGTTGATGCCATCGCCCATGTACCCCACAACATGGCCCGCCTTCTTGAGAGCGAGGATGATGCGCTCTTTTTGATTGGGTTCGATCTCGGCGAAGACAGCTACATTCCCCACACGGCCGAGCAGTGCGCCATCGCTCAGTTCGTGAAGTTCTGGACCGGTGAGCAGTTGCGCATCTGACAGTCCAATCTGTTTGCTGAGGCTGGCGGCCACGAGGCGACTGTCGCCCGTGATGATCTTGAGCGCAACGCCGAGGTTCTTGAGGCTGGTGATGGTGTCCACGATCTTGGGCTTGGGCGGGTCGAACAGAACCAGGAATCCTGAAAAAATCATGCCCGTCTCATCTTCTTTGCTGATGCGGGACACCGATCCCATTTTCTTGTACGCGACCCCCAGCGTGCGGAAGCCGTTCCTGCTGAATTCGTCAAAGCGCCCCTGAATCTTGTCCCGCACCGTGGCGATATCGACGACGGTTCCCTTTCCGGCCTCTGCCGAGGTGCAGACAGCGAGCACATTCTGCAGAGCGCCTTTGGTCACCATCAAGTGCGCCTCGTCGTGTGAGACCAGGATGCTCAATCGCTTGCGGAGAAAATCGTACGGAATCTCGTCCTCCTTCCGGTATCCGGACAAGTCAAACGGGCGATGGGCGCGAATGGCCGCATCGATCGGGTTGGCAAAACCCGTCTCATAGGACGCATTGAGATACGCGTGAAGGAGGACCGTGTCGCTTGGCGCGCCTTCCACATCACACGCGGATTGCACGTGCACGATCCCTTCGGTCAGGGTACCGGTCTTGTCGGAACAGATCACGTTCATGCTGCCGAAGTTTTCGATCGACGCGAGCCGCTTGATGATGACTCGTTTTGCAGCCATCCGTTTGGCTCCGTGGGCCAGGTTGATGCTGATGATCGCCGGGAGAAGTTGCGGGGTCAGTCCGACCGCAAGTGCGAGCGAGAAGAGGAACGCTTCCAGGACAGGACGCGCCAGATAGACGTTGATGGCAAAAATTGCAACGACGAGCACGAGCGTGACTTCCATGAGAAAGTAGCCGAATTGACGTATGCCGTGCTCGAAGTCGGTTTCACCCGACCTGAGTTGCAGGCGCTCAGACACTCTACCGAATTCGGTTTCCTTCCCGGTGCGCACCACCACTGCCGTCGCTGTGCCGCTCACCACATGGGTTCCCATCCAGAGCGCGTTAGACCGCCGAGCTAGCGGGGTCTCTGCCGGCAGTAACGCCGCCGCCTTTTCCACCGGAAATGTTTCGCCCGTGAGCATGGCTTCATCAACGAAGAGATCTCTGGATTCCAGAAGCAGCCCGTCGCCGGGAACGATATCGCCGGCGTTCAGAATGACGACATCGCCCGGCACGATCTCCTCGACCGGCATTTCGCTGGAGCTTCCATCACGCAGGACTGCCGCCTTGATCCGCACGATGGAAAGGAGTTTCTCCACGGCGTTCGATGCGCTGCGCTCCTGCCAGAACCCGAGCAGGCCGCTGATGAGGACGATGAACAGAATGATGAAGGCATCAACCCGATCGCCCAGAAACCATGACAGCCCCGTCGCGCAAAGGAGGATGAGGATGATCGGACTCTTGAACTGGTTGAGCAGGAGCGACCACACATCTGACCGCTTTGGGGGCTTGAGTCGATTTGCACCGTAACGAGCGAGCCGCGAGCGAGCCTCATCGCTAGTCAATCCATTGGCTGTCGTCTGAAGTTGCCGAAGCATCTCGGTGGCGGATATGCTCCAAAAAGCCGGAGGGACTTGGTTCATCCCGATACTCCTCTCTTTCTCAGTCACAAGTACGGTGAAAATAGCCGCGCGGCTGCATCGCGCAGTTTCCCCGGGATCGTTCGCGCATCCACTTCGGCGAGCGTGACCTCGCGCGCATCGATCAGTTTCCTTTTTATCACCGCCGTCAAGTCGCGCGCGAGCCCCTGGCCGTAACACTCGACGTTGATCTCGAAATTCAGCCGCAGGCTGCGCGCGTCCCAGTTCGCCGAGCCGAGCAGCACCCAGTGGCCGTCCACCACCATGAGCTTCGAGTGGTCGAACGGCGGCGGCGTGAGCCAGATGTGGCAGCCGCGCTGAAGCAACTGCCACCACATCGCCCGCGACGCCCAATGGACGAAGGGCAGATTGTTCTTGCTGGGCATTATGATGTCCACGCGCACGCCACGCAGCGCCGCGAGATTCAACCCGGTGATGAGCGCCGGGTCCGGCAGAAAATAGGGGGTGAGGATTTGCACGGACGTCTGCGCCTCTGCCAGCGCCGCCAGCAGCGTCCAGCGCGCCTTTTCAAAATCGCCATCCGGCCCGTCAGTGATGACTCGGGCAGTGATTGTGCCGTCGCCCTGCAACTTGGAAAACCAGGTTTGGCCGTCGAGGACCTCGCCGGTGGTGAACGCCCAGTCGTTGGCAAAAGCGTCTTGCAATTGCGAAACGACAGGCCCTTCGATGCGAAAGTGCAGATCCTGGACGGGGCTTGGGGGATGCTCCGCCAGCACGTTGCCGTGCCGGATGTTCATCCCGCCGGTGAAGGCCGTATGTCCATCCACCACCAGGATCTTGCGGTGATTGCGCAGATTGATGGTTGCCACACGCCAGGGCGCGAGGAGAGACGCCGGCAGAAACTTTGCGCATCGAACCCCCACT
>PMBY01000029.1:0-1301 GCA_003153875.1 Myxococcales bacterium | reverse complement strand
GTCGTTGTCAAAGATGTAACTGACCAACGAAATGGATATTTGTGCGGATTCAATCGCGGCAAGCATGGCTGGAAAGGCTTCGTCGCCGTTGACCAGCGGCTGCACGCGGTTGCCTGCCGTCAACGGTTCGGCGACCAACCGACTGACCACGCGAGCGAGCAGCTTCAGGTGCTCTGTGCCTTCATGCTCGGGCTGTTCCAGGTCTTCGAGAATTGGACGGTTGGCGGGTTTGTGCACGCCGAGTATCAGCGCGCGGCGGCGGATGCGGTTGACTCCCAGCACGAGGTAGAGCAGCGGCCCCAGCGCCGGCATCAACCAGACGAAGGCAATCCAAAGCGTTGCGGCGCGGGTGTCACGTTTGTTGAGCAGGGCGTGGGCTGAGGCCAGCAGCGCGGCCGCCAAATGGAAACCCACCGCCACGTGCGGCCAGAACTGAGAGATCTTGTCCACCCAGTCCATCACCAACCAATTTCAGACTTCGGCCCACCTGCCGCGTGTGCGCAGGATGTCCCCAGAGGGTATTGCGCGCCCGAGAGGCATCCCAGCACTCGCGCCGACCTGCCGCCCCGGATTTCCCGGCGGCAGCCACAGACGACGTGTCCCGAACGTCCTGTCCTAACCATGAGACGCACTCTACCCCATCGCACGGCCGCGATCAGTTGCGCCAGACAAAACCTGGGTTCTCGACGGTCGATGGCGCGCGGACCTCGGCATGCGAGCGTTCCGCGCGCCGGGTTGTTTACGTCAGCGGGGTCTTCGCCAGTTCCTTGAGGGCCTGCCCCACGGCGGACGCGTTCTTCTTGAGGAGCTCTCGCTTCGTCGCTCCGCGCGCCTGAAACGCTTGCAACGACTCTTGCGCTCGCTTCTTCTGCTGATCGATCCGCTCCTGAAGTTGATCGATGCGGCTCCGCAGCTTCGTGCGGCGTTCGGCATTGGCACTCGCGAACTCCTGCTTGAGCTGCGCGAGGTCCGCTTTCAGCGCGTCGATCTCATTTTTGCGCAACTGGTCCCGCATCTCCCAGAGCGCGCGACGAATGACAGTTCCACCGAGGGACGCCATGCGGGTGTCGACCGGGGTCGTCCAGTCCTCCTCGATTTCGGCCACCACCGCGACCTTGCCGGGGGTCAGCGACGTCGAGACTTCCTCGACGTAGTCCTCACCGACGCTGGCGTTGCCGACGTCCGAGAGCGTCCCCAGCGTGAGTCCGGTGGCGGCACCGACAGCCACCCCCACGGGTCCGCCCAGCAACCCGATCAGAGCACCGACGGACGTCCCGATGAGAGTGCCGCTCGGGTTCACG
>PMBY01000460.1 GCA_003153875.1 Myxococcales bacterium | reverse complement strand
TGAACGGCAAGGCGTTCGGCGGACAAAGGTCCCGTTCTTCAGGATGTCGACGGAGCATAGGCATCAAGCCCCATCTTTCCTTCACCAAAGCGCATCCGAAAGTGCGGCGCCTCGTGGGGCAAGGTGCATTCATAGCCTGTTCCGGTCGCCGCGCGCTTCCACAACGGCTCGCCTCAGGAACTTTCAAAGTAAACCGAACTCCTTCGGCGACGAGTAGGCGCCGCTGATTTCGCCCGGTTCCTTTGCCACACGAAGCCGTCTCTCGTGATGCCGAGATCGCCCGTCATCGCGTGCGCCGCCGCTGTTTTGGGACGAACCGTTCCGTCTAGAGATCTACCTCGCTCTGCCAAGAGCGTATCCCAACCCGGCAAGCACCAGCAGAATTATTAGCACAGCCCCCACAACTTTGAGGACATGGCGACCGGGGTGCAGGAGCGATTCGTACTTGCTGGTGACATTCGCACCAAGAATCATGCCGCCGGAACTGAAGCTCACTTCATAGACCGACTTGCATTTCGGGCACATGAGAACATTGTCCCTGATTCCACGTTCCGTCTTGCAATTGGCACCTTCCTCGAATGTGAATGATTGTCGACACCCGGGACACTTGTAGTTGGCTGATATCAGTCGGTTTGCCAGATCGTCTCCAAACATTTCCAATCTCCTTCTGTTCTTTCGAGGCAAGGAAATCCCAGACCCTCTCAGATGACGAAACCCCCGGCCATTTAGATCACATCGTTCTCCCTCGGTCAAGCGCGTTCATGAAGGCTGTTCATGAAGGCGTCATGTTTACGGGCCAAGCTGTGTGCGCAGGCATTACGCACTTTTATGCCTCCTCACCAGAGCCGCCGAACATACCGTTGCAGCGGCTGTGGTCGCCGCAGGGACATCGGCGTAGAATTGTGGCGCCGACTTGGCGGCGCCCACACCGCTTAACGGCAAGGCGTTCGGCGGACACATCCATGAAGGCGTTCACAATTGCCACTGCGGGGGATCTGAAGCGTGCTAGGGTCTGTGCCGTTGCCTCTGCGGAGACCTGGCAACAAGCGCGGACCGGCGCTGCCCGACCACAACCACAAGGAGTGAGAGATGGACGTGATATTCACGCTGATCTGTGTCGGCCTGCTTTCCGAATCTTCGTATTTTGCTCGGCACGGCGGCAAACCTCTTCCTTTCTCAGCGCCAACCAAGGTGATCATAGGATTGGTTGGGCTCGCCGCAGTCGCCGCAATGTTGCTTATGCTTCGAGCCCCGATCGTGCCTTCCAGCGGTAGTCGGGTTTTCCTCCCAACTTTCGGTTGGGGACTGCCAGACTGGGCTGTTGTCCTGATCATGTTGGTCGGGTTTGGCGAAAACGCGGTGCTGCTCTGCAAGGGGATTGTTGGACAATCCAGGATGATCGCCGGCCGCCTAAGGACTGCGATCGAATACAGTCCTTTGCTCGTGATAGCCTTGGGTGGCGCATATGTTCTTCATGTGAAATCGGCTAGACGACACGCAGCCGTCGAAGCTGCGGTCGCCGCATGGGCGATGGAACGGGGACAGCACAAGGGAGTGGCAAGCTCCCCAACGGTCGCGCCAGCCGCCAGAAAGGACAAAGTAGCAATTCCCTCGTTTACCGCACCCGATACTGAAACTGGGCAGGAAATGGCAGATGCCTTTTCTCGTATTCTTGCCAAGAGTAATCCTGGGAGCATCATCGACCCGAAAGCGGTAGATAGTTGTCTGGAAGCAGCCAAGGGCTCCGGATACAAGACTCCTCAAGATTCGGGCGAGGCTCTTTACACAACCCATGGGGGGATTGGGGTAATTAGCATGGCGCACGTTATCGAGAGTTCAGGTGACGCACTTGAGATTGGCAAGATTTGCGAGGCAAGTTTTGTCGTAAAGGGTGGACTTTATAGGAATTCCGCAATGGAACCAAAGGGCAAGCTCCACAAGACCAAAGGGAGTGATACTCTCATTATGATGGTCGGACTCATTGACGTGAAGAAGGGGAGCGGGACTAAGTACATCGGGCCTGAATTGAAATCAAAGGAGGAGGCAGCAGCTCAGCTACAGAAATTTGCGGATGTGGTTGTCAAGGAGCTTCAAACCAAAATCGCCGACGGTCCAACCGCGCCATTGGACCTGCGGCAATAGCCCCTGAGTGAAGCCCACGTCAGGCCGGCGGAGCTGCGCGGTCACTGAAGATGGACCGGAGCGCCGCGAGGTCGAGAACGGCGGAGTCGTCATTTGGGAGCCGGCCGAGATACTTCAACCGCGGACAGGAGAAGTCGGGGCTTACCGGGCAGCTTCATGCGTTCCTTCAGAACCTGTCTGAGGAAGCGCGGGCGCAGGACCGAGTCGTGCTCGTGCCGTCCGTCCGATCTCGATCTTCAACCCCGGGTATAGGGTGCGTATTCCGGCCCATCTGGGCGCTTGTTCCGGCTGGGATCTGGGCGGTGATTCCGGAGGATCTGGGCACGCTATCGGAGCGAAGCGACGGGTCTGTCCGGATCGGAGCGAAGCGACGAGTTGAGGTTAAGCAGTTGGTTGGGGCTGGTCGGTGAGCATGCCTTTCTTTTCTCGGAGGGAGGGACCGCGCAACGCGATGACATGGGCGTTGTGGATCACACGGTCGCAGATGGCATCAGCCATGGTAGGCTCGACGAGCTTTTCGTGCCAATTCTTCGTTGGGACCTGTGTGGTGACCACAGTGGACGACCGACCGTAGCGGTCCTCCAAGATCTCGACCAGGTCCCTGCGTTCCTGGTCCTTGAGCGGCCCGATGAGGAAGTCATCGAGTACCAGGACGTCGAGTTTGGCAAGGCGAGCAAGCGTCGGCGCGTAGCTACCGTCGGCGCGGGCGATCCCGAGTTCGTGCAGTAGGCGCGGGACGCGCGCACACAGGGCGCGCATTCCGTTGCGGCACGCGGATTGTGCGAGGGCGGCGCCGAAGAAGGTCTTTCCGACGCCGGTCTTGCCGACCACAATGACGTTCTGCTTGTTTCTGATCCACTTGCCGGTGGCCAAATCGCGAATGACAGTCTTGTCGATGCCGCGAGCCGGGTCGCACCACACATTTTCGAGCGAGGCATCCGAAACGCTAAGCCGCGCCGCCCGCATCAGGCGTGAAAGGCGCCGGTTCTCTCGGTCGGTCCATTCCCGGTCAATCATCAGCGCGGCTTGCTCGGAAAATGACATCTGGCTCCCCGGGGCCTGGGCCAGCAGGTCGCGAAAGGCGTGCGCCATCGCATTCAGTTTCATTCCTACCAGCTTCTGGACAGTTTCTTCGTCGGTCATGGTGTGTCTGTCTCCTTTCGGTCGTAGTAGGCGCCACCTCGCACGTTGTCGTGGGTGGCACCAGGTGGTGGCTCGGAAGTGTCGGGGGCCGCAGCCGCGTCCAGACCACGGCTCAAGATCGCGAGCACGCTCTTGCGCGTGGGCGATCCGATGTCGAGGGCGCGGCGACAGGCGGCGTCGAAGCGTGCGGGCTCGTAGGCCTTGCCACTACGGATGAGAGCCATGCACGAGCGGTAGGCGCTCTCGGGGTTCTCGCGCCTGCCGAGGATGTCGCCAACCAGTGCGCTCACCGACGGGCCAATGCTGCCAGCCCAGCTGATGATCCGCGACGGCGGCCACGCTCCATACTCGCGGTGGCTCTTGGGCCGATGCTCGGGCACTGTGCTGGCCGAGCCCTTGGGCGTCCATAACCGCGCGTGGCTGGCGACACGCTTGCCGCGCAGAAAGATCTCCACCACGGAGGTAGTGATGCGCAGGTCGGTCAGCTCGCCAACGAGGTTGTGCGGGACACTGTACAGGCGACCGTCGTAGGCGACGTGATAGTCGATATTCACGCGCGCCTTCTTCCACAGCGCGAATTCCCAGCGGGTGGGCGGAAGGGCTCGCATGGCTGGCCGGTCGATGCTCTCGAAGGCCGAGCGCCGACAGCCCTCCAGTTTCTTGAAGGGCCGGTTGTTGAGCCGCACCAGCAGCTCGGCGATGGCCGCGTTGAGATCGGCGAGGCTGAAGAAGGTGCGGTTGCGCAAACAGGCGATGATCCAGCGTTGTGCAATGAGCACGCCGGTCTCGACTTTGGACTTGTCGCGCGGCTCCCCGGTGCGCGCGGGAATGATGGCCACGTCGTAATGCACAGACAGCTCCGCGTAGGTCGGGTTGATCTCAGGGTCGTAGCGATCGGGGCCACTGACCGCGCTACGAAGTTGGTCGGGCACAGCGATCCTGGGTGTGCATCCGAAGAACTCGAAGCCACGCACCGTCGAGGCACAGAAGTCAGCCAGCGACTGGGTAAGCGTGGCCTCGGCAAAGGTGTAATTGGAAGCGCCCAGCACCGCCACGAACAGCTCGACCTCAATGGCCTCGCCCGTGTTGCGGTTCCAGATGTGCGGCTTCTTGCCGGAGTAGTCGATGAAGACCTTCTCTCCGGCCAGATGCACCTGGCGCATGGTCACGTCCACCTTGCTCTTGAAGGTCGAGTACAAGTCGCAGAACTGACTGTAGCTGTACGGGGTCGCACCCGTCGCTGGCCCTGCCACCGTGGCCTCACGGTACTCGACCCACAGTTGCTGGAGCGTCACTCCTATCCGACGCAATTCCCGGTGTACCCATGCGAAATCGATGGGCACGCGACCGGGCGGCTCGCTTCTCCCTATCAGACGAAAGAGTCGAGCCTCGACAACGGCATCGTCCAACTCGCGTGCCTGCTCCCAGGTCAACCCGACCGCGCGGGCTCGACCCAAGTAGCCGCTCACCGCACCCTTGGAGACGCCGGCCGATGCCGAGATCTGCCGCTGGGTGAGATGGCACTCGTAGTGAAGGCGAAGAATTTCCCGAACTTTGCGCATAGTGTGGTGGTCCATCGCGCGACGGTGCCCGCAGGCAACCGCCGTGCAAAGCCTTCACCCCAGCTCGTCACTCGCCCGATCCGGAACCGCCGGCCCGCTGCCCAGGTCCGCCGGAATATGCGCCCACGTTACGCCGGAATCCCTGCCCAGGTCCCGCCGGAATCGGCGCCCAAGTCAGGCCGGAATACGCAGGTATAGGGGGATAGTTTGGCCTGACTCGGGCGTGTAGGTGGCTGTAGTTTACGTAAGATCTCTATATATCGGACGTTTTTCAGATGCGATTCGGTGAAGGCAAAATGGCGCTTCAAATCCCTATCCACCACAACGCGAGCGCCGCCGAACATGCTGTTGGAGCGTTGCCGCGGAGCTTCGGCGCAAGTGGACAGCGGGAAGCGAACTGTAGTCTGGACCCCGTCCGCGCGGGACTGTCTCGACGAGATCTTGCAGTACCTCGCGGCTGATTGTGTCTCTTACCAGGCCCGAGCGTAACCCAGAGTCCCGTGTGAGTCGGTCGTTCCATTCTGACTGGACGGACGCCGCCAGACTCCGCATCCAGGGCTTGACTGTTCCCCCGCATGGGGTACATTGGGTCTGTGCATGTCGAGCTGTCAAGCACGGCCGAGAAGCAACTTGCCAAAGTACCGGGACATATCGTCAAGAAGTTTGCGCTCTGGGTGGACCTTGTATCTGTGGAAGGTCTTTCGGCCGCGCGGGCCATTCCGGGATACCGGGACCACGTCCTGAAGGGAGAATGGAAAGGGTATCGAGCAATCCGTCTAAGCGCGGCCTACAGGGCCATCTATCAAGAACGCCAGGCTGGCACGGTTCAGCTGGTTTGCGTGGAGGAGGTCAACAAACATGATTACTAAGAAGATGAGGGGAAAGGGGCGGCGAGAAGCGTCGAAGTACCTTGAAACCCTGATGGGAGCGCCGCTGTCTCTCGGGGCGGCGCTCTCGGGCCTGCGCGAGGCCGACCAGCGAAGCCTTGCGGAGTTCGCAAAGCTTCTTGGCGTTTCGAGGTCGCACCTTTGTGACATTGAGCAGGGGCGAAGATCGGTTAGCCCTGAGAGGGCGGCTCGATTCGCGCAAGCCCTCGAACAAAGCGAAGCTCAGCTCGTAAGGCTCGCGCTTCAAGACCAAATCCGAGGCGCAGGTCTCAGACTGACGGTTGAAGTGAAAGCCGCGTAAAACGCTGTCCAACAAGCCGCTGAACGGCAAAACCTGGACCTAAGTACTGACGGAAAACGCCTCATCATCACGCCACTTGAGAGCGAGCGCTCGCGGCGCGGACGGCTGGCGAAGGTGCAAGCGCGCGCGTTGCGCCGCCATGCTGAGACATTCCGCAAACTCGCGAAATGAACGACGAGCCTGTCTTCTTGACGGTCGATGATGTGCTGGCCTTGCATGTCGACCAGATTCGCGAATTCGGTGGGAGCGAGGGGCTTCGGGACCAAAGCGGCCTGGAGCCGTGGAGAGACGATGACTGAGGAGACGCCGCAATAATGCCGTCGCAGTTGCCAATCCCGCCGCAGGGACATCGGCGTAGAATCCAGCCGCCGATTCGGCGGCGGGCTTGCAGCTGAACGCCAAATCGTTATGCCGATTCAGTCGGCGATGATTTCGTTGAGCCCCTCGATCACTCGCGCCATTTCTTCCTCCGAAGCGCGAGCCAGTTTCTTCCCGATTCTCTCCACCGAGAGCGTGCGCACTTGACTGATCTTGATCCACGAACGTTTTCCGAGCCCCGGTGCCTTGCATTCCAAGGTCAATGGAAAACCGGCGCGAGGTTCTTGGCTGGTCATCGCCATAGCGATCACCGTGCCGGATCGCTCGTTGAACACATCGTGGCTCAGGATCAAGACGGGACGCGTGCCCGCTTGCTCATGACCGCGGACGGGGTTCAGTTCCGCCCAGCGGATGTCGCCTCTCAGTATTTGGGCCATGCCGCCGCATCCATTGCGAGACCTTCATCGGCCTCTGCCTGTTCCTGTTTTACATCCAGCTTTGCCGCCTCACGAGCCAGCCTGGTATGTTTGAGTCGATTGATCTTGTCGGCCAGAGCTGCCTCGACGGCTTGGCTGCGATTTGGGAATCGGTCCGCGGCGATGAGGGCATCCAGATCTCCGAGAATCCGAGCGTCGATTGTCACGGCCACTTTTGCTTTTGCCATGGTATGATAATATATCATACTCCATCCCTGGTGCACGAACAGCAGAACAAGGCCGTTGCAGCGCTTGCTGCGGCGCACGGGTCTCCGTGCTAGCGTGGTAGCCGATCATGACCCCCCAAAGCCCGCGTCAGCCTGCCACCCCTTCGGAAAAGGACCTCCAGTTCGGCATGGACGTGGAGTCCATCCGCAGGACCTTCATCCGAAATCTCTTCTGCCATCGGGGCAAGTTCCCTGAAGTCGCTCTGCCCAACGACAACTACCTGGCCCTGGCCTACACGGTTCGGGATCGCATCATGCAGAAGTGGATCTGCTCGGCCCGCACCTATTTCGAAAACGCCTCGCGCACGGTGGCGTACTTGTCGGCCGAATTCCTCATCGGTCCCCAGCTGGGTCAGAATCTTCTCAGCCTGGGCATTCTCGAAGCCACGCAACAGGCCATGGACGAACTGGACCTTTCCCTCGACGTGTTGCTAGAACAGGAAGAAGAACCGGGCCTGGGCAACGGCGGCCTGGGGCGCCTGGCCGCCTGCTACCTGGATTCACTGGCCTCGCTGCAAGTCCCGGCCATCGGCTACGGCATCCGCTACGAGTTCGGCATCTTCGACCAGGAGATCCACGACGGCTGGCAGGTCGAGGTGCTCGACCGCTGGCTGCGCCTGGGCTACCCGTGGGAGATCTCGCACCCTGAGATCGCCTTCCTGGTCAAGCTGGGCGGCCACACCGAGGGCTACACCGATGTGACCGGCCGCTACCGCGTGCGCTGGATCCCTGACCGGGTGGTCAAGGGCATTCCCAACGACACGCCGGTTTTGGGCTACAGGGTCAACACGGCCAACATGCTCCGCCTGTGGCAAGCCGAGGCCTTCACGTCGCTCGACTTGCAGGCCTTCAACGTGGGCGACTACACGCGCGCCTGCGAGGAACAGGTCCACACCGAGAACATCACCAAGGTTCTCTACCCCAACGACGAGACCGAAGCGGGCAAGAGCCTGCGCCTGCAGCAAGAGTACTTTTTCGTGTCCTGCTCGCTGCAGGACATGATGCGTATCTACCTGCAAAAGCAAAAGACTCTGGACCATTTTCACGAGAAGTATGCGGTCCAGCTCAATGACACGCATCCGGCCCTGGCCATCGCCGAGCTGATGCGCCTGCTGGTGGACGAGCACAGTCTGGAATGGGAGCAGGCATGGGACATCACCACGCGGACCATGGGCTACACCAACCACACGCTTCTGCCCGAAGCGCTGGAAACCTGGCCCATGCCGCTGTTTCGCCGTCTGCTCCCGCGGCACCTGGAAATCATCTTCGAGATCAACAAGCGTTTTCTCGCCACGGTCGAGGTGCGCTTCCCCGACGACCCGGGGCGGGTGAACCGTATGTCGCTGATTGACGAACACGGCGACAAGCGCGTGCGCATGGCCAACCTGGCCTGCGTGGGCAGCCACGCGGTCAATGGCGTGGCCCGGATCCACTCGGATCTGCTCAAGCAGACCGTGCTGAGCGACTTTCACGACTTGTGGCCGGAAAAGTTCACCAACGTTACCAACGGCGTGACGCCGCGCCGGTTTCTGTTGCTGGCCAATCCCGGGCTGGCGACGCTAGTCACCGAGACCATTGGCGACAAATGGCTGGACGACCTCAATGGCCTGCGCGAGCTTGAGTCCCGGTGTGACGACGGCGATTTCTGCGAGCGGTGGCGCCAGGTCAAGCGAGCCAACAAACAAGCCTTGGCGGCCTACGCGCAGCACACGAACGGCATCGAGCTGTTGCCGGACACCATGTTCGACGTGCAGGTCAAACGCATCCACGAGTACAAGCGCCAGCACCTCAACGTGCTGCACGCGGTGGCGCTGTACCGTCATCTCAAGCGCGGCGGTGATGCCTCGCCGCGAACCATCATCTTCGGCGGCAAGGCNNTACCACACCGCCAAGTTGATCATCAAACTCATCCACGGCGTCGCCGAGGTGGTGAACGCCGACAAGGAAACCAACGATCGCCTGCGCATCGCCTTTCTTCCGGATCTCAATGTGAAGAACGGCCAGCGCATCTATCCGGCGGCTGACCTGTCAGAGCAGATCTCCACCGCGGGTATGGAAGCCTCGGGCACTGGCAACATGAAATTCGCCATGAACGGGGCGCTGACCATCGGCACGCTGGATGGGGCCAATGTGGAAATCCGCGAGGAGGTGGGGGCGGAGAACTTCTTCCTCTTCGGCCTGACCGTGGGCGAGATCCAGCAGCGCCGGGCCCAAGGCTATCGGCCGTGGGAGATCTATCAAGAGAACGTTGAACTGCGCGAGGCACTGGGCCTCATCGCCGCGGGCGATTTTTCGCGTGGCGATCCCGCGCTGTTTGCCCCCATCGTGCGGTCTCTGCTGGAAAAGGATCCGTTCCTGTTGTGCGCGGACTTTCAGTCGTATGTGGATTGTCAGGCACGCGTGGGTCAGCTGTACCACAAGAAGCAAGCGTGGACGCGCATGTCCATCCTCAACACCGCCCGCATGGGCAAATTCTCGTCGGACCGAGCCATTCGCGAATACTGCGAGCACATCTGGAAGGTGTCGCCGGTCAAAGTTTCGCTGCGGTAGAACCGGTGGCCGGTGGCCCCGGATCCGGCTACCGCATCCCCACGAAGAGCAGCGGAATCGCCACCGGTATGTCCTGCCCCACGCCCCTGGGAAAGGGACGCGAGGCGACGGCGCGAATGCAGTTCGCCAACTGCGCGTCCTGGGCCACCGCGACCTCGACGTCGCGCACGCTGCCGTCAGCCGCCAAGATCCACTTCACATCGGCGCGGGTTGCCGTCACACCCCGCCGGCGGGCCGGCTCATAGCACATGCGGAACAGGATCTTGCGCTGGGATATCTCCTTGACGATGCTCTCGTCCAGCGTGGTCGGAGCCGCTGCGACCGCAGGCACGGCCGACGGCGCCGGTTCGGGCGGCTTTCCCGGTTTCAAGACCCTGACCCTGTGCTCGGCCACCGCGGCCATGCGGTCAGCCGGTTCGATGGGCGCCGAACCGTGAAGATGGGTCACTGCCGCGACTTCTCCGCTCAGCGCTGCCAGGCCGGCCAAGCGCGGGGTGACTGCTGTCCGCTGTCTGCGCCGCCCCTGTGGTTTGCTCAAGCGGTCCCTGGAAGTCCCGGTCTTTCTGCTTCCGGTTGAGGAGGATGCCGGCCGGGCGTCGACTGTTCCCCCTCCAGCTTCTTCCCCGACCGCCCTTTGGACTGCCAGCACCAGGCCCAACCCTGCCAGCCAGGCAACCAAAAGCTGGGACTGCGCACCCGCAAAGCGCGACCTATCGCTCACGCCGTCACCTTTCGCAGGCACCGAACGTCATGAGAGCGACCGCGCCATCCACGCATGGGTCTGCCAGATCCCCGACAGTCCAGTTCGACACCTCGGTAGCAAACTGAACCGTGGCGCCGGCATCGGCGCCTGGCGCGACAGCCGCGATGGGAAAGGCCAGGCTCACCACCTGATAATAGGCCGACAAGGCCGCCACCGCTTGTCAATGCTGTGCCCCGCGCCAAAAGGCTCTGGTCCGTGTATCATGCACGGCCATGCGACCATTCCATTTCTGCCTTGCCATCACCCTGACGCTAACCTTGGGCTGCCACAACCGGTCCCCGGGAGACGGTACGACGGTTCTGGCACGTGTGGGCGATACTGTCATCACTGCCCATGATTTGGAAGCGCAGGTGGCCTTCTTCGGCCGCTCCAAGTACCTCATGGACCACTATTCGAAGCCCGAAAAGAAGAAGGAGGTGCTCAACGGCATGATCCAGGCCGAGGCGCTCTATCAGGAGGCCTGCCGGCTGGGCTACGACCGCGACCCGGCCGTGAAGCGCGATGTGGTGAACCGCATGCTGATGAAAGAGGTCGATTCGCGGGTGGACGCCCAGAGTATCAGCGACGGCGACGTGGAAAAGTACTATTTGGCCCATCCCAAGGACTTCTCGCGGCTCGACCAGGTGAGGTTCACCCAGATCGTCGTGAAAGACCGGAGCAAGGCGGTCAAGGTCGC
Organism: Myxococcales bacterium; assembly: GCA_003153875.1. The sequence continues at coordinate 13,598 of PMBY01000460.1, read as the reverse complement.
AGCAGAAGCCAAGGCTCTGCCCAAGGGGAATACGGCTGCCCTGCGGGCGCTGGTAGGCAAGGACTCCGAGGACGAAGCCTCCCGCGCGCGCGGCGGCGATTCAGGTCTCATCGACCGCAACGCCACCAGCTTGCCCAAGGCCGTGGTGGAGGCCGCGTTCGCGCTGGCCCAGGTCAATGACGTGTCCGATCCCGTTCAGACGGACAGCGGCTACGCCATCGTTGTCCTCACCCAGAAGCAGCCGGGCTTTTCCAAATCGCTGGCCGAGTCCAAGGCGGACATTCAGTCGCGCCTGACCTACGAGGGCCGGCAACAGAAACGCAACACTCTGATCGCAGATGTCCGAAAGAGGACGAAGATCGAGATTGATGAAGCGCAGCTCGCAAAGTTGACGCTGCCCCTGCCGGGTTCCGGCCAATCCACCGCCGCCCCGGACAAGCGCAGCCCAGGTCCGGGCGCGCCTCCGCCGGCTCCCGCGACGCCGGGACACTAATGCGGTATCCTTCCTGCCAAGATGACAGCGCAGGATTTGGATCGTGCCGCGTGGTTCAAGGGGGCGAGCGCCGAGTGCAGCACCGACTCGTCGCCGCCTGATCGTCCTTTTCGCCTGGTCCTGCTCGGGGCCCCAGGTGTCGGCAAGGGAACCCAAGCCGAGCTCATTAGCCAGCGCCTCCGGCCCTGCCACCTGTCGACAGGAGATGTCTTTCGCGCCGCCAAGTCGCTGCCCGCCAGCGAGCGCACGCCGGCCATCACCCAGGCCCTGGCGTGCATGCAGCGGGGCGAGTTGGTGCCTGACGACACGGTCATCAACATCGTGCGTGAACGCAGCCGGTGCATGACCTGCCCGGCCGGCTTTCTCCTCGATGGTTTTCCGCGCACCGTGCACCAGGCCGAAGCCCTGGACGTCCTGCTGGCTCAGCTGGGAGTGAAACTGGACGCTGTCTTGAGCTACGACATGCCTCTCGAACAGGTGATCGCGCGGCTGTCAGGCCGACGCACCTGCGCAGGTTGCAAGGCCGTGTTTCACGTCACGGGCCGGCCACCCAAAGTCCCGGACGTCTGCGACAACTGCGGCGGTCGGCTGGTCCTGCGCGAGGACGATCGCCCTGAATCGATCCGGGTGCGCATGCAGGCCTACCAAGCCAGCACCGCGCCCCTGGCGGACTACTACCAGAAGGCAGGCTTGCTGGTGTCCCTGTCCGCCGCGGGCGCGCCCGAAGAAATCTACCAACGCACGGCTGCGGCGCTGTCGTCCTTGCGCCGATAGGAATAGTCCCAGGATAGCAGGACAATCTCCATGGCCACCATTGCCGACCTGACCGAACACCTGGGCAAGCGCGACGGCTCGCTGGGAGCGGTGCTCGAGATCTTCCCGGACATGATTTTCGTCGTCGACCAGGAGGAACACGTCCTGCATATCAATACGTTGGCTGCACGCGCCTTGGACGGCACACTCGACGAGATCGTTGGGCGCAAGCTGAACACCCTGTTTCCTCCCCCTCTGGCCGAGAGGCACAGTCGCTTCATCCAGCAGGTCTTTCGCACGGGCGAAATTGTCGTGACCGAGACACATCACGAACTGCACAAGACGCCGGTGTGGATCGACTCGCGCCTGGTTCCGCTCAAAACCGCGGGCGGCGAGGTGCGGGCCGTGGTCGGCATCATTCGCGACGTGAGCGTTCGCGTCCGCGCCCAGGAGGCCTTGGCCGAACGCGAGGCCTACCTGCGCGGCATGCTGGACAACTTCCCCTTCCTGGTGTGGCTGAAGGACGTCGAAAGCCGCTTCCTGGCTGTCAACGAGACGTTCGCGCGTGCCTGCGGCCGGGAACGTTCAGGCGATGTGGTGGGCCTGACCGACTTCGATGTGTGGCCGAAAGAGCTGGCGCAGCGCTATGTCGACGACGACCGCAGCGTGATGGCGACCCGCAAACAGAAGGACGTGGAGGAGCCCATCTTCATTCTGGGCGCCACCCATTGGTTCGAGACCTTCAAGACCCCGGTTCTCGACAAGCGCGGCAACGTGCTCGGCACGACCGGCTTCTCGCGCGACATCACCGAACGCCAGCGTCTCGGCGAGCAACTGCGGGCCCAGCGCGAACAGCTTCGCGCCCTGGCCGCCCACGTGGAATCCGTGCGCGAAGAAGAGCGGGTGCGTATTGCGCGCGAGATCCACGACGAGCTGGGCCAGGCGCTGACTTGCATGAGCATGGACCTCGCGTTTCTGGACAAGCAGCTCCCCAAGGACAATGCGCAGGCCGCCGCGCGGGTATCGGCGCTGGTGACCCTGGTCAAGGAGACCGTCAAGACGGTACGCCGCATCTCCTCGGAACTGCGCCCCAGCATCCTGGATGACTTGGGGCTGGGCGCCGCGATGGAATGGCTCGCGCACGACTTCGCAACCCGCACCGGCATCGAATGCGGGGTGTCGGTCCCCAGCACCGTCATGGTTGCGGCCGAACGAGGCACGGTCGTGTTCCGTATGTGTCAGGAGGCCTTGACCAACGTGGCCCGCCACGCTGGGGCCACCCACGTCAGCATCGATCTGATGATCGACGAGGGCGCCTACCTGACCCTGGAGGTGCGCGACAATGGTCGCGGCATTACCGAGGAGGAGATCCACCGTCCCGATTCGCTGGGCCTGCTCGGCATGCGCGAGCGCGCGGCGCTTCTCGGCGGCGTGGTCGAGATAAAGGGCACGCCAGGGAAAGGCACCTCGGTCACGGTCCGGGTGCCGCTGCAAGGAACTCCAGGGGACAAGCGCTAGCGGCATGGGTTATGGTGTGTCTGCGGGAGATTGACTTCCGCCCCCCCCCCAACATGCGAATCCTGGTAACCGGCGGCGCCGGCTTCATCGGCGCGAACTTTCTCAATCTCCTGGTGCCCCGCCACCCCGAGCACCAGTTCGTCAATCTGGACGCGCTAACCTACGCGGCCAATCTGGGCAGCCTGGACGCGGTGGCCAACCGGTCCAACTACACCTTCGAGCGGGTCGACCTGTGTGATTTCTCCGCGCTGCGGGCCGTGTTTGCCCAGCACAAGCCCGACGTGGTGGTGCATTTTGCGGCCGAGAGCCACGTGGACCGTTCGATCACGGGGCCGCGGGCCTTTGTGCGCACCAATGTCGAGGGCACCTTCAATCTGCTGGAAGCCTGCCGCGAACTGTGGGCGCCCGGCCAGGGGCTGTTGCATCACGTCTCCACCGACGAGGTGTTTGGCTCGCTGGGCGAAACCGGCCTGTTCCACGAAGAAACCCGCTACGATCCGTCGAGCCCCTATTCCGCGTCCAAGGCGGCCAGCGATCACCTGGTGCACGCCTGGCACCGCACCTTCGGCCTGCCGGTGCGGGTGAGCAACTGCTCGAACAACTACGGGCCGCTGCAGTTTCCCGAAAAACTGATTCCCCTGATGATCCTCAATCTGCTGGAGCGCAAACCGTTGCCGGTCTATGGCCAGGGGCTCAACGTGCGCGACTGGCTCTACGTCGAAGATCACTGCGAGGCCATCTGGGCCATCATCGGCGCGGGCCAGAACGGCCGCACCTACAACGTCGGCGGTCGCAGCGAGCAGCGCAATATCGACGTGGTGAAGAAACTGTGCCGTCTGGTCGCCGAGGAAACCGGGGCGCCCGAGGCAGAACTTGTGGGATTGGTCCGTCACGTCCCCGACCGGCCCGGACACGATCTGCGCTACGCCATCGATTCCTCGCGCATCGAGGCCGAGCTGGGCTGGAAACCGCGCGAGAGTTTCGAGAGCGGACTGCGCAAGACGGTGCGCTGGTATCTCGCCAATCGCGCCTGGATCGATTCCGTGCGCACCGGNNAAGGGAATCATCCTGGCCGGAGGATCGGGCACGCGCTTGCACCCGCTCACGCGTGCGGTGAGCAAGCAGCTCATGCCGGTGTACGACAAGCCTCTCATCTACTACCCGCTCACCACCCTGATGCTAGCGGGGATTCGCCGGGTCTTGGTCATCACCACGCCGCACGACGCGCCTCAGTTTCGGCAACTCTTGGGCGATGGCTCGGCCTGGGGTCTGCAGATTCAATACGCGGTGCAACCCAGCCCCGACGGGCTGGCGCAGGCGTTTCTCATCGGTCGCGGGTTCATCTCCAGCGATCCCTGCGCCCTGGTGTTGGGCGACAACATCTTCTACGGCACGGGGTTGGGCGGCCTGTTCGAAGACGTGGCCTGCCGCGAGTCCGGGGCCACCGTGTTTGGCTACTTCGTGCAGAATCCCGAGGCCTATGGCGTGGCCGAACTGGACAATGAGGGCCGGGTGCTCAGTCTCGAGGAGAAACCCAAGCAGCCGCGCGGCCACTACGCGGTGACCGGCCTGTACTTCTATGACGGGCGCGTGGTCGAGATGGCCGAGATGCTGCGGCCCAGCCAGCGCGGCGAACTGGAGATCACCGACCTCAACCGCCTGTACATGCACCGTGGGCAGCTACAACTTGAAAAACTCGGACGGGGCGTGGCCTGGCTGGACACCGGCACCCACGACTCCTTGCTGCAGGCCGCACAGTTCATCCAGACCATTCAGGCGCGCCAGGGCCTGATGGTGGCGTGCCCGGAAGAGATCGCGTACCACAAGGGCTGGATCGACAAGGATCACCTGCGCCAACTGGCCGAACCGTTGGCCAAGACCAACTACGGGCAGTATCTGCTGCAGCTCCTGGAAAGGGGCCAGCAATGAAGATTACGCGTCTGGAAATTCCCGAGATCCTGCTGGTCGAACCCAAGGTGTTGGGCGATGCGCGCGGCTACTTCGTCGAAACCTTCCAGGCCGAACGCTACGCCGAGGCAGGCATCAGCGAGCGCTTCGTGCAGGACAACCTGTCTCGTTCCTGCCACGGCACCCTACGCGGCTTGCACCTGCAGCATCCCAGAGGTCAAGGCAAGCTGGTGTATGTGGTCGAGGGCGAGGTCTTCGATGCCGCGGTGGACGTGCGGGTGGGATCGCCCAGCTTCGGCAAGTGGGCCGGCACGCACCTGTCGTCGCGCGACCATCGCCAGATGTACATCCCGCCCGGCTTCGCCCATGGCTTCTGCGTGGTGAGCGAGCACGCCCTGTTCGCGTACAAGTGCACCGATGTCTACCTGCCCCAGCAGGAATTGGGCGTGGCGTGGAACGATCCCGCGCTGGCCATCCCGTGGCCGGTCAGTCAACCCATCATCAGCGAGAAGGACCAGCACTTCTCGCCTTTGGCCGCCATCGATCCAGCGCGCCTGCCACAGTGGAAGGGCTAGTGATGTCCGCCCCTCTCCTGTTGCTCGGCGATCGAGGCATGCTGGGCCGAGCTTTTCGCGAGCTGCTCACGGCCAAGCAACGACCTTTCACGGGTTTCGATCTGCCCGAGCTCGACATCGCTGAGCCGGGCCAGGTTGGGCCGCTTTTCGCGAAATCCTGGTCCACGGTCATCAACTGCGCCGCCTACACCAACGTTGATGGCGCGGAAGCCGACGAGGCGGCCGCCCTGCGCGCCAACGGCACCGCGCCCGGGGTGGTGGCCGCAGCCTGCGCGCGCGCACGCATCCCACTGGTCCATTTCAGCACCGACTACGTCTTTGCGGGCAACGCCCAGACACCGTATGCCGTGGATGCGCCTCTGCAACCCCTGGGCGCCTACGGCCGGACCAAGGCCGCCGGCGAGATCGCCATCCGAAAAAGCGGCGCCGAGTTTCTCATCGTGCGCACGAGCTGGCTGTACGCGCCCTGGGCCAACAACTTCGTGCGCACCATGGCTCGCCTGACGCGCGACAAGCCCGAACTGAAGGTGGTCAGCGATCAGCGCGGCCGTCCGACCAGCGCGCAACACTTGGCCGCGGCCACCCTGGCCTTGCTCGACCGCGGGACGCGCGGGACCTTGCACATCACCGACGGTGGCGAATGCACCTGGTACGAATTCACCGTCGAGATCGCGCGCCTGCTCGCTCGCACCGCGATCATTCGTCCCTGCACCACCGCCGAGTTCCCCCGCCCTGCCCCACGGCCCGCCTACAGTGTGTTGGATCTCGCGCCGACCGAGGCAATCCTCGGACCCATGCCCGACTGGCGGGTCAACCTGGCCAGCGTCGTCGCGCAACTGGAACCGCTGTAGGACGGACTGGCTAGCTTTTTCACCACAGAGAGCACAGAGGACGCAGAGGCCGGAAGGGGAAAGGGTTCGGAGGGGATGGGCCGACGCTCGCGGCTTTCAGTTCATCCCAGAAGCAACCGCCCCTGTTGCTGGTCGAATTCGGGTGGGATCGCTCCGCTTTCAAAGCCAAATCTTCCATAGATCAGGCGAACGACGCGCAGCCCGCAGCGGTCAGGGTTCTCCTTTAGATCGTTGGCAGCGAATACGAGCCGCTCGGGATCGATCTCCAGCACGTCATTCTCGAACGTCCTTGGTCCTCCCCAGTGCCGAGCCGGCTCTCGCGGCGAGCCTGGCGACAGCGACCAGCCTCGAATGCCGCTGATGACGAGGCCGGCGACCACCTGCAGGTTTGCATGCGCCTCAGCATGACGCCCAAGGATCGCGGCCATCAGGCGAAAGACTGACACCGGGTACTCGACCAGCGCGTATGGCGCAAGATTGGGAACGGCGTCCGTGGGCTGCCGCAGGTTATCGCTGCTGACCGTGAAAGTTACGTGGCCCTGTTCCGTGATCTGGGTCCTCATGTAGTCGTCGTCGTTTCCGTGCCTGACCTGATCGCCAAGAAAGCGTGGCGCCCTCATGTCGTGAACGAAGTCCCACCCCGAACGACGGTTACCGGTTGCACTTGGGTCGGTTAGCCAAGTCCGAAACTGCCTCTTGTTCTCCTCGTCATTGAAATCGATGTTCAAAGACTCAGTCGGCACGAGTCGCAGCCAGAGCTGGGGCCTTTCGAGTGCGACACTGGCTTGATCTTTCCGTAGCTTCTCCGCGATCTCGGCCACGCGGTCTCTCTTTGTCGATTGAGCCTTGAATGCCTCGGCGAATTCCTTGCCGATCTCCTCGCGTGACATCTCCCTCAGTCGGTGGTCGATGCGGATCCAGAAACGCCGGCCATCATCGCGCTGCGCGTACGGAGGGCGTATTCCCTTCTTGACCGTCACGTGGATCAGATCGCCCTTGCACTTGAGGTCGACCTCATCGGATCGAAACGGCGGCTCAATAGTGTCGATCAGGTGGTCGAGAAGCGCGCTCCGAGCTCGCTCAACATCAGCGATCCGCTGAAAGTCGACCGCCTTTTCATGTTCCTCTTTGACCCCAATCCAGATCTCACCCCCGTCGGCATTCAGAAAACCCACGACTTCCCGAGCGATATTCGCCGGTCTTCTCAGAGCCTCCTCCTCCTTGAATTCAAGCCGGTCGCTTTCCGCCTTCCCCAGCAAGCTCTTCGGATCGAACCCACTCATGCTTCACCGCCCGCGTATCGTTCTGGTGCCAGCAGGAACTCGTGCAAGGGGACGATCTTGATGTCGCCGGTCGCATGAGAGACCAGTCCACCATGAACGAGAACTTTTCGGTCGATGCCCACCTTGCTCATTGCCTGTCCCGCCCGCGCGAGCTTGCGTGGCTTCGCATCAGTACTCGACGTGACTTCAATGCCTACCGCATGGCCGGGATAGCGGACGATGAAGTCGATTTCCAAGTCCTCGTCCAGGCGGCCGAAGCTGAGCATTCCATGGTCGGACCGGACCACCTCCCGCAGGTGACGAAACACCGCTGCCTCGAACACGCGGGCGCGGATGTCGGCAACCTCGATCGGTTCGGGGGCCGACGAGAAGGCAGTGATGAGCCCGTGGTCGCTGGCGAAGATCTTGGACTGGGCTCGAAGTTGTGTGTGCGCTTTGGCTCGGACAGGGCGATCCCGGTCGAGCCTGGCAATCAGGCGGGTTCCTTCCAGCACCGAAAGCCAGTCTGCCACTGATTTCCGATTCGCTTCGAGATCGTCCGCACGCTTTGCCTGGTTCCACGCGTTGCCTGAGCCGTTGATTAGGTAGACGAACAGCCGGCGAATGCGCTCGATATCCACGCCAGTCTGGCGCAGGTCCCGCAGGATGGCTCTCTCGGCTATGTCCTCGCGAATTCTCTGACGAGCCTCGCGAACCGGCACCATGGCCTGGATGTGTTCTGGAAAACCGCCCACCTCCAAATACCGCTCGAACGCCTGCGGGTCACGGACAGTGGTTGGGGCCGCGTCCTCGTCCCGCAGCGATCCGAGTCTGAGAAACTCCGCCAGGGTGAGACCTTCAATGGGGATCTCGTCCCAGCGACCCTGACCCGACTCGACGCCGCCCTGCCGCAGCGATGTCGCGGCCGAGCCAGTCACGATGAAGCGCGCCCCCGGGCCGGCGGCTCTCCGGGACTCGTCGACCGCACCCTTCAACCACTTCTGCCAGCTGGGTGCATTCTGGATCTCGTCGAAGAAGAAGGCGCGAGGCTGGTCTGCGGACAATCCCACCGGACGAACCGCGACGACCTCACGTGGTGATACTGCGGAAACTAGTCGCTCGTCGGAGAAGTCGAAGAACGTGATGTTCCCGGCTGACCAGCCCCGCCCCAGGAGGTCGTCGACGAGCTGCAAGAGAAGCGTGGTCTTTCCCACCTGGCGAGGACCCAGTAGCGCCGCCGCGCGGCCGCCGTGGAGGTCCCCCAGATACTCAAGAATCCGGCCGAAAGCCTGCCTTCGGCGCCTAAACCGTAGAGTTTCCCTATGGTTGGGGTTCGACCACCAGCGGTTCTGGTCGTGCAGTATCGGAGTTATGTCCATCGTGCTGGACATATTATATCAGATTATGCCCAGCACGCTGGCGACTGCGCGAAGGCCCCCCCTGGGCACAGGGGGCTCTACCCATTTGTCTTCGGCATGGGTGTGCCTCTGGTCAGGATCGCGCGCCGGTCAAGCGACCGGCGAGGGCTTGCTGGAATCGCTTGGTCTACTGATGGACCAGGGCGATGGCTGCGACGGTGGGTCGCGTGGAGATAGCGCACCAATCACCATCGCCAGGCTCTCGGTTCAGCTCAGAGGCCGGCCGGCGACCAGCTCGATCTCGCACAGCCATTCGGGCCGGCAGATGTGCGCGACCACGATCGCAGTCGGCACAGACGCCGGCAGGCCCGCGGCCTGCGCGGCCCCGCGAAACTCCGACAGCAAGGATGCATGTTTGAGGTACGCTGTCACGCTCACGGCGTCCGCCAAGCCAAGTCCGGCCTGCTCAAGCACCCCGGCCGCGTGGGCCAGCATGCAGCGCAGCTGCTCCTTGGCATCGCCAGGGGCCACGATGCGCCCCTGCCGATCGATGCTGGCTGTCCCCGACAGAAATACCCGGCTGTGCCCGCAGTCCCGCAAGAGCGAGGCGCGGGCGAAAAACGAACCATAGTCCCGAGCCTCACCCATGGACGCGGGGTTCATCGCATCGACGGTGGCTTCGCCGCCTCCACCTACCGCGTACAAGTCCATGGCCAAGGGGTACCCGCTACCGGCGAGGGCAGCCTGGATTCCGGTGCTGGCGGGAAAGCGAACCAGACCCGCGGCTTCGAAGAACTGTCGGCGGCCTTGGTTGAAGGCCTGGTAGTCGTGATCGATGTCCCGCAGGTGGATCCAGGTCCGCACCACATCGGAGAAAGCCAGGCCCCGATCGGTGAGCGCATGCGACGCGGAGGCGAACATGTCGTAGGCCAGGTCGGCCAGCGCGATGTTCCCGCCGGTGCTCAGGCGCGGCGTGAGCGACAGCATGCGCAGGTGGCGGGCGCCGGCGCGCAACACCGTGGTGCAAAGCGGCCCGGGCAGGGATCCCTTCCACACCACACTGCAACGGTCGGAGCGAGGCCGCGAAGCGTGGAGCTGCATCTCGCAGAAGCGATGGCCCGCTGCCGGCGGCTGGATCAGGAAAGTCACTGGCAAACGTTCTGCGTCGGGTTCGTTCCAGGCCGCCGCCAACTCATGGCGCACGCTCCAGCAAGGGTGCTCGCGCAGGTAGACCCAGCCGGCCGCCACGTCCGCCGGAACCGCTCCCAAGGCACGCAGCCCCTGCAAGGAAGTTTGCGCCATGGATCGAAACTGGGCTCGATCGTCCTTGGCGGCCGACGCAGGAATGGCGTGCACGAAGAGATCGCTGGCGTCGACTCCGTCGACCTGGGCAATCTGGAAGGGCGCCTCCGGGCGCCCGGTGCGCGAGCCCGGCATAGCCGGGCAGTGTAGCAGCCTTGAGCAGCGAACGCCTTGCCCGCCCGAGGTTACGGGGTCGATTGGTTGGCGTGGGGGTTCTGCCAGGTTCGCGCCACAACGCATCTCCTGTAGTAGTATCCCGCTGCCTCTGTGGCAAAGGGGGTTGCTCATGTACATCAACAAGCAGACTCGTGAGTTTGGTGCCTGGCCGCTGAATGACACGGGGGCGAGCACGGTTCGCTTCTCGCTCTTCTTTCCCAATGCATCGCAGTTTGTGGCCCCAGCAACACCCGGGCACTACGGCGATCCTCAGATCGCCTCGATCTGGGTCATCGGCTCGTTCCAGGAGCAGCTGAGCCAGCAGCCGTGGACCAAGGTGCCAGCGAATGCGATGAGGGCCAGCCCGCATGGGTCGGGCAAGGGAACCATCTGGCAATGGACCACGGCGGCGCCGCTGCCCGAGGGCTTTTACGAGTACCAGTTTCTGGTGCGCTTCAGCGACGGTTCCGAACGGCAGGTGGCCGATCCCTGCGCGCGCTGGGGCGGCGAGCAGCCGAGCCGCTCCGGGGTTGTGGTGGGGATCTCGCCCATCGATGCGCCGCTACGGCCGCTCAAGAATGGCCGCAAGCCGTACCGCGATCTGGTGGTCTATGAACTCAACATCGACGATTTCTCGGCGGAGATTCCCGGGCCGCTGCCTCCCGTCGAGAAGGTGCGCCAGCAGGTGGACTACCTGACTGCGAGACTCGGCGTGAATGCCGTTCTCTTCATGCCGTGGACCGCGTGGGCCAGCGACGACTACAATTGGGGCTACGCTCCCGTGGGCTACTTCGCAGTTGAGCATCGCTACACGCACAGCTATGAAGGCGGAGAAGACACGACCCAACGGTCGCGGTTGAAACGACTCATCTCAGAATTGCACGACCTGGGTGCACACGTGATCATGGACGGTGTTTTCAACCACGCCGGCCCCGACACAGGGACCGGTACCGGGTTCGCCTACCGGCATTTCTATCTGAACGAAGACGATTGTCCCTATATCGGCCAGTTTGGCGGCCAATTCGTCGGCCTGCTCGACCTGAACTACTACAACGCCTGCACACAAGAGTTCATTGAGGACGTGTGTTTCTACTGGATGGACGAATTCGGTATTGATGGCATCCGGTACGACAACACGGTCAACATGGTCGCCGACCCCGCCGACAATAGAACGCGCGCCGACAATAGAACGCGCGGGATTCAGGACTTGACCAGCGCCGTGGCCCAGCATGCGCTGGCTCTTGATCCCGGCAATGGCCAGCAGTTCTCCCAGACCCTCGAGCACATCGACATTTCCGGCGCCAGCTTCACCGACAAGACGGCCGCCACCAGCTACTGGCGCGACAGTCTGTACCAGGACTGCTCCCAATGCTTGTGGCAGGGCAGTCTGATCAGCCGGATCATGACATCGCTTGATGCCAAGGCGTACCTAAGCGCGCCCGACAAGGTGGCGACCACTTACTTGAGCAACCACGATCACTCGTGCGTCGCCTGGCGCGCTGGCGGCCGCGACAACCAGGGCTCCATGGAATGGTACAAGACGCAACCCTATGCCATCGCGTTGATGCTGGCGCCGGGAACGCCGCTCATCCCCAATGGACAAGAGTTCGCCTCCGACCATTGGATTCCCGAAGACGACCAGGGCAGCTCGCGCCGCGTAGTGGCCCGGCCGCTGCACTGGGGATACTTGGGCGACAAGATCGGCCAACAGCTCTTTCCGCTGTACCAGCGGCTGATTGCGCTGCGCCTGGGACACCCCAGCTTGCGCAGCGATCAAATCTATCCGGCGGCGTGGCCCGAGTGGCAGGGCCAGTTCAATCCGCAGGGCTACGGCGTCGACGTGGGACGCCAGCTCATGATCTTCCACCGCTGGGGCGCAGCACCAGGCGGAGGTCTTGAACGGTTCATCGTGGCGCTGAATTTCTCCAGCCAGGACCAGTGGGTCGACATCCCATTCCCGTGCGACGGACTGTGGAACGATGTTCTCGCCGCGCCCCCTCAGTCCGTCCAAGTGAACGGCTCCTGGCTGCGCGGCTGGAGGGTTCCCTCCAACTACGGCTGCGTGTTTCTCTTGTAGAACTGACGCAGTACTGTCAGCGCCTCCGGCGAAGACGAAGGCCGAACACGAGTAGCCCGAGCAAGGCGAAACCGGGATAGCCTGTGATCTGGCGCCCGGCTATCCGACAGGAACAGCCGCCACTGGTTCCGGTGGCTTCCGTGGCGGCGGTGGTCCCACCCGTGCTACCGGGCTGCGAAGTTCCGCCGGTAACCACTGCTCCCCCGGTCTCGACCGGGGCAGTGGCGCCGGCATTTCCCGGCACCCCGCCAGTTGCGATCTGTCCGCCGTTCGCGACGCTGCCGCCAGTCTCGACGCCGCCGAGCGCGACCGTGCCCCCGGGCTGAACCACGCCGGTGGTTCCACCTGTTCGTGTCGCACCGCCGACTCCTGTGTTGCCACCGGTTCCCGGGGCGCCGCCGACGGTGTTTCCACCCGTTCCCGGAGTGGTGCCCCCGCTTCCCATCGCGACACCGCCCCCAATCTGTCCGCTGGTTCCCGCGGCTGCGCCGCCGCCTCCAGTCTGCCCACCGGTTCCCACAGTTGCGCCGCCGCCCCCGGTCTTCCCACCAGTTGCCGTGGTGGCCCCGCCGGTCGCCGTCGCCCCGCCGCTGCCGGTCTTTCCACCAGTTGCCGTGGTGGCCCCGCCGGTCGCCGTTGCCCCGCCCGCCGCGGTGACACCGCCGGTTGGCGTGCCGCCGGTCGCTCCATATTCGTAGGCGCCCAGGTCCGGAGCCGCACCCACAAATGGAAGTTTGACGTCCGTGCCTTTGTCGATCATTGCGCTGCCAGCAGCCAGTTTCATGAAGTCCACGTCCGGGAGGCTGCCATCTGCCTTGCGCGGTCCTAGCGCGAGTGACGTTGTCTCTATGGCCTGACCTGTCCCCCCCACGGTGGTGTCGGCGATGCTGAGAAAATCCTTGGCTGCTGGAGTGATATTCAGATCCCAGGTATTGAATTGGCTGTCGGTCCCATAGGCGGCAGCGTCAATGTACTCGGTCTTGTTGGGATAGGCGAGGTTGTTTCTCAGTATGTGGGCCTTGTCTCCCGTCAGCTTGACGCCGTCCGTTCTTGTGCCGCCGCCGTTGGGGGCACTCCACGTGCTCGCCAGCATATTGAAATTGGTTCCATTCTGGAACGCGGTGTTGTTGTACCAGGTGTTCCCGCCCGAGGAGTGGTTGGCATAGAACCCATTCGCCTTGTTTCCCCAGGCCACGTTGTTCTGGACCAGGTGCCTGATGCCGGTCTTGCTGCTGCCGATCTTGAAGCCGTTGCCATTTCCGTCCGCTGGCCTGCCGGCACCGTAATTGGAGAACACATTGCCAAAGGCCCAGGAGTTTTCAATGGTGACCGGAACTTCCTGGTT
>PMBY01000480.1 GCA_003153875.1 Myxococcales bacterium | reverse complement strand
GGCCAGCGCGACGCCCCAGTACCAACCCGAGGCGCGAGCCGGGCGCCGCGCGGTCACGACGGCGAGGGCGCCCGCCAGCAGAACGTACAGCCCCAGCGATAGGGCCCGCGGCGGGGCGCCGTCGCCGGCCAGCGCCCGCGTCAGGCTGGCGTTGCGACGAAAGTCGCCCAGCGATGCGACGAACGCGCGCCCGCGGCCGTCCACGCGCGCGACGCCTTCGTCCAGCGCGGCCACGGCGTCGGCGAACGTCGCCGCGACTTCACGCGCGGGCAGCAGCGCCCCGGCCGGCCCGCCTTCGCCCCACAGCGCGGCCCGCGGCAGCACCTCGGCGACGTAGGCGCGACAGAGGTGGGGACCGCAGACGATCAGGTTGGCGCCTGCGAGCAGCGCCAGCGCCGCCAGCGTGCCGGCGAGCCAGCGCGGGCGGCGCGCGCACGCGAGCAGCGGCACGAGGCCCNNCCAGGAACCCGGCAATCCAGAGCCAGTAAACCCCGGGCAGCGGCACGAGGCCCAGCATCGGCGGCTTCAAGAGGATCGCCAGCGCGACCAGCGCGCCCGCGCGGCCCGGGTAGCGGTCGTGCGCCTGCCACGAGATCGCCAGCGCCGCCAACACGAAGGGATCGATCTGCCCGCGCTCGATGGCCACGAACACCGGCGGCCACAGCGCCCCCGTCGCCACCAGCGCGACGATCGCGCGGCGACCACCGGCGCCGGTCATCGATCCCCGCGGCGCGGGCCGAGCCTCCGGCGTGGTCCAGGCCGCCCGCGCCGCCGCCCGCATGCCGATCACCAGCGCGGCCAGCGCACCGGCGGTGAAGACGAGCTTCGCCCACGCGTACGGCAGCGCGGCCAGCGGGCGAAACAGGTCAGCGACGAGAGGCGGGTACAGGAAGCGGCTATGGCGGTAGACCGCGACGCCGTCCCAAGGGCCGCCCACGCGCGCCAGCTGGTTCACGTACGGATCGAGGCCGCGCGCGCGCGCCGCACCGGCCGTGTAGTACGCGGCGAAGTCCTGTTGCAGACCGACGGTGACCACCCAGCCTGCGACCGCACCGGCGGCCGCGACGATCAGCCACAGCGCCAGCGCCTCGGGCGCCCCGCCGACCAGCCGGGCGGCGCCGCTGTCGGGCGGTCGCCTCAATACCTCGGCACCAGCGGATCGACCCGCGCCGACCAGGCATCGATGCCGCCCGCCATCGACGCGACGTCGCCGAGCCCCCGCGCCTCGAGGAACGCGGCTGCCCCGAGGCTTCGCACGCCGTGGTGGCAGAACGCGACCACCAGGGCGCCCGCGGGGACGACGATCTCGGGCCAGCGCTCCTCGAGCTCGGGCAGGGGGACGAGCTGGCTGCCCGGCAGGCTCGCGGTCTCGTGCTCCCAGGGCTGGCGCACGTCGATCAGGCACAGGGGACCGCCCGCGGCGGCGTGCGCGGCGACTTCCTCGACGGAGATTTGACGAGACATGTGCCGAGCATATGCCATCGCGCGCGACGCTGGGCGTGCGCGACGGGCGCGGCGCCCGCGGGCGGGACCTTTGTTTTTGCGCTCGCCGTCCGACCGAGTTCCTGTAATATCTGCCCCCGTCATGACATCCCCAAGGCGATGGTTCGCGGTGGGAGGGGGCGTGGCAGCCCTTCTCTTTGTTTCCCTGACCGCTGTCCCCGCGGTCGCTTCGCCGGATCTCCGGTCATCCGCCGGCTCGGTGAACCTGCGCTTGAACGCCGTCGCGGCGTCGCGCGTGATCGCTGCCGAGGGTGCCGCGCAAGAGAACGACAACGACATGCCGAAGGCCGAGCCCAAGGTGACCGTCACCAAGAGGGCCGCGGGCGAGAAGGCGCCCGAGCCGCCGAAGGACCGCTTCGCCGTCTTCAAGGACTGGCCGTTCTGGGTGATCGTCGGTGGGGTGATCATCGCGGCCGGCGGCACGTACATGCTGCTGCGGAACGCGAACTCGACGCCCGCCTGCGACACGGGGACGTTCAACTCGGGCTGTTTCGGCTCGCGCTGAGCGCCCAACGCCAAACCAGGAGCAACGGACACCATGCGGACAAGAATTCGATTCCTCGCTCTCGGTCTCGCGGTGGCGGCGGCGGGTTGCGGTGAGGTCAGCTTCTTCGACGTCAGCGTCTCGACCGCGCTGGCCGTGGACAACACGGTGATCACCCAGTGCGAGGTGAAGGTCACCGGCGCGGCCAGCGAGACGTTCTCGCTGAAGAACTGCGACCACGTCACCAGCCACACGATCGGCACGTTCGAGTACGGCACGGATTCGGGCTCGGGCACGGTCAACTTCGACATCTCGGCGCGCGACGGTGGCCGGAACGTGGTCGCCCACAACACGATCTCCGGGAACATCGCGAAGGGCGGCCACACGCCGCTCATGATCACGCTGAACCCCCCGTAGCCGCGGCGGCGTTCACGCCGCCAGCCGCGTCGGTTACGTCCTGCTTCTACGTCCTACTTCTACGCCCTATTTGGACGCGGTGTCGGGGCGGCCGAAGACGTCGTCGTTGTAGCGGATCACGATGTACAGCGCCGTCACGCTGAGGACGGCGCCCGTGATGAAGGCGGCGTTCGCGGCGATGCCGAATCGTCGTTTCTGCTCGAAGTCGTCCTGGGCTTGTTGCCGCGTGGCGCCCGACGGCGTCAGCTGGGACAGGACGCCCAGGAANNGTGACCGCGGCCGAGGTGGGCCACGAGCGACGTCGCGGCAGGTTCGCGTCGGTGAGGTTGACGCCGAGGTCCTGCCCCGGGAACACGTCCACCGCCGAGACCCAGGGGAAACGGCCGTCGGCCTCGACGCGGACGGCGTGCTTGCCCGAGAGCAAGGTGCCCGAGATCAACGGCGTGACGCCCAGATAGGCGTTGTNNGGAAGATGTGGTTCTCGACCTTGTTGCTCTCGATGTTGTTCAGGTTGATGTTGAAGAGGAACTGCTTGCCGCGAACGCCCACCGTCCCGGCGACGATGCGCCGCACGCCCAGCGATACGGCCGCGCGCCCCAGGCACGCGAGGTCGTCGATGCAGGCCTGCGAGCGTTGCTCGCTCTCGACGCCGAGGCGGGCCCGGAACTCCTCGCGGCCCGCCATCTCCACCCCGCGCCGCTGAGCGATGACGCCGATGATGACCTCGGTCAGGTTGNNCGCGCGGGCGGCCGGCGCGGCCACCGCCACCACGCCGGCGAGGATCATCGCCAGCCAGGCGGAGGTTGCGCGCGAGGGCCACGACGTGCGGCGAAACGGGCTCGGTCGCATCACGGGGTTCCTCCCTTGGGAACGCACATTCCAGGTGTGCCGTTGCAGTGGCCGGACGAGCACGCGCCGTCGGACGGACAGGCAGCGCCGTCGGGCAACAACGGCAAGCAAACGGGCAGGCCGGCTATCTTGCCGCACCAGCTCTGTGCGCCGATCCAGCGGTCCCCAGCGCAGTCGCTATCGTTTTCACATGGCAGCGAGCAGCTGTCGGGTTGGCCCGGGCCGAACGAGCGACACGTGAGGTCGCCGAGGCAGTTGTTGTCGCCCGCGCACGGAAAGGAGAAGTATCCGGGAAAGCAAACACCGTCCGGCGCGTCGCCGGACGCCGAGGGCAGGCANNGTGTGGTTGATCCCGCCGCGTTGGTCGCACTTGTGCTCGCTCGTGCACGGCAGCAGGCAGGTCCCGGTCACGTCCGTCGGGTCGAAGCGGTTGCAGATCTCGTCCTTGTTGCGACCGCAATCCAAGGTCGTCCCGCAGATCGATCCGCGGTAGGCGTCCGGCGTCTGGCAGTTGCCGGGCGCGGCCGGGGCCCCCGGGTTCTTGATGCACGAGAACTTGCCCTGCTCGCCGTCAAACTGCGAGCAGTCGGCGTCGGTGTCGCACGCCGCCGTGCAGACGTTGTAGCCGATCCCGGTGTCCACGCAGTCGCCCAGCATGCAGTCGATGGCCGAGTCGCACGTGAAGCCGAGAAGCCCGGGGATGCAGNNGCGGGCGCGAGCGGCGTCGAGACCTTCTTGTAGCAGAGGAAGTTCGGCGGACAGCGAAGGTTCGAGTCGCAGTTCGGGACGCAGATGTCGGGGGGGTGAGCGTCGGCGGGGATGACCTTGCGCAGGCAGGTCTCCCCGGGCGAGCACGACGTGAGGCCGGCCTCGCAGTCGGTCTGAAGACAGAACATGTGATCGCGCTTCAGGACCTGGGCGTCGGAATAGATGTTGGCGAGGAAGGTCGTCGCGCACACCGACANNCCGCACCGGGTCGCGGCAGTCGCGATCCTCCTTGCACGGGTTCATCGTCGTGCAGACGCCCTCGTCTTTGAGGAGATCGGTGCGGTAGCACGCGAGGCCCGGCTGATCGCAGGCGCCCAGCGGATGTGCGGCCAGGTCGTCGTCATCGGTGGGGATGCACGACTTGAGCTCGATTCCGGACTCGAGGCAGATCGCGCCGTCGCCCGACGTGGGTGACGATGCTGCGTCGCAAGTCTTCGCGCAGAAGTCCGTCGCGCCGATCTGTCGGGCCGAGAAGCAGCTCATGAGGCGCCCGGTCGGGTCGGTGCCGCACCCCGGATCGGGCGCGGCGGTGTCGCAGCTGAAGACGCGACGTTCGAACTCGCTGCGATCGACGCGGCATCCGGGGAGGACGATGACCGTGGTGGCACAGAGCGCGAGGCACGCGTGCAGGCGCGTCCGCGGGGAAGCGAAGGGCTTGGTCACTTGACGATGCTTTCTATGAAGACGGCGTCCGGCGCGTTGGGCGCAAGCTCGAGGTAGTGGCGGTAGTTGTCTTTCGCCAGGCTGGCGCTGCCGGCGCGCATGTAGCATTTGCCCACGAACTTGTAGGCGGCGGCGAGGCGCGGCGCCATTTTCTTGGCGTCCTCGCCGCGGCGGCAGGCCTCGGCGACCTCGCCTTGGGTCAGCAACTTCTCGCCCTCGGCCAGCAGCTCGCGCGGGCCACGCGTCGTCGCGCCGGCTGGCGACGCATCGTTCGCGGGCGCAGCGGGATGGGTCGGCGCGACGTCCGCGGCGGCGGACGGGGTCGTAGTCGTCGTCGTCGGTGTCGTCGGCGTTGGCGTCGTCGTCGTTTTTTTGGCGGCCACGGCGGCGTTCGTCGCCGGTGTCGGTCGCGCGGAGACTTCGACCTTGTCGACCTTGCGGCGGACCAGATGACCGGGCACCGGGCGGGGCAACTTGCCGGCCTGCGCGTTCGCCAGCGCGCCCGTCTCACGCGCGGCCTCGGCGTTCTCCTGCGTCGGGGATTCGCCGGGCGATGGGGCGGGCGGCGGCGCGGGCGGCAACGCCGATGTGGCGGTCGTCGCCGCGGCGGGCGTGGCCGCGACCGTCGGTGTTCCGCCGCTTGGGGCGCGCACCGCCAGCGCCGTGATCAGCGAGATCAGCACGGCGCCGCCGACGGCGGCCACGATCATCTTCGTCTTTCGGGCCGGCGCGACGGGGGCAGGCACAGGCGCCGACATGGCCGGGTGGCTCGACGACGATCCGCCCGCGAACGCGCTCGCGGCGGGCAGGGTGCTGGACCCCGCGCGCGCGCGCCGTCCGAGGCCGCCGTTGGTGATGCTCTCGAGATCTTCGCGGAACGAGTGGGCGGACGGCGGGCGCAGGTCGCGCGTCTTCGCGAGGCCGCGCAGGATCAGCTCGTCGAGATCCGGCGGAAAGCCGGGATCGTGGCGCTGCGCGCTCGGCACGGGCGGCGGCTCGCTGAGGTGGCGGCTCACGATCCCGATCGGCGTCGACGCGCGGAAGGGGATGTCACCGGTGACCATCTGGTACAGGATCACGGCCGCCGAGTAGAGATCGGTGCGGCCGTCCAGCACCTCTCCGCGCGCTTGCTCGGGCGACATGTACTCGGGGGTCCCGCACACGAGGCCCTGCACCGTCAGCATCAGGCCGTCGCCCTTGGTCTCCTCCATCGGCGACTTCGCGATGCCGTAGTCGCACACCTTCACGAAGTCCGGCTCGTCGAGCCGTTCGATCAACATGATGTTGCTGGGCTTGAGATCGCGATGGATGACGCCGTTCGCGTGCGCCTCGCCCAGCGCCGACAGCACCTGCGACATGATGTGGACGATGCGCGGCAGCGGCAGGGGGAACTCGTCGCGAATCACCTGCGCGAGGTCGCGCCCGGTCAGCAGCTCCATCGCGATGTAAAGGACGCCGTCGCCGTCGCGTCCCGAATCGATGATCTGAATCGAGTTCGGGTGGTTCAGGCGCGACGCGCTCTTCGCCTCGCGCTGGAAGCGCCGTACCAGCTTCTCGTCCGACATGAGGTGCCGGTGCAAGATCTTGACGGCCACCTCTTTGCCGAGGGACAGCTGCTCGGCCTGATAGACGTTGCCCATCGCGCCGCTGCCGATGAGCCGATCAATCCGGAAATTCCCAGCAATCACCCTGCCGATGAGCTGGTCGGCGTCGTCTTGGTTCGCGTCTTGGGGAGGTGTCATGTCGCGTACGCGAATGAGGCGCCATGATAACGCAAAGCACGAGCGGTGCCCATTCGCCGGAAGCGTTGGTCGGTAACTAACAAAACGCATTTTGGCGACGGAATTCCCTGGTCAAAAGCGACCAATCCGCCTCGGGCCTCGGGCTTCGGACCTCGGGGCCTCCAGGGAGTTGAAGAGGTCACTCACGCACAGTCTTAGGTGGGCGGGCCCACGGCAGGAGTGTCCTTCCGAAGTCCGAGGCCCGAGGCCTTCACCTACTGGTTGAAGGACCGCGGGGTGACGGTCACGGCGACGCGCAGGTCGTGCTGGCCGCCGCCCGTGATCACGCCCCGAAGCGGCGTCACGTCGCCAAAGTCGCGCCCGTAGGCGATCGTCACGTGCCGGTCCGAGGGAATGACGTCGTTCGTGGGATCGAGATCGATCCACCCGAAACCCGGGCAGTAAGACTGAATCCACGCGTGCGAGGCGTCCGCGCCCACCAGCGCCGTTTGACCGGGCGTTGCCGTCACCAGGTAGCCGCTGACGTAACGTCCCGGCAACCCGAGCGCGCGCAAGCAGGCGAGCGCCAGGTGCGCGAAGTCCTGACAGACACCGTGCCGGTGCGCGAGCACCTCCTCGACGGGCGTTGACACGTTGGTGGCCTGCGGGTCATAGGTGAAGTCGGCGTGGATCCGGTGCATCAGGTCGACCAGCGCCTCCACGATCGGTCGCCCGGGCGTGAACGACGGCGCCGCGTACGCCGCCACCGCCGCCGACGGAATCGCGAACGCCGACGGATAGGCGAGCTCGCGGATGTCGATGTCGGCGGGGGAATGGATCACGCGCACGCGATCGCGCACCACCTCCCACGCCGGCGCGATCGTCGGCAGCGGTCCCTGGCGCGGGATGATCTCGATCTCGCTCCGCGACAGCACGGCCATGCGCCGGTGCGGCTGCTGGATCTCGAGGTGCGTGGCGCGGTTGCCGAAGTAGTCGGCGCGTTCCTGGCACACGCTGGGCATGGGCTTGATGTCCAGGCCAGACGAAAGACAGCGCTGGTGAGGCAGCTCGCGCGGCAGAAGGTGGAGATCGTGTTGCGAATTGGTCACCGCCTCGGTGTAGCGGTAGCGGGTCTCGTGGCGAATCTGATACTTCACTGCGATCCTCTTGGCGCGAAATCCTGGGCCAAAGGGCGGGCCATGAGCGCGTGGTTGAGGTAGCCGCCACAAAGTTGGTCTGAGAGCAAGGTCAGATCGGCCTCGATTTCCCCCAAGATCTCGTGCAAGGCCGGCCGGGCGCCATCGACCGACGCATCACAAGCAGGGATCACGTCGAGCAATTGAAGACGCGTGAGCGCCGCTAGGGCCAGTCGTTCCTCGGGACGCAAGCGGGCCTGGGTGGCATCGCGGGGCAGGTGCAGCAGGTGTTCGCGCAGAGCCTCGATCTGAAACAGCACCGCGCGCGGGTTGCCGTCGTCCACCAACAACAAGTCCACCACCGCGGCGGGATGCAGGCCCGCCAGATACCGGCGTCGGTAGGTGATGCTGCTGTCCGCGACGGCCAATAGGGTTTCCAGAAGCGCGCCGTCGCGTTCGACTCCCGAGGCGAAAGCCGCGCGCAACAGGGCAAGCCCTTGCAAGGCGCGTTCGAGCCGCCGTCCCATGTCGAGAAAGCGCCAGCCATGGCCACGGGTCATGCTCTCCATCGCCAACCCTGACAGGGCCGAGAGGCTGGTGATCACGCGATCGAGAAATGCCGTCAGGGTGCCGAGGGATTGCTCAGAGACCAGCCCCTGCGCTCGAACAACCTCGTCGCCGAGCGCCCCCAGCACGCGAAACGTATCGGAGGACAAACGCTCGCGAACCGCCGCCGCCGAACGCAATGCCGCGCGCAGAATGTTGTGCAGCGATCCGGGCGGGGACGATGAACAAAGAGCGCCAGCCAGCCACGCCAGGGGCCGGCCCTGCGCCAACGACGATGGCTCGCATTCGGCGGCACTGNNCCTCCGCGCGACAGTTCCACGGAATGTGTAGCGGGTGGCATCAAGCTAAAATGCCCGACGGGACCTTCACTGCGCACCCACAAGTCCTTGGCCAACGCCCCTTGAGCCACAGCGATTGTCGAATCGCTTACGGTGGCGGCGGCCAGGGAGAATCCTCCGGGCATGACCAGGTAGTCGCCTCTGTTGAAGACCGCATAGCCGCGCAGCACAGATGGGCGCGGCACCAGGTCGGCCCCACTCAGGATCGGTGTGTGGCCCAAAGACACCTGCTCTTGCGCGACGAAATGCTCGGGATGGGTGCGCAGAAGGGAGAGGAAGCGTTCCCGCTCGTCCCCGCGCAGCCGCTCGCCGACGACCAGGGCCGGCCCGGCCCCAGGCCAGGCAGGCCGAATCATCAAGCGATCCAGGTTGGCCACCACATGCGAAAGCGCCGTGGGCTCGCCACACCAAAAAGCGGGCGCACTTTCGAGACGAAGGTCTTCACCTAGGAAAACCCGCGCGATCCTCGGCAAGAATGGGAGAAACGCGGGTGACTGCAACAGCCCGCTGCCGAGGGCATTGGCCACCGCCACCTGACCGGCTCGCACGGCCTCAATGAGACCGGGCACACCCAGACTGGAATCCGGACGCAGTTCCAGCGGATCGCAATAGTCATCCTCGGGTTGCCGAAAAATGACATCCACTGGAGAGAGCCCGCCCAGGGTTTTAAGAAACACGCGCCGGTCACGCACCGTCAGATCGCCACCCTCGACCAACGGATAGCCGAGGTATTGGGCCAGAAATGCTTGTTCGAAATAGGTGGGACTCCATGCCCCAGAGCTTTGCAAAACGATGCGGGGATGCTCATGGGTCACGGGCG
>PMBY01000327.1 GCA_003153875.1 Myxococcales bacterium | reverse complement strand
GCGCACACGCGCCATTGGTGCAAAGGTAGGGCGAGCAGTCCAGGGGCTGGGAACTTCCGCAGGTGCCCTGGCCGTCGCAGGTCCGAGGTGTGTTCTCGACCAGGCCCGAGCAAGAAGAGGGGCCACACACCGTGTCTTTCGGGTAGAGCGTGCACGAGCCAAAGCCGTCACAAACGCCGGTGTTGCGGCAGGTGGTGGGATCGCCGCCTCCGCACGCGGGGTCGTGCTGGCCAGCAGGGATGGCTGCGCAGTGGCCCACCGACCCGGTCTGGTTGCACGACATGCAACTACTACACGCGCGGTTGCAGCACACTCCGTCCACGCAGAACCCCGAGGAACACCGATCGGCCGTATCGCAGAACGCGCCGTTGGGGCTCTTGCCACACAGTCCAGACACACATTGATGCCCGGGTGAGCACTGGGCGTCGGTGGTGCAGTCACGGGCGCAGTCGCTGGTGGTCGGATCGCAGGTGTAGGGCGCACAGGGAAGTGAAATCGGGTCCGAGCAATTGCCATTGCCGTCGCAGGTGAGACTGCCTGTCACGCCGTCCCCGTCACAAGTGCCAGCCCTACACGGGGCGCCCTTCTCGAATTTGCTGCAGCCGCCTTTGCCGTCGCAGGTTCCGTCGAGCCCGCAGGTCGCGGGCGAGCTGGCGACGCACTGGAGGGCAACGCTGGGTTTGACACCTAATGGGACGAAGGCACAGTCGCCCAAGGAGCTGGCCAGATCGCACGCCTTGCAAGTCTCGGTACAGGCCTCGCGGCAACAAATCCCGTCCACACAGAATCCGGTCTGGCACTCCCGATCGCAGCTACAGGATTGGGCCTTTCCCTTGGACTGACTGGGTATTTCGGGCGGGCAGGTGTTGGGCTGGGCAACGTCAGAGGCATTGCCATCCCGGCCCCCGCCGCCGTCGGGCTTGGCGAAGTTGGCCCCCTTGCAGCCAGCGGCTGCCAGAACCGCGCACAGGGCAAGACCGATCCAGAAAGTGGCCCCGGCCCCGTGTGACGACGTTGATTTCTGATCTCTAGCTCGCCGCAAATCAGCTCTCATTCGGCCCCCCGTTTGTCAATGGTCAGTTCGGGCAGTAGCCCCACTCATCACCCCACCACGTGCACTTCGCGCCGCTGGCACAAAGATTGGCGTCGTTGCAAACCTGCCGGCAAATGTTGTTCACGCAGGTGGTCTTCGGCAAGCAGTCGCGTGAGGTGGAGCAGCGCTGGGTGGGCTTCTGGCCGCCCTGGTCGAACTCGCACACGGTACGGCTGTGCTGTGATCGCTGGTCAGGGGAAACCAGGAGGCAAACTCCCCGGGGAGCGGAACAGCCGATGCCGCCCAAGGGATCCAAGGGATCACAGCAGGTCCCCCCGCAGGAATCGTAGGGAGGATCGCAGACGCCGATCGAAACGCCGAGCGACGAGAAGTCGCGCTGGCCACACGCCACCTCACCGAGGCAATCCGCGGCGAGGATGCAAAGCTGGAAACAGTATGGGGTGATGTCCCCGAGGGCAGGCGGCAGACAGATGCTTCCCTGGGCGCAATTATCGGATTGCTTTGAATACTTGCAGGAAGCGGGGAAGACCCCTTGCCCTGTGTTGCTCACGCAGGTCGGTTGGGCGACGGTGCCGTCAAACACGTAGCTGCACTTTTCGTTGCACCAATTGCACCCACCGCGCTGGCAGATCGGATCGCAGATCCCCGTCGCCGGTGCGCCAGAGCAGGGCTGGTTGGGCTCGGGACAAGATTCGCCCACCTCAAACTCACCCACGTCTGGTTCACCGCCGGAGTCCGCTGTGTCCACGGTCCCGCCTGTTCCCCCGGCGTCACCTGCGGTGGGCGCAAAACTCGCCTTGGCACAAGCACCCGCCCCGACCAACAGGGCAGTAAGAGAACACAACGATAGGCCACCAAGCTGGTTTCTCATGAACTAGTCGTCCGGGGAGTAAAGCACCCTCGCGGGCAGGAGTTTGCCACAGGACTTTTCGTAAAGCGACGATAGCATCGACGCACTTTGCCGCAAGGGAATGAGCCCGGTCTTGCTCCGGGTGTTGTTGCCGCGAGTCTGGCGTGCGGGTTGCTCGCGTCCAGCCACCTCATCACCCGCCCAGACGAAGGCTCACGCCAGCAGAACCCGATCCAAGCGCAGCAGCTTGAAGATCGACATCGGCTGATCGCACAGGCCGTGAACGGTCACCACCCCGCCATACTCCTTGGATTTCTTGTACAGGAAAACCAGGGCGCCCACACCCGAACTGTCGATCAGGCGCAGGCCCGACAGATCGATCACGATGCGGGGGTGCTTTTTTTCGACCAGGTCTTCGATGAACGGGCGAAGCTCCAAGACAGTAACCGCGTCCAGCTCGCCCTCGATGCGAACCGTGGTCACGCCATCTGCGCTACTGGTGAAGAACCGCACTTGTTGCCCCCTTGCCCGCACGCCCCGCCGGCCCCCCAGGGCAGNNCGCATAATATAGATGCCCAGCCCTGACTCCGGTAACGCATCCAAGTCTGGAAGGCAGACGCTCAGCGGGTCGAAACTGCGTCCGTAGTCCTCGATTCTCAGGTGCACTGCCGTGGAGTCCATCGTCATGCGTACCCGTGCGATGTCCGAGGATCGATCGCGGTAGCAATGAAACGCGATGTTGTTGAAGGCTTCGCCCACCGCCGAGAGGACGTGATTCATGAACTCATCGACGGGAGCCTCGCGGCCGCACACACCGGCGAACGCGGCCTTGCAGGCGGCCGCAACAGCGCGAAGAATCACGTTGCGATACGAAATATCGCCCGGTGCCTCAACGCATACCGTTGCCGAAAGAGCCACGGGCGACACCCTACCACGCCGGATGCCCACGACAACCTGCATGTTGGCCTCCGCTGTTCTCATCTGGATAGCGCGCCCGGCTCATCTCACGTTACTGTCAGAGGCAAGCATAGGTACCCAACTCGCAAATGCAGCCGACACCAGATCCACCGAGGCATGCAGAAAGCGGTGAGATGCACTTCGTTCCTGTGGCGGCCCCGCGTGGGCAGTCCTGGAGCGGGCCCGTATTCAGCGGACAGACATAGACACCCGACGTGCAAAGACAGAGGCCGCTGAAGCTGGGAAGAACGCAGCCCAAGACATTGCTGGAACAGGACGCGCCTATGTGAACCTCAGGCCCGCACAGGAGCAGACCGAGCAGGTTGTCGCGTGGGGCATCCAGAATGCCACCCAGCAGACCGCTATCCGCCAGCAGGGCCCTCAGCCCACCATCCGGGAGATCCGGAAGCTGAAACCCGGAGCCCCCGCCTCTTCCCCCGCCAAAGCCAGGAGAGCTGGCGACTTCTCGTGATCCATCCGTGCCCGTCGCCTGAGCGGGGCTTGCGTCCCTTCCGGCGGACACCGCCAAGCCATCACGCCCGCACGAAGCCACGACCAGGGCTGCCGCGAAAAGCATCTGCGCGAGAAGTTTGTTCGGCATGGTGAGCTTGACCCAACCGCAGGGACAATCGCGGCCACCAACCAAGACATTTTGGGGTCCGGGGCAGGCAAATGCAACCGCCGCGAAGCAGTTGGCGGAATTGGCGCGGACATTCCTGGTGGCGTGATCGAAATCGACTTGCCAGCCCGAGAAAACCGGCTTGGGCCGGTCTCCTGTCAACCCTCAACGTGCTTTTCCCAGCGCGGCCACGAGCTTTCGCACTGCGGCCCGGAGGGAATCTGGATCGTAGGGTTTGCGCAGGATCGTGTCGTTGGCAGTCATTTCGGATTTTGCGCCCAGTGATTCAGCCGCGTAGCCACTCGCGAACAACACCGGAATGTCTGGGCGAAGTGAACGGCAGCGCGCGGCAACTTCGAAACCGCTCAGCCCCGGCATCATGATGTCGAGGAAGAGCAGGTCGAATTGTCCCGGATTGGTGGCGAATCGATCGATGGCCTGCTGTCCATCGGCCACGGCAATCACCCGTGCACCAAAACGGGCCAGCACCTTTTCGGCGACCCGGCGGACCGCCTCGCTGTCTTCCGCGAGCAGAATCGTGGCCGCAATGGAACCTTGGTCGTCCTGAGCTGACTCGGCGGAGGATTCTTTCGTCGCGGCCCGCTCGCCGGTCGCGCAGGGTAGCAACACGACAAACTCCGTGCCCCGGCCAGGTTCGCTGCGGGCG
This sequence comes from Myxococcales bacterium, assembly GCA_003153875.1. The sequence goes on along the minus strand of PMBY01000327.1, from coordinate 15,866 downwards.
GAAATGTGCCCGCCGTGCTGCCGGATGATGCCGTAGACCACCGCCAAACCCAGGCCGGAGCCCCTGTCGCGCGGCTTGGTCGAGAAAAACGGCTCGAAGACCCGATCGAGGACGTCTGCGGTCATGCCGTGGCCCGTGTCCGACACCGTGATGCGCACGAACGGCCCGGCTGGCCGCTGACACAGCTGTTCCGCGGTGGTGGCGTCGAGCACCACGGGCTCGATGGTGATCGACAGTTTTCCGCCGGCGGGCATGGCGTCCCGCGCGTTGAGGCAGAGATTGAGCAGGACCTGCTCCATCTGTCCCCTGTCCGCCTCGGTGACGACCGGCTTCGGGGCCGCGTGATAATCGATGTGGATGTTCTCGGGAATCAGTCGCCGGATCATCTCCAGATGGGTGGCGACCAGGCCGTTGATCTCGACGCTCTCCCACTCCAGCGCCTGCCGCCGTCCGAAGGTGAGCAGTTGCCGTGTGAGCTGGCTGGCCTGAGCCACGGTGGCGACGATCGCGCCGAGCGCGGCCTCGCGATCGCGGGTTTCATTGTTCGGGGCCAGTGCGAGGTCGGCGTTGCCTCCGATCACCTGGAGCAAATTGTTGAAGTCGTGGGCGATGCCACCAGCCAGCAGACCGACGGCTTCGAGCTTCTGTGCCTCGCGCAGCTGTTCCTCTAGCGCGCTCTGCCGGTCGGCAGCCTCGTGCAGTTCGGTGATGTCACGGAGGAAGGAGAGCACGGCATCGGCACCGTCCCATTCGACACGCGTCAGACTCGACTGCACCCAGCGATGCGAGCCGTCCTTCCACAGAATCTGCCAGCCCGGATGAGGCGGCAGGTGCGCTCCGCGCAGCACCGCCTCGGTCTGGGAACGCAACTCGTAGCGGAACCTGAGGGCGACTTGCTCAGTCCAGTCGCTCTGCCAGGGAAACTCGGCCGGCGTCTGGTAGCCGAACATCTGGAGCGCCGCCGAATTCGCGTAGCGTACCCGTCCATCCTGTTGCACCAGGATTCCGACGATGGCGGATTCGATCAGCGTGCGATAGCGTTCTTCGCTCTGGCGCAGGGCGCGCTCGCTGGCGACGCGGTCGGTGATGTCGCGGGAAACCACCAGGGCCGACGCAATGGCTCCGTCGGCAGAAACCTCAGGGATGGCCCGCGACTCGAAGCGCCGCAGCCCGGCGGGCGTTTTGAGCTCGAATTCGACGGTGACGGGCTGACCACTCGCGAAGACCTGCGCCAGGGTTCGCTCCCAAAGCGCCGCGTATTCTGCGAAACGCGCAAACTCGCCTATCCGGCGTCCGATCACCTCCGCAGGGGAGAGCCCGGTCGCTTGGGCGAATGCCGGATTGGCGAAGCGGTAGCGTCCTTCGCGGTCGTAGCGAACCACCAGGTCGGGCGAGTTTTCGGCTAAGGTTCGCACCTGCTGCTCGCGCTCGGCGATTTCCCGACGCGATCGCTCGCGCTCCAGAATGTGTTTGCGCAGGGACTCGCGCATGCGCCCGAGCGTGTCGGAAAGCAGGTCGAGTTCGCTCAGGTGGGAGTGCACCGCTGCGGTTTCGGTCAAGTCGAGCGAGGCGATGCGCTGGCTTTGCTTGGCCAGCTCGGCCAGGGGCCGCGAGAACCAGCGGGCGAGACGCAGGGCCAGCAAGGCGGCGGCGAGCAGGGCCAGCAGGCCGACTGCGGCGATGATTCTCTGGTACTGGCGGGCCGCCGGAATGAGGTCAGCCTCGGGCAGCAGCACGCCGATCCAGAAACGGTGCTCCGAGCCGAATTCAAAAGACGTGAATCCTGCCCACCAGGTCTCGTCTTCGAGCGTGAGCCGAAAACGATCAGACTGGCCTCCGCGGTCGGCCTGCCACTTGGCCACTGCCTCCTTGACGTGTGGAGAGGCGGATTCGGCGACCGGTTGTAGCGAAGGCGCGTTGGCGTCCGGCTTGTTGTTTCCCCGGCTATCGCGAGGCGGCCCGAGCAGCCGCCCGTCATCGGTCAGTACGAACATCAATCCGCGCGGCGAGGGTCGCACCGACGTCGTGAACTTTGCGACCTCGTCCAGAGGCAAGTCGTAGGTCACGATCAGAATCTCGCCCGACGGGTCGCGTGCGGCGACAGCAGCGGAGATGCTGGGCGCCTTCGTGGTGAAGAGCGGGTAAACTTCGGTCCACGCCACCAGACTCGACGCTGCGGCCTGCGCCTCGGGCAGGGTCTGATCCCGGAACGCCGCCATGGCCACCCTGTACCAGGGTCGCTGTCGACCGTCGTAGTCGGACATGGACAGGTCCCATTTCTCAACCAGCTGGTGTCCGGCGTCCTCCCATAGCGCCCAGTGGCCGGTTTGACCCCATTCGGTGGGCCGGAAATCCCGCGTGAGGAATTGCAGGCGGAGGGGGTCGGGCACCGGCAGTCGCGCCGACACGCTCTTGAGGAGCGAGGACCGGCGGACTGGCTCACTGTAGCGTAGGACGAGCAAATGCCCACCCTTCTGATCGGCGAGCATCATGGAATCGACGTTGGGCAGCGAGAAGAGCCCGGGCATGAGCAGGTCCCTGCGCGTGTCTGCGTCTTTGGACGAGTATCGCCCCTGCCGGATCGCTGCATAGTCTTCGATCATCTTTTGCCGGATGGGATCGAACAGATCGTGGAGCCGGTCTTCCGTATCTCGCCCCAACGCGAACATCAGGGATCCAGCCACGTCGCGTGCCAGGCTGGCCGTGCCAAGCAGCGACGCCGTCAACAAGCTGCCGAAGACCAACAACACGAGAAGCGCGAAGGAAAGCAGCAGCCCTCCGCGAATGCTGATCACCCGGCGGGGCGGACTCTGTTCGGGGGGGACCTGCGCTGGCATCATGTTTGGACCGCTGGTGTCCAGAACGACATCACCGACATTGTCGCACAAATCCAGGAAGGTGATCAGCCTGGGATGGCAGGCTGCCAACATAGGCCGCTGCAACGGGGCAGGAAGAGCCGCATACTGTCCGACCAAGACCATGCTCCCGGCGTCGGGCAGCCCGGCCATTGGTCAAGGCACCGGCTGCCCGCCCATCGATCAGCGTGGCAACCTGCGCTCAAGCGCGTGCACGCTGGGCGCGGTCGAAGCCAGCTGAAACTAGTTCGACGTGACCGAGTAGCTGTTGGTCACGAAGGCCTGGGTAGATCCGTCCGAGGTGATCTCGAAGCCGAACTGCACCAGATCGAGTGTCCAACTGGAGGTGAACACCCCGTGGGCGGTGTGATTGCCCGTGAGCCAGGTCAGGATGTCCTTTATGTTCACGCTGCCCGAGTTGGTGTTGCTGGTGCGCACGAAGGTAACTATGTCGCCGCCGCTGTTGCCGGAATAGACGTTCCAGGTATGGCCTCCCACTGACACGTTGGTCTGGTCCGCAACCGGACCGGACGAGCCGGTGACAGACGCGATCGGCTGCACAGGCCCATTCTTGTTCATCCACAGCATGATTTCGACGCTCGCTGAACCGTTGCCCCTGACGAAAATGTCGTAGGTGGTTTCCCAGGATCCACTGCTGGGCACAGTCACGTCGAAGGCACTGGTGCAGCTGTTGATTGCGTTGATGGCCTTTTGGGGAAACGACGAGATGTTGGGATAGGACTTGATATTGGCGGTGGTGGGATGATTGGCCGCCACTCCCCACTTGGTTGTTGTGGTGGCCCAGATGCACTGGGGACCCGGGCCGGATCCCCAGATGTTGTTGAAGTAGGTGTAGCCGCCGCTGTTCGTACTACCGTTCGCGGCGCAGGAGCACCAGGATGAGGTGATGCCCGCGGGCGCGGCTCCTGGACAGTTGGTGGTGACGGGACCGATGGTGCCGCCGGAACTGGTCGTTCCACCTGAGGTAGCGGTGCCGCCCGAGGCGGTGGTGCCCCCGGAGGCGGTGGTGCCGCCGGAACTAGTCGTTCCACCTGAAGTGGCGGTGCCGCCGGCGCCGGTGGTGCCGCCCGAGGTGGTGGTGCCGCCCGAGGTGGTGGCGCCGCCCGAGGCAGTGGTTCCGCCGGAACTGTCGGTGCCACCCATGGCCGTCGTCCCGCCCGAGCTAGTTGTCCCGGCGGAACTGGTCGTTCCACCCGGCTCAGCGGTGCCTCCTGTTGCCGACGTGCCGCCTTCAGTCAGCACGCCGCCCGTTGCCGGAACGTCTCCACCGCCGTCGGGCGAACCGGTGTCTGCACCGGAAGACGCTCCTCCGGCGGCCCTGCCTCCACCCGCGGCAGTCGTTCCGCCTGTGCTTGGGCTGCCTCCAGTGGTCGCCGCCCCCGTCGCACCGGTCATGCCGCCAGTCGCGGTGGTACCTCCGGTCGAGGCGAGACCACCTGATGCACTTCCACTGGTCAACATCACACCACCTGCGCTGTTCGTGCCGCCTTCGCTCGTGGCTCCTCCCTGTCCGGAGGAGCCCCCGGTGGCCGCCGGGGCCGGGGTCAACTCGGAACAGCTACTTGCGAACGCGACGAACAGGACACAGGACAGGGACAGACCTGTGGCGGGGACGCGCACGTACTTCATGATCGAATCCCTTTGTGGCTGAGGTTGCCCGCAATGCCACGCACCCGAACCAGATCAGTGTACCACTAGCGCGGAAATGGGAAACGATCACCGCGACCGGCGGGCCTGTTTTCTTTGGCCGCCCGCGCTCTGTCGGCTTGATGTAGGTGCGGTCTCTGCTAGCGGAGGAAGCACACCAGCGGGTAGATGTTGAGCCTCTTGATCTCGTCGCGGATAAGTTGGGCAACGATGTTGGCTCCCACGGTGCTCAGGTGGGTAGTTGGGTCTGCGTAATATCCCGATACCGTAGCTTGGCCTTTGGCGCTAAAAGCCGCGACGACCTTGGCGTTGATATCGACGACCGGAACATTGTTGGTTGCGCCGACGCTCTTGATGCTCGCAAGAAGATCCACGCCCACGCTATTGGTGAAGGTGGCACTCATCGAGCCGCCAGACCAGTTGTTGCGTGGGATGGGGGTCGCAAGCACCGGGATAGCTCCCTTGGCCCTGGTCTCCGTGATGTAGGTCGTTAGGTTTTTTTCATACGCAGCCTGCGGCGTGTTCTTGTCGTTGTGGGCGAATTCGATGAAGACGACGTCGCCGGCCTTGATCAGAGGCTTGACCGTTGGCCACATCTTGGGGTCGTCATAGAAACTGTAGTAGGGCGCGTCGGTCCTGCAGGGGGTGGTTGTGGGCGAGCATTCCGACAGCGCACCGGAATTGCCGTAGTTCGCCACAGCGAGGCCATAGCCGAAAAACTGCGGCAACCACTGGCCCCAGCCTGCGGTACCTGGGCCCTCTTGGTCGCACCCGGTCGAATCGGTCAAGATGTACATGACAGCGGCAGTGGTGGTCGGCGCGTAGGCGATGGAATCCAGCTGGGGATTGGCTCCAATGAAGTACATGTCCAGCCCAAGGGTTCCGTTCGATGCCTGCGACCACTCGGGTTGTCCCTCCGGATTGCGGACATTGACCGTCATGGAAAAGGGGGCTTTTTGGCCAGCGGTGGTGGCTATCGGGGCCACCGCGGTGCCCGCCACCGTGACTTGGGCGGCCAGCATTTCACGCAAGTGTTCCGCCTGCACTATGGTCTGACCGGCGGCTGTACCACCGAGATTGAAGGAGACGTCGTAGTTGCCAATGCTGCCGCCAAAATGGCAGGTAATGCCGGCCGATCCGCTGCCGGTGCACTTGGCGCGCGTCGCTGTGTCTGGAGTTGGAGGCGTTCCGACGGCGGGGCAGACCCCAGAGCCCGTCGAGCCAGTTTGCCCGCCGCTGCTGGGAATGGTTCCGCCTGAGCTACCCGCGGTTGCGGTGCCGCCCTTGGAAGTGGAACCGCCCGCTACGACCGAGCCGCCTGGAGCGAGAGAGCCGCCTGCCGTGGTGGTGCCGCCCTTGGGGGTGGAACCGCCCGCTACGACCGAGCCGCCTGGAGCGAGAGAGCCGCCTGCCGTGGTGGTGCCGCCCTTGGGGGTGGAGCCACCCGCTACGACCGAGCCGCCTGGAGCGAGAGAGCCGCCTGCCGTGGTGGTGCCGCCCTTGGAGATGGAGCCACCCGTTACGACCGAGCCGCCTGGAGCGACCGAGCCGGCAACGACAACCACACCGCCAGTGTCGGAGCCGCCCTGCGCGACTACACCGCCAGTGTCGGAGCCACCCTGCGCGACCACACCGCCAGTCTCCTGGCCGCCCTGCGAAACCACACCGCCAGTGTTCTGGGCGCTCCCACCTGAGCCTGCGGAGGCAGGGCCATTGCCCGCTTGCGGTGTCCCAGGGTTGTCGGACGCGCTGCAGCCTAGAGCCAGAGGCGCTGCTGCAATCAAGGCGAACAGGAGGTGGGGAAAAGGCCCTCGACCGTGAAGGTTGTGGATCGACTTCTCGTTTTGGTCATGGATTGACATCGTCATAGGCAGTGGCTCCTTCAAAATCTTCGGCTCAAGAATCCGCGATGCCGTATTGCGACAAGAGCATCTATTGTATACCGACTGAGGCCTCGAAAGCGCCCAGCGGCACCTGTTGCGTTGCAATGAGACGAAGCCAACGCCCGGCGACGACATCCAAAAGCCAGGAACCATTGGAGCGCACCATGAATACATACTCGGGGATCTTCGCGGCGGCAACCATGGCCCTGGTCTCCTGGCCTCGCTTTTCTGGGGCGACGGTGATGCCGGCCGTGGGAAGCCCGGCACCGGATTTCACGCTGCCGGCGCATGACGGCAGCAAAGTACAGCTCTCGGCACTGCACGGCACCTGGGTGGTTTTGTACTTCTATCCCAAGGACAAGACCCCAGGCTGCACCGTCGAGGCGCATAACTTCGCCAGGGATCAGCCCGAGTACGCCAAGCGCAAGGCAGTCGTGCTGGGGGTGAGCGTGGACAGCGTGGATTCACACCAGGAGTTTTGCGCGCAGGAGGGACTGACCTTCAAACTCCTGGCTGACACCGACAAGAGGGTGGCGGCAGCCTACGGCTCGCTCACCAACCTGCTCGTGACCAAGCTGGCTGCGCGCCACACCTTCATCATCGATCCCCAGGGCAAGATCGCGCAGGTGTTTGCCGACGTGAAGCCCACGGTGCACAGTCGCGAGGTGCTGGCCGCACTGGACGCCCTGGGCGCCACCAGCAGGTAGCGGGCGAATCGACCGAGCCGCCGCAAGGGGGGAGTCGGCTGGCGAAAATGGGTCCAAAAATCTTCGACTCGCTGGAATTTTGGACATAGCGGCATTTCGCAGATCCGTCGGAGAGGCGAGTTCTTTGTGAAGCTACGAGCGCGGGCGCGCCCTAGACCTATTCGGGCGCCACCGAAAGGATGTTGTTCATGAGTCTAGCCTCGACGCGCGTTCGACTTGTTCTTCTCGCCGCTGCCTTCACAGCGGGGTTTTTCAGCGCAAGTGCCGACGCTCTTGCCCAAACCATCGCGATTGATGGCGCCGGCTCCGGTCGGACCTATGACGGAATCGGCGCGGTGACCGGCGGTGGCGGAACCTCGCCTCTTCTCAGGGACTACATCGAGCCCCAGCGCACGCAGATTCTCGACTACCTCTTCAAGCCGAACTACGGGGCCTCTCTGCAAGAGCTGTATGTCGAGATTGGCGGCGACGGTAATTCGACCCAAGGCTCGGAGCTGAGCCACATGCACAGCAAGACGGACGAGAACTATGACCGCGGCTACGAGTGGTGGCTGATGGAACAGGCCAGGCAGAGAAACCCGGCGATTGTTCTGGATGCCACTGCGTGGTCGGCGCCTGGGTGGGTCGGCAATGGCAACTTCTGGTCGCAGGACACGGCTGACTACCTGTCCAAGTGGATCATGGGTGCGAAGTCTGTCCATGGCCTCGATATCGACTACGTCGGGTGCCGAAACGAAAAGGGCGACAACACGAGCTGGGTGAAGACATTTCGCACCACTTTGAACAACAATGGTCTCACCAAGGTCGGCATCCACGCCTTCGACAACTGGGGAGCCACCAGCTGGAACTGGGCCACCGGGATGAACACAGACGCCACCTTGAAGGCTGCGGTCTATGCCATCGGCAGCCACACCACGGCGTCCTATGGCTCCACCAAGGGAACGCCGCCGCCCGCGAACGTCATAGCCATCGGAAAACCAATCTGGGACACTGAAGAGCACGTGTATGAACACGGGTTTCAGTGCGCACTGGACATTGTCGGCGCATTCAACTTCAACTACGTCAATAGCAAGATCACCAAGACCGTATACTGGTATCTCATCACCGCGTTCTACTCGAACGAGCCCTTCTACGACGTCACCGTGGGCGTCGCGAGTTCCCCCTGGAGCGGCAACTACACTATCAATCCGGCGCTGTGGGGCTATGCCCATGTCGGTCAGTTCACCAAGGTCGGCTGGAAGTACCTGGACGGCGCATCCGGCACCTTCTCGGGTGGCGGTAACTACGTGACCATGATGGCGCCCAGTGGCGGCGACTACAGCATTATCGCGCAGACGTCGGGCGCCAAGGCAGCGCAGAATATCACGTTCAATGTCACTGGCGGCCTTTCCACTGGGAGCGTGTCCGTGTGGCGCAGCAATGCGACCACCCAGTTCGAGAAGCTGGCCAGCGTGACCCCGGTCAACGGGTCGTTCACCATCTCACTCGATGCAAACTCCATTTACTCGATCAGCACGACGACCGGCCAGCAGAAGGGCGCGGCGACGCCACCGGNNCGGCCCGATGGCACGGGACAGTGTCTGCGACAGGTCGTCAGTCAGCCGGCGCAGAGCTGGGCTCCGGAAAGCAATCCGTACACGATTGTGGGAAATCCCAACTGGACGGACTATGAAGTCAGCGCAGATATCTCAATAGAAACTACTTCGGGATGGGCTTCGGTGTTGGGACGTGTCAATTCTACTGGAACCGGCTACGGCACCACTCCAAACGCCTACTACATTACGCTGAGTCCGACCGGGGCTTGGGTTCTCTATGTTACTTCCACCAAGCCGACGACCACGACGCTCGCCAGCGGCCAGGCCACGTTGTCCGCGGGCTCGTGGCACAATGTGAAGCTGGTTTTCCAGGGCAGCTCGATCAAGGGCACCATCGACGGCACTGAGGCGTTTACCAAGACCGACACGACCTACTCCAAAGGCTCCGTCGGGCTTGGCACCGCTGCCAAGACTACGGCGTTGTTCGATAACCTGTTGGTTACTGACGTTGGTGCGGCCAAGCCTGCCCCGACTACCTTTCAGCAGGATGGACAAAGCCCGCCCGATGGCGGCACGGGTGGAAGCACGGGCACGAGCGGAAGCGGCGGTTCTGGTGGAGTTGGTGGGGCACCAGGCACCGGCGGAAGCGCAGGCGCGGGCGGCCGCACGGGCGGCAGCTCCGGTACGGGTGGAGTCCCTGGAACCGGCGGCAGCCGAACTGCGGGAAGGACGGGAACCGGCGGAAGCATCGCCATCGGAGGCACCACGAGCCTAGGTGGGAGCAACGGCGGTGGCGGAACCATTGCCACGGGTGGAACCAGTGCGGCGGCCGGCAACGTAGACCTGGGCGGAACCAGCGGCGCGGCCGGGAACCCGGAAACGGGCGGAATGACCGGCGCGGCTGGGAACGCGGACATAGGCGGAACCGTCAGCGCTGCTGGAGACACCGGCGTTGGCGGAATGACCGGCGCGGCGGGAGAGACCGGCGCGGCCGGTCGCGGCGGATCCGGTGGGCAGGGCGACATGGGAACCACGACGGCAGCGGCGTCGGCCTCCGGTTGTTCGTGCAGCGTGGGTCGCACCAGCGACCACGACGGCAGAGCGGGATGGCTACTGTTCGCCAGCCTTGCCGCGACAGCGATCTTCCGCCGTCGTACCAGCCGCACCCGTGCGCGCCACCGCTGATCAGTCCAATCTGTGCGCTTGACCGAATCGGGCGCCGCGCCGGCGATGTCGGTGCGTGACAGCTAGTGGGGAGGCCCAACGTACTTGATATCGGGCGCCGGGGGCGTGCTCATTCCGGTGCCGAGATAGTAGTCAGGAAGACCCGTGCCGAAATTGCGCTGGGCCGATTGTCCCACATTGAGTCTGTACAGCGGGTTGTGCATCAGCGTATAGAGCCTATTGCCTGCCGGGATGGTCGTCGTATACACGCGAACCTCATTCGGGAGTCCAATCACCAGTTCTTCGCGCCAATCGCCCAATATGTCGGCAATGGTTTGTGTGTTTCTGGTTCCCGAACCAGTTTTCATCAGCTCGGTAAGGCTGCAGGCCGCGCCATTCCATCGGTTGATGTGAACACCATCGTTGCCCGAGAATTCGTCGGTTATTGAACGAGTGAGGCCCCCCTCCCACCATATGGGAGCCCAATGGTCGCCGTTGGAGGGCGAAGTTCCGCTGCAGAGGACGCTGCCATCGTAGTTCAAAAGGTCATTGTTGATCTGTCCGGCCCAACATTGGGCGCCTTTCTGTCGCGAGTCTATGTGCGAGGCGTAGCCCCGGCTGGCATCGCCCGCGATAGTCTTTCCCCAGAGGACAGTTCCGGTGGCGGCATCGAGCAGGGCCACACCATTGGCCTGCGCGGCCTCTAGCACGCGAAATATCTGAAGACCACTTCTGGTGGGATTGAAGACCCCGATATGGACATAGTCGCCATGTCCCTTGACCAACTTCTGGTCCCACAGGGTCTTGCCTGTGTGATCTATTGCCAGCGGACCTTTCAGAACTTCATCATATCCGTCACCATTGGCATCGCCCATGCGCAGGCATTGGGCCGATGAATTCCACTCCCCTGACTGTCCCTTCCCGCCATTGTCCCAAGCCCACAATTTGGTCAGAGCGCCACTTCGGAAGTCCCAGGCCTGCACGACTTGATAGGCATAAACCCCGCGCGACATGATGATGCTGGGATGCGCACCGTCGAGGTACGCAATTCCCATTTGCTGGCGACAACTCCGGTTTCCGGTACTGTCGCCCCAGTCGCTGACACTACCGCGGGCAATCCAGTTGGTCCGGGCCAATTCCTTGCCATCGGTGCCCCGGAATACCGACATGAACTCGGGTCCGGTCAGCACTCGACCATCGGTGTTGCGATAGTCGGTCTTGCCGTCACTGTCGGTGTCGCCAATGGTCACGCCGGTGCCATCCTTGGTGCCTTCAGCGGTCTTGGTGATGACTTCCGCCTTGCCGTCGCCGTCGACGTCATAGACAAGCAAAGGCGTGAAGTCGCTGCCCGATTCTAGGTTCCATCCTAGGTCGACGCGCCACAGGAAAGTACCGTCTAGTTTGTAGGCATCGACAAACACAGTCGCCGTGGGCTTGGTGTGAACTCCAGGATCAGTGTTTGCCGACTGGCTCCACTTGACGACCAACTCATATTGCCCGTCCCCGTCCACATCGCCCACGTTCGCTTGGGAATAGTCGAGGCCACCGTCGCGCAGGGGAATAGAGAGGTACTGCTGGGCAGGAGCATTGGCAGGCAAAGTGTAGGCTGCGCTGGCGGCTTGCTCGGCGCCAGCAATCACAGGCGCGACATGGTAGGCGTTGGACTTGGTTACATCAGCACCCGTGTCAACATAGTCGGTCGTGGCGGTAATCGGCGAAGCGTTCAGTTTGACAGCAGCCGCTCCCGCGGTGGAACGGTAGACGTTGAACGCAATGCTGCTCGGGTCGAGCCCGAACATGCGCCACCCGACGTAGACCTTGCCGCCGCTTTGGTTGATGGCGATCACGCCACGGTCAAGGCTTTCCATCTCACGTTTGCCAGAGGCGGGCGTGCCCCCGACCGCTCCGCCCGTGGCCACGCCGCCTGTGCTGGTCACTCCGCCCGTGGCCGCGCCACCGGTGGCAGCTCCCGCGGTTCCCGCGCCTCCAGTGCGGGTCGTTCCGCCTGTGGCCACGCCGCCGGTGGCGGCCCCCGTGGTGCCCGCGCCTCCGGTGCGGGTCGTGCCACCGGCGCTGGTGGTGCCGCCAGCCGTGGTGATGCCAGCCATGGGGCCGGTGCCGCCGGCGCTGGTGGTGCCACCGGCGGTGGTCGTGCCACCAGCACTCGTGGTGCCACCGGCAATGGTCGNNTGATCGTGCCAGCCGCACTCGTGGTGCCACCGGCGATGGTTGTGCCGCCCGCACTTGTGGCGCCGCCGCCGGTGGTCGCGCCACCACTGGTAGTCGTGCCGCCCGTCGCGCCGCTGTTCCTGCCGGATCCACTGCTGCAGCCGAACAGGCAAAGGGGTGCTGCCATCAGGGCCAAGGTCAGACATCGCTTGCTGCAGCTCATCATCGGGAAATTCCCTTCCATGGATGCATTCTGGCAGATGCTTCCGATCACTACTGTGTTGAGTTTCTGCCCTGACTGCAAGCCCGTCGTTTGCTGCAATGGAATCCGGGGCGACCGCAAATCACCCCTACGCCTGTGTGCGTACCATCCGCATCACGTTTCTTGTTGGGGGCGACCTGCTGTCGCCCCCGCCGGCCGCTAGTCGCAGGTTCCGGAGCACGGAACAAAGGCGCCGCTGGTAGCGGTCACAGTCGCGGTGCCGTCGGTGAGCCCCGTCGCCTTGGCCGTGACCGTGATGGTTCCGGGGCCAGTCGCCTGGACGATGGCAAAGGCTAGGCCCCCGAAGGTCTTGCGCGTGTTTCCGCGGAACGACTCCTGCGTCATGCTTCCGCTGTCCACAGCTATGATGGTGCCAGGACCTGTGACGGAGAAGGTGATGGTGGTATCGGTGGACACCGCGGCTTTGACGAAGGAAACGTCGTTCACGTCGGTGGTTATGGTGGTGTGATCGGCCGTGAGCGTCACCTTGCCCGCTGTCGCCCCCGTGCCCATCGGGTTCGTTTTGGGCGCTCCCCACGTCGTCTGCCACGAGTAGGCGAGAGTCCTGGGAGTCCCCATCTCGTCCAGCAGCGCTCCGTTGCCGCCGAATGATGGCCATCCGCCGTCGTGTTCGCCCATATAGTCAACGCCCGTCCACATGAACTCACCCGTGAGCGCTGGGTTGGCCGTAANNGCCATTCCCATGGCGGTAATGACTTCGTCGGTGCGGTAATTGCCGCCGAAAACGTCGACGAGGGTCCTCGTGGCTCCGGTGACGTCACCAGAATCGGAGGGCCGGAAGAGGGCCTGGGTGACCGCGCGGTCGGGGTCGAGAGTATGACAGATGGAGACCATCTTGGTCAGGATAGGAGTTCGCGTGCCGATGGAATCGCGAATTTCGTTACCGGTACTGTACAGGGCGACACTTGGGTGATTGCGATCCCGCATGACAATGCCGGTCACATCGACCTGGTACCATGGCGCTCCGGTGGCGGTTCCGGGCACCGCGGGCATTCCTGTGGGGCTGGTCGCGGTCTTGTTGAAGAAGGCGGAGTCATCGCCAACATCCTGGTACTTGCGTGCGACCCAGACGTCGAAGAACTCGTCCATGACGAGAATGCCCATCCGATCGCACAGGTCGAGGAATTCCGGATTGGGTGGATCGTGGGCCGTGCGGATGGCGTTGACCCCGAAGACCTTGAGCTGCGCCAGCCGTCTCTGGATGGCCCGTTGTGGGGCAGCGAGACCAAGACCGTGGTAGTCCTGATGCAAACACACGCCTTGGAACTTGACGTTCTTGCCATTGAGATTCATGCCCGTGGTGCCGTCGAAGGTGAGGCTCCGGATTCCGACCGGAGTCACGTCGTCGTCGACCGTGGTGCCGCCCACTAGGACATTGGTCGCGAGCTGATACATGTTGGGAGTCGTGAGATCCCACAACTTGGGATTCGTGACCGGGACGTCGAATGTGAAGCTGGCCGATGCGCCCGCGGCGATGTTCTGAGCCGTTGCAGTGACGGGTGCCAACGCTGTCCCGCTGGGATCTCTGAGGATGCCCTGCACGCTCACGCTTTGAGACGACGTGCCCGAATTGACCACTGAGGTTGTAACGTGGACAGTCGCCGACGCAGCCGTCGCCCCCTTTGTGCTGACATACGTGGCCCACTGATCGACATGCACCGGATCGGTCGCGATGATGCGGGCGTGTCGGTAGATTCCAGCACCCGCGTAGTAACGTGAGGCGGGCTGCAAGCTCGTGTCGGTCTTGACGGCAATCACGTTTTCCGTTCCGAACTTGACGCCGCTCTTTGTCAGGTCGTAGCGGAAGCTCACGTAGCCGTACGGATGGGTCCCGACAGGAGTGCCGTTGATGGTGACGGTGCTGTTCGCCATCACACCGTCGAATTCAATGTAGATCTGCTGGCCCGAGGTGACGGTTGAGGGAAGAGTGAAATGCTTTCGGTACCAGCCGATTCCTGACGCCAGATAGCCGCCCCGGCCGGTCATCGGGGCAGTTTGAGAGAACGGCCCCTCGACGCTCCAGTCGTGCGGGAGGTTCACCGGGCTCCATCCGGAATCCGCGAAGGCCGTCTGATCCGCCCCGGTTGCGTCCCCCTTGTTGAACAGCCAGCCCAAGTCGAGGGGGATGATTGTTCGAGCCCGGGCTTGCGGAACAGTGGTGCCGCCACTGGAGGTGGTGCCACCAGAGGAGGTTGTGCCGCCACTGGAAGTGGTGCCGCCAGAGGAGGTCGTACCGCCCGAAGCTGTGTTCCCGCCCGAAGCAGTGCTGCCGCCCGAAGCGGAGGTGCTGCCGCCCGAAGCAGTGCTGCCACCCGAAGCAGTGTTTCCGCCCGAAGTAGTGTCGCCGCCCGCAGCGGAGGTGTTTCCGCCCGAAGCAGTGTCGCCGCCCGCAGCGGAGGTGTTTCCGCCCGAAGCAGTGATGCCACCCGAAGCGGAGGTGATGCCGCCTGAAGCGGAGGTGATGCCGCCTGAAGCGGAGGTGATGCCGCCTGAAGCGGAGGTGATGCCACCTGAAGCAGTGTTGCCACCTGAAGCGGCAGTCCCGCTGGTTTGGGTGTTGCCGCCAGGCAAGCCAGTATTCAGACCGCCGCCTCCTCCGGTGGCGACGGCGCCTCCTGTAGCAACGCCGCCGACGCTCATGGAGCCGCCGCTGGCGCCTCCGGCTGGGGAACCAGCGGAGCTACCGCCAGCTGCCGTCTGTCCCGCTACGCCAGTCGTGCCACCCGTGTGGGCCGTGTTGCCTGAACCGCCGGCTGCGCCGGCATGGGCGCCTCCACTATGATTGTGGGGAGGCGCTGACGTATCTTGGCCGCAGCCTGCAGCCAGCGGCAGGCCGAAGAGCAAAACGAGGACTAGAGAATGTGCTTTGTGCATCATGTTCATGACTTCTCCCCAGCGTATTGTATGTCACGAACAAGGGAAGCGGTGAACTGTTCTGGTCATCTGGCTCAGCCAATTCGCATCGCCTAACGAGCCCCACGAAGACAGGAGAGGGAGCGAGACGCGGCGCGCTGGCGATTCGAAGGGCAGGAAGTGGCGAGGGCGTCTACCATAGGGCCATGCCGGTATGGACCCTCGACGCCTCCGAGCGGCGGGAGCTGTTAGAGCGATTTGTCCGCTACGTGAAGATCGACACGCAGAGCGACGAGAACGCCTCGTGCTCTCCCTCAACCGAAAAACAAAAGGATCTGGCTCGACTGCTGGTCGCCGAGCTTGTCACTCTGGGTTGCTCGGATGCGGTCATGGCCGACACCGGGCACGTGAAGGCCACCCTGCCGTCCAGCCTGCCGGCGGGGCATCGAGCCGCGGAAAGAATTCCTGTGCTGGGTTTTCTCGCGCACATGGACACCTACCACGGCACGTCCGGGACCGACGTGAAGCCTCAAGTGGTTCACGACTACGCGGGCGGAGACATCCTTCTGCCTGCGACAGGGGCGGCGATCACGGTGGCCGCCAACCCCAACCTCGGTCGCTGCATCGGCCACACCCTCGTCCATACCGATGGCACGACCCTGCTTGGCGCCGACGACAAGGCGGGCATCGCCGAGATCATGACCATGCTCGCGTGGCTGGGGCGGCACCCGGAACTGCGGCACGGGATG
>PMBY01000260.1 GCA_003153875.1 Myxococcales bacterium | reverse complement strand
CGATGCATGGGCTCGAGGTATTCGGCGAGAATGCGCAGGGGGCGCGCGTCGTCGGTGGCCATGAACTCATCGTTCTTGTAGGCAAGAGGATTGTGGGCGGTGGGAGGCGGTGGGGATTCCTTCATGAGTGTCTCCGTGTCTTCAAAGTAGATATCGGTCGACCAGCCACGCAACTAATGTCCCTGTGGCTGTACCGACGGCATCCCAAGTGAGGTCACGCCAGGACAGGCCCCTTCCGCCGTACTGGTCGGCGAGCTCTTTGGCGATTCCCGCCGCCAAGCCGACGCCCACGCCTGACAGGACCCGGATGCTGGCACGCTTGGTGAAAGCCGACGAGTCCGCGTAGGCGTTGCCGGCCAGGGCGAAGCTGACGCTGAAATGCATGGCTTTGTCGCGGCCGAACCAGGGGTCAGGCTCGGCCGCCTGCGCGGCTGGCCGGGCCACCAAGGAGGCCACCAGCGCCAGGGCTACGGCCAGGAACAGACGAAACGTCGCGCCGCCCATGGGGAAGGCGCGTGACGACGGAGGCTCGGGAATTCGGGCCATCAGAGATGCAAGCGCACAGCTTGGCACGCTTGGCGCCATCATAACCGTCTCGTGGGAAAGTGCACCTTTCCCGTCCCGTAATTGACCCCCCTGGGTTCACGTGTTATCGAAGAGAGACTGCTTGGGTATTCGATGGGCAAGCGCATACTGGTCGCCGACGACAGCCTGACGATCCAAAAGGCCTTCGCTATGGTCCTGGGCGGCCAGGACTACGCGCTCTTGTCCGCCCGATCGGTGGAGGAGGCCCTGGTCGCTGCCAAGGGGGCACGGCCTGACCTGATCATCGCCGACGCGGTGCTAGGGAACGGCAGTGGGTACGACCTGTGTGCCTCGGTGAAGGCCGATCCGGTCCTGCACAGCGTGCCCGTGCACATTCTGGCGTCCACCCAGAATCCGCTGGATGAGGCGCGCGCGCGCCGCGTTGGCGCCGACGGTCATCTGCTCAAGCCGTTTGACAGCCAGGTGTTGCTCGACAGCGTGAGCGCGGCCCTGATCGCTCCGGCCCGACCGACACCCGCGCCGGCTGCGGAGGTGCCTGCCATGGCGGCGCCGCGTGCAGCAGCCCCTGCGTCCCCCTGGCCTCCCACAGAGGAGGTCAACATCGAAGACGAAGTCGTGGCGCCCGACGATGACAACTACGGCGAGTTCACCATCGAGCGTGGCTCGGCGGCGGGCCCGGCGGCATGGACGGCTCGGCCCCCGACTTGGCCAGGGACGCGGCCGGCGCCTGCCCCTTCACCGCCCCCCGCGGTCGCCCCAGCGAGCAGGCCTTCGTTGATTCCTGGTGTGTCCGCGCCGGCCCCTGCGGCAGCGACTCGGCCTGCACCCCCGCTCCCTGACCTGAGCCCGGCCTATGCGCCGGAAACTTCGGCGCGCCCCACCGGCGCCCGGACCATCATGGGCTTCCCAGCTGTGGGTGGGCCCTCCCAAGTCCCCGGCTCCCCGGCTGCTCCTCCCGCGGTAGCGCGGCCGCCGGTGCCCCGGCCGAGCCTGCCTCCGCCTGGCGTTGTGCCTCGGGTCGCGCCGCCTGTCCCGGTCGCACCCACGCCGGCGCCCGCGGGTGCTGCGGCTCTGCAAGCACCGGTTCGGCGATCGGCGAGCATGCCCGTGGTGGCGCCACCGGCCGCACCCACGCCGGTGCCCCCGACAGCCGTGGCTTCGCAAGTGCCGACTCGGCGATCGGCGAGTATGCCGGTCGCGGCGCCACCAGCCGCGCCGACGCCCCTGGTGGCTGCCGTGTCGTCGGCCATCGATCAGAAGGTCGCGGCCATCGCGGCCCGCGGTCGCGAGTACGAAGCAATCGCCAAGCTTTCGCGCGAGATCATCGAGCAGGTGGTGTGGGAAGTGGTTCCTGAGTTGGCCGAGATGATCATCAAGCAGGAAATCGATCGCCTGGCCGCAGCCAAGCGATAGATGCGGCTTGTCGGGGAGTTTAAGGGCCGCTTGGTAGGCCGGGTCGCGGATAGGGGTCGCGTGGGCGAGGGCGTGAGCGAGTTCGTGTGGGGTACGCGGATAGCGGATCGCGGATCGCGTGATGTGCAACCGGGAAGATGGGCCGCTCACGCCCTCGCCGGCCGCACCACGCTGGTCGCTACCGCTACCGCTCACGCCCACGCTAGCCAGCCGGCTCCGGTTCCGGCCCCGGCCACCGGCCCTTGGCCGCCATCCACCGGAAACCAGCTAGGAATTTCGGGAAGGCGGTACTACTCTCTGTCCCTTCTATTCGACGTAGCACCCCATGACCGAACTTGCCAAGACCTACGACCCCACTTCTATCGAGGCGCGCTGGTACCAGGAGTGGCTGAACTGCGGCTACTTCCACGCCGACGCGGCCACACCCAAGGCGCCCTTCTGCATCGTCATCCCGCCGCCGAATGTAACCGGTTCACTGCACATGGGCCACGCGCTCACCTGCGCCATCCAGGACATCCTGGTGCGCTGGCGGCGCATGGCTGCGTACAATGCCATGTGGCTTCCGGGTACCGACCACGCCGGCATCGCCACCCAGATGGTGGTGGAACGCGAGCTGCGGGCCACGGAAAAGAAATCCCGCCACGACATCGGACGCGAGGAGTTCGTCAAGCGCATCTGGGATTGGCGCGAGCGCTACGGCAGCCGCATTCTCGAACAGCTCAAGGTAATGGGTTGCTCTCTGGACTGGGAGCGCCTGAAGTTCACCATGGAGCCCGACTACTCGCGCGCGGTCATCGAGGCCTTCGTGCGCCTGCACGAAGAGGGGCTCATCTACCGCGATCGGCGCCTCATCAACTGGTGCGTGTCCTGCCGGACAGCGCTGTCCGATCTCGAGGTCGAGCANNAGTTCGCCTATCCGCTGGCCGACGGTAGCGGCGAAGTCGTGGTCGCGACCACACGGCCCGAAACCATGCTGGGCGACACGGCGGTGGCGGTGCACCCCGATGACCCGCGCCACCAGGCGAAGATCGGGAAGATGATCCGGCACCCGTTCCTCGATCGGACGTTCCCGGTTGTGGCCGATCCCATCTTGGTCGATCCCAAGTTCGGCACCGGCGCGGTGAAGGTCACGCCGGCGCACGACCCCAACGACTTCGAATGCGGCCAGCGCCACAAGCTGGGTTTCATTTCGATCTTCGACGAGAAAGGCGTGGTGACAGCCGAGGGCGGGCCGTTTGCAGGGTTGGATCGATTCGAGGCGCGCAAACAGGTCAAGGCCAAGATCAAGGAACTGGGACTCGAGCGCGGCAGCAAGGTGCACGTTCACGCCGTGGGACACTGTCAGCGTTGCCACACCGTGGTCGAGCCGATGCTGTCCACCCAGTGGTTCGTCAAGATGGAGCCACTGGCCAAGCCGGCCATCGAGGCGGTGGAGCAGGGCAAGACCCGCTTCGTGCCCGAAGGCTGGAGCAAGACCTACTTCCACTGGATGAACAACATCCGCGATTGGTGTATTTCGCGCCAGCTGTGGTGGGGACATCGCATTCCGGCCTGGTATTGCGGAAGCTGCGCCGGCATCACGGTGGCGCGCACGACGCCGCAGGCGTGCCGCCATTGTGGGGGCGTGAGCCTCACGCAAGACGAGGACGTGCTCGATACCTGGTTCTCGTCGTGGTTGTGGCCCTTTGCGACGCTGGGCTGGCCCGACGAGACCCGCGACCTGCGCACCTTCTATCCCACCAGCGTGATGGAGACCGGCTACGATATCCTCTTCTTCTGGGTGGCCCGCATGATGATGGCCGGGCTTCACTTCATGAAGAAGGTTCCCTTCCGCACGGTGTACCTGCACACCATGGTGACCGACGAGAAGGGCGACAAGATGTCCAAGGTCAAGGGCAACACCATCGACCCTCTGGACGTGGCGCAGAAGCTCGGTGCGGATCCCTTGCGCTGGGCGCTAGCTTGGATGACCAACCAGGCCACGCAGGGCAAGAACATCAAATTCTCCCTGTCCAACGTCGAGGATGCGCGACGGTTTGCCAACAAGATTTGGAACGCGACACGCTTCGTGTTGATGAACCTCACCGACTACAACGCCGATCAGTTTGCCGACCGGACCGCCGAAGGCCCCGACAGCGTGGAATACGATCTGCCCGAACGCTGGATCCTGTCGCGGGTCCAGCGCACCAGCGAAGAGATCAACCGTGCGCTGGAGGATTTCAGAATCGCCGAGGCGGCGCAGGGGCTGTACCACTTCATCTGGAACGACATCTGCGACTGGTACATCGAGCTGGCCAAGGTGCGTCTGCAGGATCCGAGCAAGGCGGCCGAGCGCTGGAAGATCCAGGGAACCTTGGTGACGGCGCTGGACGCGGCCATGCGCCTTCTGCACCCGTTCATGCCGTTTCTTACCGAGGAGCTCTGGCAGCAGTTGCCCAAACCACAGGGTGCCCCCCAGAGCATCATGATCACGCTCTACCCCATCCCGGATCCGCGCTACGTCGATGATGCCAGTGAGGCGTCGATGGCGCTGGTGCAGAAGGTGGTTGCTACCATCCGCATGCTGCGTACCGAGAAGAGCGTTCCCTCGATCCAGCGGCCCCGCGTGATTCTGAACGTGGCTGACGACTACAAGAAGACCATCCTGGATGGCTACCGCCACCTCGTGCTCGAGCAGGCCAAGCTTGGTGACCTGGTGGTGCGTCGGGCCGGCGAGGCGTCGGCGGGGACGGTGGTCACGGGTCTAGCCGGCGACGTGGAAGTCATTCTCCAGCTGGAAGCCCCGGCTGACTCCGGTGCCGAGCGCGCCAAGCTGGAGAAGGATCGCGCCAAGTTGGACAAGGATCGGGACCACCTGGTCAAGAAGCTGGCCAACCCGCAATTTCTCGAACGTGCGCCTGCCGCTGTGCTGGAGAAGGACCAAGCCCGCCTGGCCGAGATCGAAGCGGCCCTGACGCGTCTGGATGCGACGCTCAAGGGGCTCAACTAGTTCTCAGCTTTCGACGTAGAGCTTCAGCTGCTCGCGAACAACATCTTCATTCAGTCCGGTGCGGAGTTGTTCTTGCAGGCAGTCAGCCAGAGTGAGCTGCATGTCTTCGACGCCGCCGTCCTGCATGAGCTTGGCCAGCAGGGCACGCGCCTCTCGACTCTCGTCATCGCGGATGAAATCCTTGACCATTTCGATTGTGAGCCCGCCGGAAAAGTCGAGCATCGCGTGGTCAAGGAGAAAGGCGATGAGTTGTTTCACAGGGGCCTCCGGCGGGGGGTGACAATCAATTCCTACGAACGTCTGCTAATATCCCGAAAACGCTACGAAAATCAAGGGAGAATCGGATGTGGGCACGTGCTTTTTCTGCGACTGAACGGCGCCGGGACGACGGATTGCCCCGTCGTGCGTCGTTTGGTGAACTCTGTGGATGGGCAGCCGCGGGCCGCGGGCGCCCAAGGTACGCAGGTGCGGCGGGGCTCGCAGCCGGAGGGCGATGGCTGTGAGTCTGCGAGCCCGCGGGCGGACAGTTGAGGGGGCTGGGCGGCAAGGCGCGCCACATCTTGACGGACTCACGGTATTTGTCTACGGTCGCCCTGTGACGTCCCGTCGCTGCCTTTGGGCGCTCGCCCTGGGGATTGTCGTTCCGCTGGGCTGCGGACCGGTCGATTATCTATCTCGGGTCAGCTCTCGCGCTGCCTCTGCCTTGGCGCAGGCCGGGCAAGCAGGGGCGGAGCAGAAGGCGCCCTACGAATACGCCAAGGCGGCCGCGTATCTGCACAAGGCTCGTGAAGACGCGGCCCACTCCGACTACCAGACCGCCATTGATTGGGGTCGTCGCAGTGAGGACTGTTCACGCAAAGCGATCGCACGTGCCAAGCGACCCCAGCCCGCGGGTACGGCCGTCGACCCTGAGCACACAACATGCGGGGAACCATGAACCGCCCAGGGCGAACAAGTGTCGGGAGCGCCGCTGGGTTCTTGCTCTTGCTGCTGGGCTGTGCCGGTCAGGACCTGGCGGTACGGGCCGATGGCGTTCGTGACAGCCTACACAAGGCGCGCGACAACGGAGCCTACCGGTGCGCCCCCCGTCCGCTGGCGCTTTCCGAAGCCAACCTGGAGTTCGCCGAGCGTGAGCTTGACAAGGGGGAGTACTTCGGTGCTCTCCATCACATCGAGATCGCCGATGCCAACGTGCGCGAGGCTCTGCGCTTGTCGCCGGCGGGTGGTTGCGGAAAGTCGCCGGTGGTGAAGCCTCCTGCGCCAGCCAGCCCGGTGGACACGGATGGCGATGGCATCCCGGATGTCAGCGATCTCTGTCCCACTGTTCCCGAGGACAAGGACGGGTTTCAGGACGAGGATGGTTGCCCCGACTTG
>PMBY01000506.1 GCA_003153875.1 Myxococcales bacterium | reverse complement strand
CAACAGCAAAGCCCGGGCAGCGTAATCCAACTCGACGGCAAACAACATGAAGCGAAGACTGAACGGCCGAGGCAGCACGGAAAGGAGAATCCTCGCAAAAAGCGTTATGCGGTCTCAATCCGCGGTGCCTAGTCCGAGGCAGCTCCCGACGAATGAAAGACTGTGAGGTAAGCCATCCCGGCGAGACCCTCGAATGTCAGCTTGTTATCCAGCACTACGCTGCAAGGCCAAACCACAGGGCTATGGCCCGGTTGACTCGCACCATGGTCCCGTCATCCAGACGGCCGACCGCCTTCCCGATCTTGTCACGTCGGACGGCAGTGACCTTGTCGACCATGATCTGCGAAACGGAACGCAGTCCGTTTGAGTTTGTTGGATCAACTGTTAGTCGAAACAACGGGGCGTCGACGATGGTGCCCGTCACAGGAGCCACCGCAACGCTGGAATGTGTGTCGTTGAACAGGTCCGATTGAATCACGAGGGCTGGCCTTGGCTTGCCGTAGTCGCCTTGCATCGCGATGATGACAACATCCCCGCGCCTCACGATGTCCAGCCTTCAGTATCGCCAAGGGCCTCCACCCACTCCATCGCATCACGTTCAGATCGAACATTCCTTTTTGCTGCGAGGCTCTGACGACGGCACTCGTCCGCGAAGCCCCGAGCTCGCGTGTCGGGCAGCCAAACCTGCACCAAACGCAAGCCCGAGTCTCTCATCCGCTCGCGGTAACGCTGAACGGTCTTTCTAGCTGCTGCCGCCTTTGACATGGCATGTAGTATAACATGTCAGAAGCCATACCGCGACGCCGAGAAACTCGCCCAGTCCTAGCAAAGCGGCGAACTCACGCCGGTCTGGGTGCCCACGCCCTTGTACCACAAAGTTGCTTGGTAGCTCCCCATTGGATAGGGCACCATGGCTGATGTGCAGAGCGATGCCACTGACCAGACTCCCGCCGCCCCCACGGGGTCGGCCCAAGCGACGAAGCCTCGCCTCTGGCTGGCAATAGGCCTGGCCATCGTGCTGTCCGTCCACCTGGCCAGCGCCACCTTCCATGTTCTGTTCGGTGGTCTGAACGTAGACGAGGGTTTTTACGGGCTGGCGGCGCGAAACGTGACCGAGGGTGCCCTGCCCTACCGCGATTTTGGCTATTCGCAGCCGCCGGTTCTGCCTTTCGTCAACGGCGCGGTGATGCGTCTCATCGGCTTCGGTCTTGTGCAACAGCGCTCGGCCAACGGACTGTGGGGCGCACTGGCCCTCGGGCTGTGCGCGTGGCTGGCAGCCCGGCGGACACGGCCCTGGGTCGGCCTGGTGCTGGCGCTGTCTTTCTCGCTCTGGCCGACCTGGATGTACTTCATCCACCTGGGCAAAGCCTACGCGCTCACCTCGCTGGCGGCCGCAGCGGCGGCCTGGGTTTTTCTGCAATGGCCACGCGCCGCCCGAAAGTATTTGCTTCTCTCGGCGCTGGCTGCGCTGGGGATCGGCTGTCGTCTGGCCAGCGCGCCCTATTTTCTGGTCCTGTGGCTGGCTGCCCTGTGCGACGGCGGCCTGCCCTCGGCACGCGAGGCCCTCCGGGCGGTGGCGGAGCTGGTCGGGCTTCTGGCCGTGGTGTTCTTGCCCTTCTGGTTGCTCGCGCCCGAGAGCATGGACTTCTGGGTCTTTCAGTTCCACGCCTCGTCGCTGCAGCACAGAGATTGGTACCTGGGTTTCACCGAGATCTTCCTGCAAGCGCCGGCTTGTTGGATCGGCTTGCTGGGCTTGGCGTCACTCACCTTGGCGACGCTTCGGCCCTGGCCGCGCCGCGAGGCCATCCTGGCAGCGGCGGCCGTGCTGGCGTTGGCAGCCAATCTTCTTCCTTCTGGCGCGGTTGCTGAGTACGGCGTTCCCTTTCTCTTGCCGCTGGCCCTGGCGGTGGTTCTGCTGATCGCTGACTTCGCCCGTACTTGGTCGCTTCTCCGTCGAGCAGCCGTGGTGGCCGTGCTGCTCCTGCTTCAACTTGGCGCCAACCCGATAGCCAACAGTTCTCGCTGGGCAGACTCGCGCGGCAACGCCCCCTCGCTGTGCCTGCCTCGGGTGGTTCCCGACTACGACTTCGGTCTGCCCCAACGGAGTGCGCGCATCCGATCGTTGGTTGAGCAATTGCTGCCCCCGGGCCAACCCCTCATCGGGCCCAATCTTATTCCCGCGCTGGAGACCAACCGGCCCGTGCCGCGCAATCTATCCATGGGGCCATTCAGCGTGACGCGTTCCTTGCCGGCCGCTTCCGCCCAGCGACTCCACTTGGCGACCGACAAGGAAATCGCTGGCTATCTGGAAAACCCTCGCGTGACCCTGCTTGCGTTTGCCGATCGCCTGGAGCTGAACTACGGATGGTCGATGCCGTCTTTCGCCTTGCCACCCGAGGGCTTGCCCCCGCGCTGGGCCGAGCTGGTGCTGCGCAAGTTCGTGACTCTGTACAAGGGGGGACACTATGTGCTGCTGGCGCGGAGCGACTCCTTGCGGAGCACGGGCATCGCACCCGAACACGGTGCTCCGGGCAAGTGAGCGCCAGCGTGCTAGCCTTGTTGGGTCAGCTTGAGCGCCCTCAATAGACACGAGGCTACCCGACGGTGGCGAAGTCAACAAACCAAGACGCGACGGTAACGCCCATTCTGTCTCACGAACGCGCCAGCGCCGAGACGCTGGAGGCGGAGGTGCGAACCGTCAGCCACAGTCCCATCGTGAGCGCGCTGCTGGAGGCCACGGACGCCGGTCTGCTGGTGCTGAACCGAGAGCGGCAAATCCTGGCCACCAACCGCGCGCCCTTGCTGGAGAACCTGCGCCACGACCAACGCAGCATCGGGTTGCGGCCCGGCGAATTCTTCGCGTGTCCGCGCGCCACCGAACAGCCGCAGGGCTGTGGCGCCGGTGAGCACTGCCTGGCTTGTGGAACCCTTCAGGCCGTCACGCAATCGCAGGCCGGCAAGCGCGCCGTCGAGCAGGAATGCCTGCTGACCTCGGGCGAGGGCGCAAACGCCACGCCGATGGAGTTGCATGTGCGCGCCACCCAGGTGGACATCGACGGAACAGACTACACCGTGGTTTCTTTGCGCGACATTAGCAGTGAAAAGCGCCGCCTGGCGCTGGAGCGGATTTTCTTCCACGACATCCTCAATACACTGTCGGCCTTGTCCAACTGGACCCACCTGCTCAACAGCTCCAGTGGCGAGCGTCAAGACCGCGCCCGCGAACGTGTCAGTCGCTTGGTGGGCCAGCTTGAAAGGGAGATCCAGTTGCAGCGCACGCTGCTTGAGGCCGAGCAGGGCACCCTGCGGCCCCAGCGCGTCGCGGTCGCGCCTGCGACGCTGCTCGCGGATCTGCAGGGCATGTTCGCCGACACGCAAACCGCCAAACAGCGCACCCTCACAGTGGAAGACCGCTGTCTGGGTGTCGAGTTGGTCACCGACCCCGTGCTGCTGGGCCGGGTGCTGGTCAACATGGTGAAGAACGCCTTCGAAGCCACGCCTATCGGCGGCGAGGTTCGCCTGTGGTGCGAACGCGAGCCTGGCCCGACCGCGAAGGGCGAGCCCGAGCCGCGCGACACGGTTGCCTTCCACGTGCACAACGCGGCCGAGATCCTGCCTGTGGTGGCGTCACGCGTGTTCCAGCGCTCGTTCACCACCAAGTCCGGCACGGGACACGGGCTGGGCACCTATGGCATGAGACTGCTGGGCGAGCGCTACCTGGGCGGCCAGGTCAGCTTCGTCACCAGCGCCGAGGGTGGGACCGTGTTCTCGATGCGGTTGCCGCTGCCAGTGGCGGTGGGTGCGGGGATCTAATACCGCCCGCCATACCGCCCGCCAGTGCTTGCGAAAAATGCCGTAGGGCGCGAAGCTGCACCGATTCAACATGACGGTGCAGGAATTCGATGATAACGAAATCCGACCTTGAAGCCCTCTCAATTGTTCGCCTCGACGACGCCAAGGTTCTCTTTCAGGCCGGGCGCAACTCGGGCGCGTACTACTTGTCAGGCTACGCGGTAGAGCTCGCCATCAAGGCATGTATCGCGAAGGTTTTCCAGGCCAACGCGATTCCGGACAAGGCCTTCGTGACGGAGATCTACTCGCACAACCTGAAAGAGCTGCTCGGTCTCGCCGGCCTAACCAAGCAATTTCAAGACGATACGGCGACGACGCCCAATCTCGCGGCTGCTTGGGGCGTCGCCAGCAAATGGAACGAGGCCAGCCGCTACGCCATGTGGGATAATTTCGCTGCCGCCAGCATTCTCAATGCAGTAGGTGATCTGAATCATGGAGTACTTCAATGGCTGAAGAAGCACTGGTAGAAAGCTTGATAGGCGACTCTGGCGAGTTGGTCAAAGCCCTGGACGATCAAGGAGACAGCCCAACCAACGTGCTTTGGTATTTCTTCTCCGACGCTGCGGAGTGGCGTCTGCTGCTGGCAGGTCCTCAGTTCGATGGACTCCTTCCCAAGGACGAGGCACAAGCCTATCAGCGCATAGCGGATGCCATTGGCAAGGCGGGCGTGGAGACGCTCAGCATAGCCGACGTGAAACTTGTCAGGACCGATGACCCTGTTCTCGCGGCAACCAAGTTTGTCCTCAGGACATCCCCGTCCGCAGTGGTTAGGGCGCACTTCCACGACAACATCTTCAACGGCATTTTCGTGAAGGAGATGCTCGTACTGAGAGCAGCCTGACGAGTTTGGACGCGGCGCTGCCCAACAAGCCGATGAAACCTATCGGCAGATCGCTGTCGCTTGCCACGCAGCTCCATGCAGTTTGGCGGTCGTGACTCCGCGCTCGCCATTCCTGACACCGTCGTGGACCCGGGGCCCGGCATTGGTGCTAACCACAATTCTCTCGGGACTTGACCGCCAACGACGCGATCCGGAGTCTCACCACAGGGCACAGAGGCCACAGAGGCCGGAAAGAAAGGGTTTCGGAGCCGACTCTGAACCCTTCTTTCCTTCCGATCCGTCTCTGTGATCTCTGTGCCCTCTGTGGTGAAATCCGGGGCAACCTGCGGAAAACCGTGGTTAGCACCCATGCCCGAGCCCGGCATGGGCCCACCGTCACCGTCCCTGCCACGGCCACCGCCGCCTACACCGCTCCCCGCCAATCCAAGGCTACGATTCCCTTCTTCGATTGGACATTGCCCGGCGATGACCGTAGTTTTGCGTGCATGAGCGGCCCCGAAAACAGTCCGACAGCCACCACCAACTTCATCGAAGAGATCATCAACGACGATCTCGCGCAGGGAAAGAACCAGGGGCGCGTTCACACCCGTTTTCCGCCCGAGCCCAACGGCTACCT
>PMBY01000346.1:3589-6286 GCA_003153875.1 Myxococcales bacterium | reverse complement strand
CGCAGTTCGGGATCGCGCACAAAGGGCGATCCGCGCCACAGCGGCAGATTCATCGCGTGATGCATGTCGTGGTACAGGTTCGCGCCAGTGGCCACGATCCAGTCCACGAAGCCAGCCTTGATCAGGGGAATCACGGCGGCGCTACCCAGCCCCGCCGGAGTCAACGCTCCCGCCAGGCTCATGGCCACGGTGACCCGGTCGTTGGCCAGCATCTTCTCCGCATACAGGCGACAGCCCTCGCTCAAGCGACCGGCGTTGTAGGCAAGAAAAGTGGCGTCGATGAGATCCGGCAGGCTCTCCTTGCCCGAGATCGGCTTGGGCAGGATGCGCTTGCCCCGCAGGTACATCTGCTTGCCCTTGGCGAACTTGTGTGGGTACTGGCTGACGAATTTCTTGGGCAGAACGATCTTGCTCATTGCCGATGCTTCCTTTCCCAGATCATCTCCTGCGCGCAGGAGTGGGCGCACTTTGGACAAAAAGTCCCGTGTTTGCAAGACCAGGTCGTCAGTCCGCAAACACGATGCTGCGCACGCCGGAGTGCAAGGTCACTTCCTTCTCGTGCACTTGGCCCAGGGCAGGAACAAACAGGCCGATCTTGTGCACGCCGGGGTCCACGCGCAGCTTGGAGAAGGGACACAGGACGCCGGTTTCTTTGCCGTCGACCACGATGGGCAGCCTGCCTTGCGTGGTGCACTCGGCGCGGAAACGAGCATCGCCGGTCAGGGGCGGCGCGACGACGAGCAGTTCCTTGGATACCTGCGTGCCCTCGCCCGCCGTCACATCGACAGTGGCCGAGGCGTGGCCGGCGAGAACCAGCACCACGTGGGCCGGTCCGGACTGGAGCCTCACCTGCAAAGGGGTTCGGCCGCGTTCCTTGCCGTTGATCCACACGAAGGCGCCGACCGGCTGGCTGGCAACCGAAAGCGTGGCCAGGCTTCCCGTGCCAGCGCCATCCGCGACACCCTTGTTCCAGGTTGCTGCCGCCACGCTTGCAGCGGCGATGATCTTCTTGTCTGGCGTGGGTGGCGTCGACGGTTTTTCCGCACCAGCCTTTTTCTCCGGGGAAGGCGCTTCTGCGACAGCCGGAACTGCGCGACGGGTGCCAGTCCCTGACGGTTTGGCTTCGGCTTCGCTGCCCGACGGTGGCGAAGCCTGGGGCTCGACGTCGTCTGCGGCTGCGGGCGCGGGTGGCGGCACAGCCTGGGTCACTGACAGGGCGGGCTGCCGCCTGCCGCCCAGTATTGCGCTCCACGGCTTGCCCCGCGCTCCCACAAAGAAGCCGGCCAGTCCACCTGCCAGCATACTGGCGCCCAGCACCGAGGCTGCGATGGTCCAGACCAAGCGGCGGTTTCCGTGCCGGGCGGTTTTCTCGTCGGGAGACTGCGCCCAGGTGGGGACTGATGCTTGCTGCCGAGCCCGGCGCTTGGTCGCCACGCCGCTCGCCGGGGGTGGGTCAGGGGCTGGCGGCGGGAAACGACGCGACTGGGGCACAGGAGCCTCTGTCAGAGCGGAGATTTCGGACTCGGGCAGCGACTGACCGCCGTCGTCAAGAATTGCGGGGGCCGCCACGGGCAGGGCGCCATCGTCGAGATAGGCCGCGGCCTCGGCTGCAGCTGGGGGCTCATCCTCCGTGAAGGCCACGGCCTCGGCGAGCGACGGTGACTGAGACTCCACGAGCGCGTCAGGCTCGGGCAAGGGCTGGCCCGCACGGGTCGCCTGGTCCAACAAGCCGTAGGGCGAGGTCGAGCGGATCCCATCTGGGGAATCAACCAGCTCATCCTCGAGCAGGGCGTCGCCCCGGGGCTGCTCCACTCTGCGGCGGGGCTCGAAGTCGGCCGCCAGGGTTTCATCCCCGCCGGCTCGCGAGCCCACACCG
This sequence comes from Myxococcales bacterium, assembly GCA_003153875.1. The sequence goes on along the minus strand of PMBY01000346.1, from coordinate 4,410 downwards.
GGTCCAACCTCCAGGGGAGAGGTCTCCGCCTCATCAAGGGCAAAAGGCCGCAAATTCCGCAGGTGACCGCCCATGTCCGTGGCTGGCCTGAGAGCAGGGGAGCCGGCTTGCGGATAGGACTGCGACGGCTCAGCCTGGACCTCGTCGAGCAGGCCCAGGCCGGTCGCTGGGCTGCCAGTCGAGGAGGCAATCCCAGCCTGGCCGCCAAGAGCGGCAAGGGCGCGCGCTCCCCAGGTCGCGGGCTGCGCATCGAACGCCGGTGCGCTCGGAAGCATTTCCCCTGCGTCCTGCATCGAGAACGGTTCCGCGTCGCGCGTGGGCGAGGCTTGCTTGAGTGGGGAGGAACTGCTCGCCGGAGCCGCGCTCGAAGGCGTCACCACTGGAGAAGGCCCCGACGGCGGCCTGAGCAGCCAGTCCTCGGCAGCCGCGCCGCTCCCTTGCGGGGGAGGGTCGACCAAGGCCGGGGCCGTCTCCATGGCCGCCGTTCCCGTGGGCCCGAAGCCGCGCTTGGTCGGACCTCTGCGGGCCGGATTCGACGCCAGCACAGGGGTAGGTGCGATGGCGGGCGGGGCCGCAGCAGAACCCGGAACGCGCGGCGACTCGGGGCGAATCCTCCCGATGCTGGCGGACCGGGCGGGCCGGCTTCGGGCCACGAGGTCATCCATCAAGGCCGGCTCGCCCACAGCGGTGAGCTCACGCGAGGAATACAATTCGTCGCGAGGTGCCGCCGCCGGAACCGATGGAACCGCGGGCTGGCTGCTCGCCGCTGTTTTGGCCGGCCCCTTTGCTCGATGGTGGGTCGCTTCCTCGAACCCATAGGC
>PMBY01000346.1:0-3501 GCA_003153875.1 Myxococcales bacterium | reverse complement strand
TCGGAGGCTCGCCGGCCCTGGGGCGGTAACGCGCCACTCGACAGCTCGCACAGCAAGACCCCAAGGCTGTACATGTCCCCGGCCGCAGTGCAGTCAGCGGCCGGCGCGGCCAGCTCGGGTGCGATGTAGGGCAGAAGGCGTCGAGGTCGTGGCTCGAAGGGACGACGGATCGAGGCACGCAGGCCGAAGTCGAGAAGGCGGATCGCCCCGCGCGAGGTGATGAACACGTTGCCGGGACAGAGAGCGCCGTGAATGATCGGCGGCTGCTGCGCGTGGGCAGCCTGCAGCCCACGCGCGATTTCGGCGCCGATGTAGGCCACCAGGCGATGCCAGCGATGGGCCGCTTCATCCTTGCCCGCGGCCAGCGCACCCGCCTCATGCGCACGCTGTAGGAACTGGCCCAGGTCCGCGCCTTCCATGAAGGGCGTGACCGCGAAGACCAGCCCATCGCTCGAGTCTGCCTCCACCACCTTGGCGATATGGGGATCGGCCAGCGTGGCGCTGCGCCTGGCGGCCTGCAGGAAAGGCTCGCTGACCGCGCTTGGGGTTTCCGATCGCTTGAGCCGCAAGACCTTCACGGCAAAGCTGCGATCAAGCCCGGTCAAGCCCTTGACGCGCGCACGGTAGGTTTCAAAACCGCCATCTGCACCGAGTTGCTCGGTACACTCGTAGCGGCCCAGCTTCTTCAGGCCAGGCGGATCACCCGCTGCCGGAGGTCTGATGATTGGCGGCATCAACACAAATATCGGACGAAAGACGCGCTCTCTGGACTGGGGTTTCGCGTCGCTGCTCTGACACGGAAGCTGGCCAATTCACACCACATTGTACAGTACGATCGTCGCCGGTTGGGTCGCGACAGGGCGCGCCGCGGGGCACCATTGACGGTTTGCGCCTAAGTGTCTAGAATCATGGCATTTGAGTACCTTCAGGCCCCGCGACGCCGCAGGTGAACAGGCAAGCGCCGCCCAGGCTGAAGGTGCGCCCTGGACCCTGCGCTTCATCTCGGGCAAGTATCAAGGCGGGGAGTTTCCTCTGCGCCCCAACCGCGAGATCGTGATCGGCCGCTCGTCTGACCTGGACATGGTCCTGGTCGAGGACATGGTTTCGCGCAAGCACGCCAAGATCGTCACCGACGGCCGGGCCGTGTCGATTCAGGACCTGGGCTCGACCAACGGCACCTTCGTGAACGGCGAGAAGATTCGCAACATGCAGCTCAAGGACGGCGACCGCATTTTGGTCGGCACGTCCATCATCAAGCTGGTGGCCACCAGCGGTGAGGCACGGGCACCAGCGGCTTCGTTGTCCGAAATCGAAGCGCGTTCCAAGATGCAAGTCACCGCCAGCCGACGGGTGGCGCCCAAGTCGATGTCGGGCAACATCGAAGAGATCCCCTTGCCGGACCTTCTCCAGTTGCTTTCCACCAGTCGCAAGTCGGGCGTGCTGGTGCTGCGTTCCGAGTGGGGCACCGGCCGCCTGCACCTGCGCAAGGGTCAGATCTATTTTGCCAACATCGACGAGAGCTTCGACGTCAGCCCACGCAAGGCCATGTTCCGCATGTTGACCTGGAATCAGGGCCTGTTCGAGCTGGAACCGCCTGACGAGCGCCGGGTGATGGAGGAACTGCAGGATTCTACCGAAGTCTTGCTCATGGAGGGCATGCGCCAGCTCGACGAATTCAAAGAGCTGTCTCCCAAACTGCCGCCACTCACAGCCGAGGTGTCAGTGCCCACGCCGCTCGCGCCCCGCTTGCGCGATCTGTCGCCCGATCATCTCGACGTCATTCAGATTGCGCTGGGTGGTGCCACGGTGCAGGCCATCTTGGACCAGAGCCGGCAGACCGATCTCGACACCGCCACGGCCATGCTGTCGCTGCTGGAGCGCGGGTATCTGGTCGTGGGTTGAGTTGGCGCTTTCACGGGTCGGTGGGGCGGCGTGAGTTGCGCGCCTTACATTAAGGCGATATATATAAAGTCGTGTTTAGTCGCTGGTACGCCGCACGCTTGCGAGCCTCGCTGCGGAAGCCGTACGTCCAGCTCATTTTTGGCGCGAGGCAAACGGGCAAGTCGACGCTGATCCGTCAATTGTTGCCAGAAGGGGCTTTGGCCCTCGATCTGGCCAACCCGGAAATTCGCTCACGCTATCTCGCCAGGCCAGGGGACTTCCTGGCCGACTGTCAGGCCCTGCCGCGCGGAACCACGGTCTTTGTGGACGAGGCACAGACCGTGCCGGCCCTATTCGATGCCGTCCAGCACCTGTACGACCAGGACAAGAGCCGCTGGCGCTTCATCTTGTGCGGCAGCTCTGCGCGCAAGCTGCGACGAGCAGGGGCGAATCTCCTTCCCGGACGCAGCGTTCTGCATCACCTGACACCGCTGGTCTCTTGCGAGCGGCCGCCAGTCAACCGCGCCGCACCGCCGTTCCCCGCACCGTTGCCGCTCGACTGGACCAGTCCGCCCGAACGCCCCTTTCCGAAGGCCGATCTGTTGCCGCGGTTGGCATTTGGTGACCTGCCCGGTGTGGTCACAGCGCCTCCCGAGGATCGCGTGGATCTACTGAAATCCTACTGCATGGTGCATCTGGAGGAGGAGATCCGGCGCGAAGCCATGGTGAAGGATTGGGGCGCGTTCGTGCGTTTCCTGCGGGTCGCTGCCATGGAGTCGGGGCAGATCGTCAACTTCGCTCCAATCGCGCGCTCCGTCGGGTTGTCGCAGCCCACGGTCAAGGCGCACTACCAGCTTCTCGAGGACATGTTCGTCGGGTTCCACGTCCCTGCCTACACCAAGAGCCCACGCAAGAACCTCCTGTCGACACCCAAGTTCCTGTTCTTCGATCTGGGCGTGCGCCATGCGGCCGCCGATCTGCGGCCATCGCAAGACGTGGTGCTGGCCAACCCGGGCAGCGTCTTCGAGCAATGGGTGGGAATCGAATTGTGGAAGCGCTTGCAGTATCTCGGCGATGGAAGGTTGCACTATCTACGCAGCCGGGATGGGGCCGAGATTGACTTCATTGTGGAACGCCAAGGTGCGCTCGTGCCCATCGAGGTCAAGTGGACGGAACGACCCGATCGAAGCGACGCCCGGCATCTGCTGACCTTTCTAGAAGAGCATCCGCAAAAAGCTCGTCAGGGATTTGTGATCTGTCGCTGCCCGCGACCCATGCGCCTTGCCGACCGGGTGATCGCGCTGCCCTGGTTCTGCTTGTAGGGCTGCTACAGCACCTTCCTGAGGAACTGCCCAGTAAAGCTGGCCTGCACCTTGGCCACTTCGTCGGGCGTGCCTTCGGCGATGACTTGCCCGCCCCCCGGGCCGCCGCCGGGGCCGAGATCGATGACCCAGTCGGCGGTCTTCACCACGTCCAGGTTGTGCTCAATGACAATGACGGTGTTGCCTGCGTCCACCAGCCGGGCCAGCACGCGCAGCAGTTGATCGATGTCGGCGAAGTGCAGACCGGTGGTCGGCTCGTCGAGGACATACAGCGTGCGGCCGGTGGCTTTCTTGGCCA
>PMBY01000180.1 GCA_003153875.1 Myxococcales bacterium | reverse complement strand
ACGGTCTTGACCAGCTCTCGGTGACGGTCGTGCACACTGAAGATGAGGTCAGCCCCGTCATCGAGAGTCAGGGTGGGCTTCATCTCCAAGGTCTTGTCGATGCACCAGTAGAACTCGTCCTTGGTTAGGCCGTGCCAGGCATAGATGGATGTGCCTTCGGCGGCCAGGGCCGCGGCCACGTCGTCCTGAGTGGACAGAGGATTGCAACCGGACCACGACACCTCCGCGCCCGCCGCCAGGATCGTGCGGATGAGCACTGCGGTTTCCTTGGTGACGTGCAGGCACCCCGCGACCTTCATTCCGCGCAGGGGCTGAGTCTTGCGGCTCTCCTCGCGCAGACGCAGGAGAACTGGCATGCGGCTCTCGGCCCATTCGATACGCAGAAGGCCGGCATCGGCCAGTTTGGGATTGGCAATCTTGAAGTTGGACATGAGGCCGGAAAAGCTACGGGCGACACCCTGGTTCGTCAAGCGGATTGGCCCCTGCGCGTGTTTTTGCGCCTTGTCCGGGCTACAATGCACGCGACCATGGCCGAGGTTGATCCTTCCCTGCTGGAAACCACGCCGCACACGCCGTCCGGGGGCGCGCCTGCGAAGGGAGCGGAGCGATTCGATCCGCTGGTTGGGACCGTGCTGGCCGAACGCTACGCCATTGTGCGCAGAATCGGAGAAGGCGGCATGGGCGCGGTGTACGAGGCGCGCCACGCTATCATCGGCAAACGCGTGGCGGTCAAGGTGTTGCTGGAGAAGTTTCTCGAGAACCAAGAGTTGGTCGCCCGCTTGTTGCAGGAGGCGCGGCTGGCGAGCTCAATCGGTCACGAGAACATCGTGGACGTCACCGACTATGGCACCACCAGTGATGGTCGCGCGTTCGTGGTCATGGAGTTTCTCGACGGCGAGGCCCTGGCCCAGCTGGTGATGCGCGACGCGCCTCTGTCCGTGGAACGCAGCCTGGGCATCCTCCGCCAGGTTTGCAGCGCATTGTCGGCGGCCCACGCTAAGGGCATCGTTCACCGCGACGTGAAGCCGGAAAACATCTACCTGGTGCGACGGGGCGACGTCGATTTCGTGAAGGTGGTCGACTTCGGCGTGTCAAAGGCCGTGCAATCGCGTGAGGAAGGAGGAGCGGACTTGCAGCGCCTCACGCGCACCGGGACCGTGCTGGGCACGCCGCTCTACATGTCTCCCGAACAGGCTCGCGGCGGCGACGATGTGGACCACCGGGCCGACATCTGGAGTGCGGGGCTGATGCTGTATGAGTGCCTGACTGGAGAAGTCCCCTTTCGCGCCAACAACTACTTGGGTGTGATCTCACAGGTGCTCACGCAGGAAACCGTGCCGCCGTCGCAGCTTCGGCCCGAGCTGGGCATACCGGCCGCGGTTGACCGCGTGGTCATGCGCGCGCTCGACAAGGACCGCGACAAGCGCTACCAACAGATGGCCGAATTCGAGCACGATCTGGAACGACTGTTGGCCGGGGATTCTACGGTCGCGTTGCGGGAGGCAGAGGGGCCCACTCAGGCGCCCGCCCGGCATCGCCTGCACTGGCCGTTGGCGGCGCTGGGCGTGTTGGCGCTGGGCGCGGCGATTGCGGTGGCCTTGGCAGGCGGCGGTCAGCAAGCGGAGGCTCCTGTGGCCCCTGCGCCGGCCAAGCCGGCCCCGTCGGGCACGCCGTCGGCGGCTGTGCTCATAACTCACCCGGCCCCAGCCACTCCGTCCGCGCCTGCGCCTGCGCCTGCGGCGTCTGAGCGGGGCCGGCGCACGGCCAAACCGCATGTTTCTCGCGCTTTCAGTACCGCGGTCTCATCCGGCCCGGTCGAGCGAGGCAAGAAGTCCAAGGCCGACGACACTGTCGCGCCTTCGCCCTATCAGGTTGACGAGTGAACCCGATCGTGCCCGTTTTTGGTTGTCCCTGCCCGAGAACCACACGGTTACGTGCATTTTGGCTCGCGGCCCCGCTGGTTGCGTTCTTGGTCGTGGGCACATCGGCGCAAGCTCAGGAGGCCGATCCCGCGGCGCAGGCCCGCCAGCACTACCAAGCGGGCGTCAGTCTTTTCGAGGCTGGCAACAAGGAACAGGCCCTGGTCGAATTCCAGCTCGCCAACGAGCTTCTGCCCAAGAAGGCAAACCTGTTCATGATCGCGCAGTGCCAGTACCACCTGGGCTTGCTCAAGGAGGCGCGCGCCAACTACCAGGAGTTCTTGGCGCAGCCGACGAATGGAGAACTGGCCGGCATCGCTCGCCTGCGCATCGAAGCCATCAACCACCGGCCCGGCGTCGTGGCGATCAACACCGTGCCCGATCAGGTCCAGGTTCGCATCGAAGGTGAAGGCCAAGTCTTCACCGGCGACGCGCCCAACGAGTTTCGTGTGGCGCGCGGCCGCTACCGGGTGACGGTCAGCAAACCCAACTTCGTGAAGCAGGAACGGGACATCGCCATCGACGTGGCCGAGACCAAGCCCTTGTTCTTCAAGTTGGACCCCATCCCCGCGCGACTCGAGATCCACACCAGTCCCAGCAACGCCACCCTCTATGTGCGAGGCAACCGCACGCAGAACCCCTACGCACAGTTCGTGGACCCAGGGGACTACGAGATCTACGCCGAGGCCAACTACCACATTGCCCGCCACGATGTGGTGTCACTGGCACCGGGGCAACAGCTCAAGGTCGACTTTTCCCTGTCCTACCTGCAGCGCTCGGGGCGGCCCGAGCTGATCGGTTTTTGGATCGGCATCGGCGCGATAGGCGGAGGCATGGCGGTGACCACGCGGCTCGACCCCGGCCAGCCTGGGAACCTGACGCTGATAGCGGCCGGCGCTCTGGCGGGTGGCATCAGCGCGGGCGTGATCTCGGCGGCGCTGGTGCCTGCCTACATTCAAGACAACCTGGCCTTGTTCCGCATCGGCAGCGGTTGGATTGGCGATGTGGAAGGACTCTCCCTGGGCCTGGGGCTCACGCAAACCGTTTCCGGCGCCTGGTTGGGAGGGGTGGCGGGCCTGGGCCTGGGCTCGGTGGCGGGCTGGTGGCTGGACGACCACGCACCCAACTACGGTCGTGTGGCCATGATCCAGAGTGGAGCGTTCTTGGGTGCGCTGGCAGGGGTGCTGGCAATTCCCGCCATGGGATTCTCCTTGGAATCCATCACGACCACCACCAGCGGAGATACGGTGACCAAGACGACGAGGATACCCCGCGTAGGCTGGGGCATGCTGGCCGGCATGAATGCGGGGCTGGCGACCGGGTTGGCGCTCGCCTACTTGCCCGATCAGCGGTCCTACGGGCCGAGCTGGCAACGGGTCATGCTGATCGATCTCGCCGCGGTGGGTGGCGGTGTCACCGGCGCGCTCCTACAAATGTGCGTTTCGGGTCGAAACAGCAAAGGGTTTTGCGGAAACGCCGAGATCGGGCCGCAAATGGCCCGCTATACTCTTGCTGGAAGCGCAGTCGGTTTGGCGACCGGCTTGTTCCT
>PMBY01000290.1 GCA_003153875.1 Myxococcales bacterium | reverse complement strand
ACCACCGCCACGCGGGTTCTGGCGGTCCTGGGCGCCGAGGGCCCCACGCCCTTCATCGGCGCTTGGTTGCGCGAACGGGTCGCCTCGGCGGTGTCGCGGACCTTCGTGGCGCGGCCCATGGACGAGAACACCTGGAACGCGTGCGCTGCGCTGGTGGCGGGCCGGGCCTATGCGGTGTCGACTGACCCGGTATTCTTCGAGCTCCACGCCATCGTCCTGTCCGAGCTGGATCGACGGGCAGAGCAGGGGGCTCTGGGCCGCCAACCGGGTTTCTCGGCGGAAACCGCCGCGACCTTCTACTACGCCATGGCGGTGGACGCGCCGCTGGCCAAGGGCTGAGTTGGAGAACCTTCAGGGCGAGCTGCGCGCGCTTGCCGCCGGCATTCGGACCCACCTGGAGGCGCGGGCGCGGGCCGGCTTGCTGGGCGTGTCCCAGGCGCCTTGCCCGCGCATGAACCGGGCCGGGGACGCGAACGCACTTGCCGCGCCGGACGCGGAGGTGCAGCCGCTGACCGAGCCGGCCGATCTGGAGACAGCCTTTGCCGCTGACAACGAGCCGACGCTGCCCCACGCGGGGCACGGCTTGACCCTGGTGCGTGCCGAGCTGGGCGACTGTCAGCGCTGCAAGCTGGCCAAAGGCCGCNNGCCGGGCAACTGCTCACCAAGATGATCCAGGCCATGCACCTGGCGCGTGAGGATGTGTACATCTGCAACGTGATCAAGTGTCGTCCGCCGGGCAACCGCGACCCGGAGCCCGACGAGGTGGCTGCGTGCGAGCCCTTCCTCAAGAAGCAAATTGCCGTGGTCCAGCCGCGCGTGATCGTGGCCCTGGGCAAGTTCGCCGCCCATTTGCTCACCGGCGAGCGCACGCCCATCACGCGGCTACGCGGCAATATCAAGCACTATCAGGGGATCCCGGTGATGCCGACCTATCACCCGGCTTTTCTCTTGCGCGACGAGAGCCGCAAGGCCGAAGCGTGGCACGACTTGAAACAAGTCATGGCTTTGCTGAAGCACATGGGAGTGGCGTAGCCGCCTCGCGAAAACGTCCTCGCCGCCATTTTCTAGGGGCAGAAGTCACGGCAGCTCGATGTTGAATTGCGTGCCCGCAACGATGTCGGTCACGAAGTCCACGCGGCCGCCCAGGCAGTGCTCGCCCACAAGGCGCATGGCATAGGTGCCGAATCCGCGGTTGTGCCCCTTGCTGCTGAAGTGGGGCTGGAAGATGTGGGCCGCGACCGAGGGCGGGATGCAGCCGGGGTTGTGCACGTGGAAGACCAAGCCGCCGACTGTGGCTTCGCACCAGAGGAGCACCTGGCTCCTAGGGGGCGAGGCCTCCAAGGCGTTCTTGACCATGTTTCCCAGGACGCGCACCAACAGGCTCTCATCGGTCACCAGGGTTGTGTCTTCTGGCACCCCTCGCGCGAGCAGATTCTTGCCTTCGCTGCACGGGTGGTTTTGGAACATGGTCTCCACTGTTTCCATGACGTGGTTGACATGCACCGGGCGCAAGTGCGCGCGCAGGTCGCCGATCTCGGCGCGCAGAAGCACACTCTGCGACTCGACCTCGTGGACCAGCTGCTCCACCAGCCGCACTACGTTCTGCGCAGCCTCTGAGGGCGTCTCTTCACACAACTGGTCGCTCCATGCCTGCAGGCCCGCGAGCACGTTGCGCACGTCATGCATAAAGATCCGTTCCAGCAACTCACGCCGGCGCGCGGCGGTGATGTCCTGGAGCACGCAGGCCAAGACGGTGTGGCCGTCGAGGGGCAGGGGCGTGATCTTCACACGGTACTGCGCACAGACCACGCGATCGCCATCACGGTGGGCAAGCGTGCACTCCCCGGTGGCCGACTTACTGGTCGTCTGGGCAGCCAGGATGGCCCTCACGGCGCCGCAGTGACGACAGTATAACGATGTACCGCAACCACTGGGGCCGGTATGGGCATGGATGCAGCCCAAGGCCTCGCCCGGACGCTGGCCAGTCAGCCGGTCACCGGATGGAAGCCGGAGCCCGGAAAGAAACTCGCGGTTGGCCGCGAGGATCTGTCGGTGCTCATCCAACACCACGAGGAAGCCGCCCACGGTCTCAAGCACGGTCTTGACCACTGGATCGGCCAAGGCTTGCGCGGCCAGACGCGCGAGGGTTTTGTGATCAGTGCGCTTCGCTGGGGCGAAGTGCGTCTCCAAGCCACTCGTTGCTAGCTCCATCCGATCCTCCCGAGCCACAACCGGCCCACGCTGCTGTACCGCCGTCAACCCTCAAGCGCCGTAGTGTACACCCCGGGCGGCGAGGTGCGAGCTCGGAAATGTGATTCGGGAATTTCGTCCGCTTTTCGCAATGGGTCGCGCGCGGTTTGCGTGCTTCCGTGCTCTCTCCTCTCACATCTGCGTCCTCGACTCACATCTGCGTCCTCGACCAGAAATCCCATGGTCCGGTTCTCGTTCGACGTCAGCGCGATAACGCCGAGGTGAACGTTGACACCAGAGATCACCAAGGATACTTTTGCCGGGCGCTCGCACCCAGGAGGACATGATGGCCAGCGACGAAACCTGTCTTATTGCCAGCAAGAGCGCGGTCCGCGGTCAGATCTCGGGTAAGCAGGATCTGATCGTCGAGGGCCGCGTGGAAGGCCGTATCGGCTTGGAGAGCCACCTGACCATCGAGGAGTCGGGCAGTGTCGAGGCGGACATGGACGTGACCCAGGTTACGGTCAAGGGTGAGGCGCGCGGCGACATGGTGGCATCGCGTTCGGCCGTGTTGCACGCGACGGCGCGCGTGGTGGGGAAAATCCGCGCACCCCAGGTCGTCATCGAAGACGGCGCAAAGTTCTCAGGAACCATCGAGATGGAGGTAGAGTTGCCGGCAGGAATCAAGGCGGGCGGCGCCTAGCCCTCGGGGCGGCGCGCTCGGGACGGGACACGAATCATGGCTAAGGAAAAGGACACGAAGCCCATGGCGAACACGGTCATTGGAAGCAGCATCGTCATCGACGGTGAAATCACGGGAGAGGAATCACTCACCATCCTGGGAACGGTCAAGGGCAAGATTTCGGTGGCGCAGAACCTGTCGGTTGAGGCAGGCGCCACGGTGGAGGCCGATGTCGAGGCGCAGACCGTCACGGTGAGCGGCCGGCTGACCGGCAACGTGGTGGCGCGNNCGGTGCCGGGTTCAAGGGCAACGTGGACATGGACGTGTAGGCGCGCACCATGGCTGACAAAGAAACTGTCATTGGGCCCGACACACGAATCTCGGGCGAGGTACGCGGCGACGAGGATCTCATTGTCCGCGGTCGCATCGACGGCAGGGTGCAACTCACGCAGAATCTCACCGTCGAGAAGGGGGCCACGGTCCAGGCCGACGTGGATGTCCGCCAGATCGTGGTTTCCGGCACGGTGGTCGGCGCCATCGTAGCCTCCGAGAGTGTGAAACTGATGTCGACGGCGCGCGTGGTGGGCGATCTGGCGTCTCCGCGCGTGATGATGGAAGCCGGTGCCGCATACCGTGGCCGCGTGGACATGGGCGACATCGCGGCCGCACGAGCTGCGGTGAGCTCGCGCGCTGCCCAGCGCCCGGCCGCCAGCGAGAAGTCAGCGCTCCGTCCCGCACCGCCACGCATGGCCATGCCTGGCAAGGCGGTCGTTGCCGTCAAGGCAGTGGCTCCTGTCGCGCCTGCCGCACGTTCCGCGACGCCGGCTGTCGCTGGCGCGGCTGCTTCTGCCTCGCCGCCTGCCTTTCCACGCGTGGCCGGGGCCATGGGCGGCATGGCACCGGCCTGGGCCAAGAAGAAGATTCGCCGGCGCTAGCCCGCCGATCACGGCTCGCGGGTCGCGTGGGCGAGGGCGTGAGCGGTAGCGTGGGCGACCAGCGTGTAGCGGCCAGCTTAGGCGATCTGCGTGAGCGTGACGGGCGAGCGCGAAGCGCGAGGGGTGGTCAGGGTGGGCTGTCCGTCCCGAAGCCCCCAGGGGTGAGAGATCCGCGGCACGCTTTCCGCCTCCCGCGTACCGCTCACGAACTCGCTCACCCTCACGCGACCCGCGACCCGCTAGCCGTCGCCACGGCCACGACTTCGGCCTACTGCGCTCGAGTCTGAGGTGCATTTCGCCGGGGGTGTGGTACCTTTCCTTCGCCCATGTGCGGCGTGATCGGAATCTACGGCCATCCAGAAGCGGCCAATTTGGCGTACCTTGGATTGCACGCCCTGCAGCACCGGGGCCAGGAGTCCGCGGGCATCGTGTCCAGCGACGGCGAGCGGCTGCGCTGGGTGCGCGAGATGGGGCACGTGGGAGAGATCTTCACCCAGGACAGGCTGCGACGCTTGCCTGGTTCGTCAGCCATCGGCCACGTGCGCTATTCGACCACCGGCGATTCGGCGTCAAAGAACGCGCAGCCCATCGCGGTCGACTACTCGGGTGGCTCGCTGGCCATTGCCCACAACGGCAATTTGGTCGATGCCGCCGAGGTGCGGGCGCATTTGGAGGACGATGGTTCGATTTTCCAGACCACCAGCGACACGGAGGTCATCCTGCACCTCATCGCGCGCTCGCGCGAAGGGTCGCTGCCCGACCGTGTGGTGGACGCCTTGCGATCCGTGCACGGAGCCTATTCGTTGGCCTTCCTGTCCGAATCCATGATGATCGTCGCGCGCGATCCGATGGGCATCCGTCCGCTTTCCCTTGGCAAGCACAACAAGAAGGGCTGGGTGGTGGCTTCGGAAACCTGCGCCTTTGATCTCATCGAGGCCAGCTTCGTGCGCGACATCGAGCCAGGGGAGATGCTGGTCTTCGACAAAGACGGCATGCGCAGGGTGTTTCCTTTCAAGCCGGAAAAGCCCTACCGCTGCATTTTCGAATGGGTTTACTTCGCGCGGCCCGATTCCACCATGGCGGGTCAGTCGGTGTACCAAGCCCGCGAACGGATGGGTCGCCGTCTGGCGGTGGAACACCCGGTGCCCGCCGACGTGGTCATCCCGGTTCCCGACTCGGGCACGGCAGCGGCGATTGGCTACGCGCGCGAGAGCAACGTCCCGTTCGGTCAGGGTCTGATGCGTTCGCACTACGTGGGGCGCACCTTCATCGAGCCGTCCGAGTCGATTCGTCACTTCGGCGTGAAGCTCAAGCTGTCGCCGGTGCGCGAGGTTCTGGCGGGAAAGCGGGTGGTCGTGGTCGACGATTCCATCGTGCGCGGCACCACCTCTAGCAAGATCATTGGCATGATCCGTGGGGCGGGTGCGCGCGAGGTGCACCTGCGCATCAGTTCGCCGCCCACGGTGGGGCCCTGTCACTACGGCATCGATACCCCGGACCGCGACAAGCTGATCGCCAGCTCGCACAGCGTGGAGGAGATCTGCCGTTTCGTGGGCGCCGACAGCCTCGGCTACCTGTCACTGGGCGGCTTGCGTGCCTCGATCAACTGCGCGGGAAGTACGGACGAACATAGCGGGTTGTGCGACGGTTGCTTTTCCAATACCTACCCCATCGCCGTCGCGCCCCCGGCGCACTGCCGCCAATTGCGGTTGATATCAGCGTAGGGGATTGCGGTCTAGTGGGCGGGCGGGGCGGTCAGGTCGGAGGCCTCTTGACTCCGTCGCGCAGATCCTCAACATGGGGGGCATGCTGCGTCCTGGTTTTTCGGGAATCCTGATCGCGGTTCTGGCCGCCGTCTGGGGGGGGCGGGCTGTGGCGGCGCCGCGGGTGGTGCTGTTGGAGATGGCGGGCGGCGCGCGGGACGTCCGGCAAGAGGTGCGGGCCTCGGCGGAGGCGGCCTTGCGTGCGCTGGGTGTCGAGGTCGTGCCGCAGGGCCAGGTCAAGTCCTCGCTCGACGATTGCAACATCCCGTCCTGCCTGGCCGAGCTGGGTCGGCAGGCGGGGGCGAGTCACATCCTGGAAATTCAGGGCAGCTACGTGAACGAGTCATACAACCTGCGCCTTGACCTGCGCGATGGCGAGACGGGGCGCATCCTGGGCAGCGATGCCAAGGAATGCGAGATCTGCTCGGCCAGAGATTTCTATCGGGCGGTGAAGGATCGCTCCGCCGCGCTGTGGACGCGCGTGGTGCGCGAGCAGGGCAGCGCTGAGGCGCTTCCCTCCCAGGCGGTTCCTGTCACGCCAGCTCGTTCCGATTTGACAGAGGCGAAGGCGGCCCCGTCTCCGGCCAAGGCCGGCCGATCTTTCTGGCGGCAACCGTTGCCTCTGCTCGGGTTGGGCCTGACCGCGGGTGCGGCGGTGCTACTCGGTTTTGGGGGGTACTATCTGGCAGTGGACGGCGATTCCGATCCGAGCTGTGGCGGCGGGGTTTGCCCCTTCAAGCGTTCCACCGCGACCCCTGGCTGGGGCTTTGTGGGGGGTGGAGTCGCGGCGCTTGTGGGCGGTGTGGCTCTCTTGATCTGGGGGCGCGACGACCCAGACGCGCCGGCGATTTCCCTTGGTCCAGGGACGGTTACCTTGTCCGGAAGTTTCTAGGCCGGCATCGCTTGGACCGTGGAAGCTAACTAGCGCCCCAGGCTTCGTGGGCGAAGAACAAGCCCGCGAAGATCTTCGCTGCCAGCGGGGTGCCTTGGCGCTCGCGCTGGTTCAGCCAGGCACGGGCTTCGCCCAGGGCGACTTCGTGCACGCGGATGTTTTCGGCCGGGGTACCGCCGCCGGCGCCCACCTTGGTGAGGTCGGAGGCCAGGATGAACCTGACCATCTCGTTGGTCAGCCCGGGGGAAGTGGCGCTGGTGGAAACCAGTCTCAGCGTCGCCGCCTGGTAGCCCGTCTCCTCTAGCAGTTCTCGTCGCGCGGCCTCTATCAGGTCTTCCTGTTCGCGTCCGGGCTCGTCGCCCACCAACCCGGCAGGAAATTCGATCACCTTGCCGCCCAGCGGGATTCGGTACTGCTCGACGAACAAGAGCCGTCGCTCGGCCGTCAATGGCACGATGACCACCACCGCGCGTGCATTGGCGCGTTCCACGAAGGTCCAGCCGTCGATATCCACCAGGCGCAGGTATCGAGTTTCAGCGAGTATTCGGCGAGTAGAGTCCATCTCTACTTGCCCAGCTCTTCGTCGACCCAGTCGCTGATGCTCTCGATGTCGTGACGGCCGGCGTACTTGCGACCGTTGATGTAGATGGTGGGGGTAGAGTTGATTCCCAGCGCGCCCCCGTCGGACTTGTCTTTGGCCACGGCAGCCTTGATCTCGTCCGAATTCATCTCGCCCCGCCATCGGGTGACGTCGAGACCCACTTCTTTGGCGATCTTCTCCAGCACAGCCGGGGTGAGATTGTCGGAGTTCTCCCATACCTTGTCGCTGTAGGGCCAGAACTTGCCCTGCTTCTGCGCGGACGTGGCGGCCTCGGCCGCCAGGCGTGAGTTGGTGTGGCCGCTGAGCGGGAAATGCTTGAAGCACAGCCTGACCTGCCGTGGGTAGGTGTCCAGGACTTGCTTCATGAGCGCCTGAGCGGACCGGCAGTGCGGGCATTCGTAGTCCACGAACTCGACCACCGTGACCCGCGCATCGGCCGGACCCTTGCTGGGCGCGTGGCTGATGTCGATGTCCTTGTGGACCACGTCGCGGTAGCGCTTCTGCAGTTCTTCGGCAACCTCCGATTCCGTGTAGCCGGAGTCGGCCATTTTGGCCACATACTTGGCCGCGTAGAGCGAGCGCTTGCAGCCGGGATCGTGCTTGACCGAGTAGATCAGGCTATGGCCTTTGCCGCAGCTTGATGGCTCGCGGTTCACGACGCGGAAAAAAACCTTGCGCGCGTGATCGTCGAGTTTGCCGATGTCGACGCCCGGCGGGGCCGAGGTGTCGAGCTCAGCGGCCCCCTTGCTTTCGGGGCTGGCCGGTCTTGCATCGGCAGGCGCGGCCAGGGCCGACGGAATCAGGGGCAGGGCGAAGAACAGGCCTAGGGACGCAAGGCTCCAGCGAGATGGGAGAGGGTGCATCGGAGCGAAGATTAGAAACCAGCGCGGCCCAAGTCAAACGGTGACGCAACCTTTGCTTGAATTGACGAAGCTCGACGGGCCGGCCAGTATTAGCCGCACCATGGGGTCGGACTACACAGCCGCCGCACTTGCGATCCTGGCCGGGGTCGGGATGGCGGTTGCCTTCAGCGCGCTGGCCCGATTTGTGGGCGAGCGCCGCGTGACTCGGGCCAAGCAGATCACCTACGAAGCGGGCTCGGATCCGGTGGGCAGCCCGCGCGTGCGTATCCCGGTGCGTTTCTATCCGGTCGCGATCCTCTTCCTGGTGTTCGACATCGAAGTCGCATTTCTCTACCCGTGGGCGGTCAACTACTCGTCCTTGTCGTGCGAGGAACCGTTGGTCAAAGGCGCGTGCCAGGCGGGAGTTTCGTGGTTGGGCCTGGGCGCCGTGCTGGTCTTCATGGCGGTGTTGCTAGTCGCGCTCGCCTATGTGTGGCGCAAACGCGCGATCGGATGGGACTAGAAAATGCCATTCTCGGTTTACACATCCAAACTCGCGCAAGCGGTGAACTGGGCGCGCAAGTTTTCGCTGTTTGAATATCCCTTTGTCACCGCCTGCTGTGGCATGGAGTTCATGGCGCTGTGGGCACCGAAATACGACATCGCGCGCTTCGGGGCTGAGATCCCGCGCTTTTCCCCGCGCCAAGCCGATCTGCTTATCATCGTGGGAACCATCACCGAGCGCCAAGGACCGGTGCTTCGCCGCATCTACGATCAGATGTGCGAGCCCAAGTGGGTCATCGCGTTCGGCGTGTGCGCATCGACCGGCGGTTTTTACCAGAACTACTCGGCCATGCCGGGCGCTGACCAGGTGATTCCAGTGGACGTGTACATTCCCGGCTGCCCGCCGCGGCCCGAGCAGATGCTGGATGCGCTGGTGCTGTTGCAGGAACGGATCCAGAAAGGCGAGGGCCACAGCCAGGTGGTGCTGCGGGCCGAGCGGGGCTATGTCGCGCCCGACGCGGCCATTCGGCCCGACGGCGATGGCAAGGAAGGGGCGGGCCGCTAGGCCCTTTGCCAGCCATGGCCAAGATCATCCTCGACCGGCTCGCTCAGCAGTTCGTCACTGGCGAAATCCTGGAGACCGGATCGCAGCACGGCAACGAGTGGGCGCGCGTGGCGCCAGCGCACTGGCGGGCGGTGGCGCAGTTTCTGCGTGACGATCCCACGATGGCGCTCAACATGTTTATCGATCTGACCTGCGTGGATCGACTGGGCCGCACCCCGCGTTTCGACGTGGTCCTGCACATCTATTCAGTCGACAAGAAGCACCGGGTGCGTCTTCTGGCCGGGGTTCCCGAGGAAGATCCCAGCATCGATTCTGTAGTATCTCTGTGGCCAGGCGCCAACTGGTTCGAACGCGAGGCCTTTGATCTCTACGGCGTGCGCTTCGCGGGTCATCCCGATCTGCGCCGCATTCTGATGTATCCCGAGTTCGTGGGTCATCCCTTGCGCAAAGACTTTCCCAAGGAAGGGCGCCAGCCGCTCTTGCGCCGGTTGCCTGGCAGCGTGGACTAAAGAAGCGATGGACGACCCATCCCAGACTGCCCGCCGCGTGGTGATCGGGTTTGGCGACGCCGCCAATCTTCCCGAGGACGACGAGCTGCCCACGGAATCCATGCCGCTCAACATGGGGCCTTCGCATCCGGCCATGCACGGGACCGTGCGCATGGTTCTCGAAGTCGATGGCGAAAAGATTCGCAGCGCCGACGTGCAGGTCGGGTATCTGCACCGCTGCTTCGAAAAGGAAGCCGAGAACGCCAGCTGGACGCAGATCTTCCCCTACACCGATCGCCTGAACTACGTGTCGCCCATGCTCAACAACGTGGGCTACGCCTTGGCCGTGGAGAAGCTGCTCGACATCGACAAGAAAATTCCCGAGCGCGCGCAGTTCATCCGCGTGATCGTCGGTGAGATCTCGCGCATCACCGATCACCTGACCTGCCTGGCCGCCAGCGCGATGGAGCTGGCCGCGTTCACCGTGTTCTTCTACTTGATGAAAGCGCGCGAATGGCTGTGGGAATTGCTGGAAGAGCTTTCAGGCGCGCGCCTGACCCACAGCTATGTGCGCATCGGTGGCGTGGTCGCTGACCTGACCGACGACTTCTGCCCCAAGCTGCGCGACATTTTGCGCCGCTGTCGCGCCAGCATTGACGATGTCGACAAGATGCTGACCAGCAACCGCATCTTCCGCGACCGCATGGACGGCATCGGCATCATCACGCGTGACGATGCCCTCGGCTGGGGCCTGACCGGGCCAGTGGGCCGCTCGACCGGGCTCGCCTACGACGTGCGCAAGGACCATCCCTACCTGGTCTACGATCGCTTCGACTTCGACGTGCCGGTGGGCTCGAAAGGCGACAACTTCGATCGCTACGCGGTTCGCTTGGAGGAAATGCGGCAGTCGATGCGCATCCTGGAACAGGCCATGGATCTGCTGCCCGCCGGCCCGGTGCTCATCGACGACGCGCGGGTCGCGTTGCCGCCCAAACGCGAGGTGTACAACACCATCGAATCCATGATCGCGCACTTCAAGCTGATCATGGACGGCATCGTGGTGCCGCCCGGCGAGATCTACTCATTCACCGAGGGTGGTAATGGCGAGCTGGGCTTCTACATCGTATCCAACGGCAGCGGCCAGCCGTGGAAGTGCCGCGTGCGGCCGCCCTGCTTCGCCAACCTCGCCGTGCTCAACAAGCTTCTGCCCGGGCTGTTCATCGCCGACTTGGTCCCGACCTTTGGGATGATCAACATGATCGGCGGGGAGTGCGATCGCTGATGGCGGGTGACATGCCAGCACCGGCCGGACCGCGGGGCAACGTGAAGATGGTCATCGACGGCCAGGCCTACGAGTTTCCCGCGGGCTTGACCATTCTGGAAGCCTGTCAGCGGGTGGGGATCAAGGTGCCGTTCTTTTGCTGGCATCCTGGTCTGTCGGCGCCGGCAGTGTGTCGCCAGTGTCTGGTCGAGATCAAGGGATTCCCCAAGCCGATTCCGTCCTGCTACACGCCGGTGGCTGACAAGATGGAGGTCATCACCAACTCGGAGAAGGTACTGGATGTGCGGCGGCAGATGCTGGAGTTCACCCTGCTCAACCACCCCATCGACTGCCCCATCTGCGACAAGGCGGGCGAGTGCATGCTGCAGAAGCACTACTTCGATTGGGACGCGCACGTGGCTCGCAACGATGGCGGCAAGGTGCGCAAGGCCAAGGTGGTCGATGTCGGCCGGCACATTGTGCTCGACCAGGAGCGCTGCATTCTGTGCACGCGCTGTATCCGGGTGTGCAACGAGGTGGCGCGCCAGCCGGATCTGGTCATGGCCTTTCGTGGGGATCGCCAGTTCCTGAGCACGGCGCCGGGGCGGCGCCTGGACAATCCCTATTCGCTCAACACCGTCGACGTTTGTCCGGTGGGCGCGCTGACCGCCAAGGATTTTCGCTTTTCCATGCGCGCCTGGGAATTGTGGGCTACGCCGTCGGTGTGTCCCGGGTGCGCGACGGGCTGCAACGTCGAGATCCACGCGGCCCGCAACCTGATTCGGCGTCTGATTCCGCGGCTCAACCCTGCGGTCAACAAGTATTGGATGTGCGACGACGGGCGGCTGACCTACAAGACCTTGCACGAGAATCGGCTGGCTGCGCCCATGATCGCGGGCGCTGCGACGAGATGGGACGCGGCCCTGGCCGAAGCGGCTCGTCTGCTCGGCCAGGCCCGCGACAAGTCGCCCTTGACCCTGGGCGTGGTTCTCTCGGCTCAGATGACCAACGAGGATCTCTTCGCGTTCTCGCGCCTGGCCTTTGAACACCTGCGAACCGATCGCGTCTATCTGGCTGGGGCGCTGGAGGGCTGGTGCGACGACATCCTGGTCAGCGCTGACAAGAATCCCAATACCACGGGCGCCAAGCTGATCGGAGGCCCGACCCTGCGTAGCGCCGTGGATCTGAAGCGGGATGTGGAGGCCGGGGTCGTGACGGCGCTGCTGCTCGTCGGTGAGGCCGACGCAATCGGCCCGCTCGAATCGCTGCAGACCCTGGTTGTCGTGACTGCGCATCAAGGTCCGTCGGTGGCCGCGGCCCAGGTGGCGTTGCCTCTGGCCATGTGGGCCGAGGTCGACGGCAGTTTCACCAACCGACAAGGCAAGGTGCAGCGCCTGTACGCGGCCATCGCGCCCGCGGGGCAGGCGCGGCCGGGCTGGGAAACCGCGGTCCGGCTGGCGCGGGCGCTGGGGGCCGCGTGGACCTATGGCGACGCGAAGCAGGTGTTCGACGAGGTTTGTGCGAAGGTCACTCTGATGAGTCGGGCCGATTGGGGCAACCCGGAGATGCCGGTGCAACTGCGCTTCGCCAATTCGAGGGGCTAGATGACTGGTCACGATTCGAGGACAAGCACTTCGTTCCCCCCTCTCCCTCCGGGAGAGGGCCGGGGTGAGGGTGAAGCTTTTTTCAGGCTGGTCGTTGAAACTACGCCGATGGTGTGGCCCAAGTCTGCGGCACGATTCACGTCTGGTGCAGTACCCTCACCCCAACCCTCTCCCAAAGGGAGAGGGAGAAGTATGCGAGGCATCTAGGGGACATGTCAGGCGTGCAACTTTTTTGGTACGGTCAGTCCGGCTTCGCCATCGTGGCGGCGCTGATCAAGATCTTGGCGCTTGTGGTTGTCTTCGCCATGGGACTGGCCGGCCTGCTGACTTGGCTGGAACGGCGCCAGTCGGCCATGATGCAGGACCGGCTGGGACCCAACCGCGCCAACATCGGGCCATGGCGCGCCTGGGGAATCCTGCACTTCGTCGCCGACGCGCTGAAGATG
>PMBY01000069.1:361-8138 GCA_003153875.1 Myxococcales bacterium | reverse complement strand
CGGAAGCAGATGTCCTGCACCATGTTCCCGAGCAAGTCCAGGTCGGCGGGAATGAGTCCGTTCTCGACGTCGTTTCCCAACAGGTTGCACAGCAGCCGGCGGAAATACTCGTGGCGTGAGTACGACAGGAAGCTGCGCGAGTCGGTCAGCATCCCGACGAAACGCGAGAGCAGACCGAGCGAGGAAAGCGCGTTCATCTGGCGCTCCATGCCGTCTTTCTGATCCATGAACCACCAGGCCGCGCCGAACTGGATCTTGCCGGGGCACGACCCATCCTGGAAATTGCCCAGCATGGTGGCGATGACTTCGTTGTCGGCGGGATTCAGGTTGTAGATGATGGTCTTGCAGAGCTGATTGGTGGAATCCAACCGGTCGAGCAGGCGCGCCAGGGTAACGGCCTGCGGGTAGTCGCCGATGGAATCGAAACCGGTGTCGGGCCCTAGGGTGCGCATCGTGCGCGTGCTGTTGTTGCGCATGGCCCCCAGGTGGAACTGCTGCGTCCACCCGCTCGCATGATCCATGATGGCCAGCTCGTACATCATGGCCGAGCAGAACTGGTCCCGCTCGAACGGCGAGAGAGCCTGCTTGGCCCGCGCCTTGGCGAAAACGCCCTCGATCTGCTGGGCCGTGTAGGGTTCGGCCAAGATCTTCTCGAAGCCGTGGTCGCTGACGCGGCAACCGACCTGGTGGAAGAAGGCATGGCGCTTCTCGATCGCGGCCAGGAAGTCATCGAATGAGCCAATGTCAGCGCCGGAGGCATCCTGCAACTTCTCGACCCAGAGGTTCCAGCCGTCTAGGTCGGCCATGGCCATGGCCTTGTCCGGGCGCCAGGTGGGCAACAGCTTGGTGGCCGCGCTCGCGCTCTTGCCGTGTCTCTGATGGGCTTCGAGTGAGTCCAACGGGTCATCGGTGGAACAGACCACCATGACCTTGAAGTGCTCGAGCAACCCCTGGGTGGTGAAGTCGTCTTGAGCCAGCTTGCTGTTGCAGTGATCGTAAATCTCGCGCGCCGTCGACGGACTGAGCAGCTTGCCCTTCACGCCAAAGGGATTCGCGAGCTCCATGTGGGTCCAGTGGTACAGTGGGTTGCGCAGGGTATAGGGCACGGTCCTGGCCCACATTTCGAACTTCTCCCAGTCGGACGCGTCGCCTGTGCAATAACGTTCCGCCACGCCGTTGGAACGCATGGCACGCCACTTGTAATGGTCGCCGTTCAGCCAAATCTGGGTGAGCGTCCCAAACTGGTGATTGTCAGCCACTTGATCAGGAGGCAAGTGGCAATGGTAGTCGATGATGGGCTGATTCTTGGCGTACTCGTGGTACAGGCGCTCAGCCGTCTTGGTCTCAAGCAGAAAACGCTCGTCGAGAAAGGGCTTCATGGTGGCGCAAGGCTACCGCAGGTGAGCTTCGAAGGAAAGCGGCGGCGCCCAGATGTCACAGGGTCGTGATGTCTGGCAGGCTTCCGTCTGGGTTGCGTTTGGCCGCGGCCGCTTTCGCCGATGTGGCCGAGGCGGTGACCCGATTCTGAACGGTGATGCCCTGGAAATCCCCGCCGTTGGAATTGGTGTTGTTCCACGCGCCGCACTTACTGCAGGTCATGGCCGCTGGGTTGGAGTTGTTGGTGAAGCCCCAGTCGGAGATATGGGAGCCGCCCTTGTCCTGGTTGTTGTCAAAGGCAAAGTCATTGGACATGACATGCGCAGCGGACACGTCGTTCCCACCCATCTTGAATCCGTTGCCATTGCTGCCAGACCCTGCCGTCGTGGCTCCCATGTTGAATGTCCATGAGTTCTTCACCGTGATGGGCGAGGTCCAGCCGTAGAAGTCAAATCCGTCGTCGGCATTGTCCCAGGATCGGCAGCCATCAAAGACGTTGCCCGAGCCCGCCGTGGCTGAGTTCTCCTTGGCGCAGAATCCATCCGCGTTGGCTCCATTGCAGGGTTTGTCCGCGTTCTGGTGCGAATCGCAATTCACAATCGTGTTGTTCATCCCACTGTTGGCATAGCCCGATCCCGCGCGGACGCTAATGCCACAGTCGCCGTTGTTGTGAACGTCGCACTCCTGAACAGTGATGTGCTGGCCTTGCACGCTGATGCCCCAGCCGTTGGCATTCTTCACTTCAAAGCCCTTGAATACATAGTAGTCGGCGGACAAATCCACGCCCCCGTGATTGGTCTGGTCGTCGGCGGCACTGCCGTCGGCGTTGAGAATGGTGCTCTTGTTCATGGTGCCGCCGGGATCGCAGGTCTTGACTTGCGGCTGGGTTGCGAAATCGAGCACGGGCTTGCTTGCCGCGGCTGGGTCCGTCTGGATGGTGATGATTCTCGACGCGGTTCCCATCCTGGTCTTCTTGGTTTGAAATCGAGCCGCGAGCGGATAGGTTCCCGCTTTCACACACATGGTCGACAGGTTGCCCGCGCAGATGGCTCCATTTGCGGCCCCGGCGGTGGGCGGACACAACAGATCATAGCCATGCGCAAGCGTCGCGACCGGGGAGGCTTGTGTGCCGGGATTGGTGTCGTTTCCATCGGACGCCACCCAGACGTCACAGCCTCCGGTACTGGTCGTGCCGCCGGCTGAGGATCCCCCTGTTGCCGTGCTTCCGCCTGTCTTGCTCGTTCCGCCGGTTGCGGTCGAGCCCCCTGCGGTCGTGGTTCCTCCCACGGCGGTCGTTGAACCGCCGGTCGCGCTGCTTGTGCCGCCGGTCCGCATGCTCCCGCCGGTCGCTTTCGTGGACCCACCGGCCGGGCTGCTGCCGCCGGTCGCCGCGCCGACTGAGGAAGCGGTCGCGCTGGAAACCCGTGTCGTTCCCCCCGCTGAGGTCGTGCCCCCTGATGGCGTTGTCGCGCCCCCAGGTACGGACGTGGTTCCGCCCGGCGACGTCGTCGTTCCGCCTGCCGCAGCCGTGGTCCCACCCGGCGAGGTCGTCGTTCCCCCTGCCGCGACCGTGGTCCCGCCCGGCGACGTGGTCGTTCCGCCTGCTGCAACCGTGGTCCCACCCGAAGGGGTGCCGCCCGTCTGCATTGAGCCTGCGCCGGCCGTCGTGCCGGCACTACCCGTGGCGCCGCCAGCTCCGCCATTCGAGTCGCTGCTGCAGCCCTCGGTCAACAGACCGAGCGTGAGCAGGGCGCCAAATCCAAGTCCCAGAACAAGCCTGCGCTTCATCGTCATTTCTCCCGTGTCGATGTTGAGTGCCCGCTTCCTCGGACTTCTTCGGCCGAAACCGCCGTCGACAATCGCCACAGCGCTGGCAGGCGAAAGAAAGACTCCCCGTGGGCACCAAATAGAACATCACGTACACTCGATAAGAAACGAGAAACCCAGGAGCGCCCATGCCCAAGATCCTCAGAGTCCTCCCCTGTTTCTGCCTTCTCGTCTGTGCCTGCGGCGGATCGGGCTCTTCAGCGAAAGCTCTTGACGCATCCCTCGGCGGGACCGCGGGCACCTCTGCGCCGGGTAGTGGTGGAGTCACGCAGACCGGCGGTGTTGCGAGTGCGGGCGGCATAACCTCGACTGACGGGAGCAAGCCGGTTGGCGGGACGGTCGCGAGTGGGAGCACGGCCGGCGCATCGACCGTCACAGGCGGTACGATTTCAGGAGCAGGCACCACGTCGCTCGGTGGCACACGGGCGACGGGCGGTACCACCGACGCGGGCGGCACAACGGCAACGGGCGGCACCACGATGACCGGCGGGATCCCGTCTACCGGTGGCAGCACCAGCATGGGCGGCACGTCGGCAGCGGGTGGGAGCCAGGCAACCGGTGGCACGACCGCAGCCGGCGGGAGCAAAGCAACCGGTGGCACGACGGCAGCCGGCGGCACAAGGACGGCCGGCTCCACCACGACGGCGGGCGGCAGTACCGCGACCGGCGGGGCTGGCGGGAGTGCTGCCGGCGGCGGGGGCGCGGGCACACGTGCCGGTGGCTCAGGTGGCGGCGGAGCAGGCGCGGCTGGCTCCTCGGCAAGTACCGGCGCCCCCGAAACCAGCCCGCTTGGCTATGGCAAGGGCACGACCGGCGGTGGCAGTGCCGCTGCGGTGAGTGTCGCCGACATGGCGGCCATGCAGGCAGCCATCGATGCCTACTCGGGATCGGGCGGTCTGGTGCTCAAGTACACAGGCAAATTTAACTTCGCGAGTATCTCCGATCCCTGCGTGCAACACACCTTGGCGGCTCAAACCATTGAAATCAAGAAGAAGAGCAACATCACGATTCTGGGTGCGGATGGCTCTGCCGCCAATTTTGGCATCCACATCGCGGCTGCTTCAAGCAACATCATCATTCGCAACATGACCATCGGCCTGACCCCCGGCGGTGGTGATTCCGACATGATTTCGCTGGAAGGAATGAGTGGCGGCATTCCCACGAACATCTGGATCGACCACAATGAGCTGTTCAGTTCGATGCTCGATTGCGCCGGCGCGGGCGACACGTCCTTCGACGGTATGATCGACATCAAGAAGGGAGCCGACAACGTCACCATTTCCTACAACTACATGCACGACCATCACAAGGTTTCCTTGAACGGCTACAGTGACGACGATTCTCCGGTTCGCCACGTCACCTTTCACCACAATCTCTTTGAGAACGTCGGCTCTCGGACTCCTTTGCAGCGTTTCGGCTATTCTCACATGCTCAATAACTACCTCTACAAAGTCATGGTTTCGGGCGTCAACGTCCGCATGGGTGGCTACTCGCTAGTTGAGGGCAACTACTTCGAGACGGTGCTCAATCCAGTGACTGCGCGCGACAGTTCGGCAGTCGGCTACTGGGATCTGCGCAACAACAACCTGGCGAGCAAAGCCGACGTATCTCCGGGCAATGCCTTCGGCATCACGTGGGACGCGGGCAACTCGGGCACAGTGAACGCAACCGACTGGACCACGACCGCGGCCTTCCCAGTAGCGCTGGGCTACACCTATACCGCGGACCCGTTCCAGTGCGTGCACGATGGTCTGCGGCCGGTCGCCGGCGCGGGCAAGGGTTTGGCTACCCTGAAGTGCAAGTAGGCCTCGGGGATTCCACGGGCGGCTTGGCCGCGCGGCGAAGATGGCGCGGGCCGGGCCGAAATGGAGCGAGTCGCCAGGGTCGCGCCTCATGGACTGCCCGGTCTGTTTCCCGTCGGAGGGCGCTGCCTGTCAACCCGGGTGTCGCGGTTGACGTCCGAGTGATTATCGGACATCCTCACGTGCGATGACCCAAAAGGGAGGGTCAGCTCCCCTATATGCCCATGACAAAAACTATCTCCAAGTACTCCATGGGGATTGGTGACCGCTTTGGCCTGGAAGGGACGGCGCAGTTGCGGGCCTTTCAAGCTGCCAAAGATCGTGGCGTCGCGATCGCGCCGGTGTGGAACAAGTCGAACCGCGAACACTCCCTGATCGGGACACGACCTGAGGACGTACGCGCCGAGGCAGATGCCGCGGTCAAGTCCTGTCAGTGGAGCGACGCCTATTTTGTCGACGCGGATCATATTGGCCTGGCCACAGTCGACAAGTTCCTCGGGACCAGCGATTTCTTCACCATCGACGTCGCGGACTCCATCGGCAAGTCTGCGTCGGACGCAGCCATCGCCAGGTACGTCGGCGAAATGCAGCGCTTTGCAGGTGCGCTGCGCATCCCCGGTGTGGACCAGCCGGTGACGGTGACTGCGGCGTCTCTGCAAGCGATCGCCGCGAAGTATCTTTTTGCGGTCGAAGAGGCGGGCCGTATCTACCGCCACATCGCGCAGGCGAAGGGCGAGGGAAACTTCGTCACCGAGGTGTCTTTTGACGAGGCCAACCTCCCGCAGACGCCCGCCGAACTGTTCTTCATTCTGGCTGCGGCCGCACGCGAGAAGATCCCGGTGGCCACAGTCGCGCCCAAGTTCACCGGCGAGTTTCTCAAAGGGATCGACTACGTGGGCGACAGCCAGCGGTTTGCCCGCGAGTTCGAGGAAGATCTCGCGGTCTTGGCGTTTGCCCGGAAGACCTTCGGGCTGCCGGCATCGCTCAAGCTGAGCATTCATTCGGGCAGCGACAAGTTCTCGCTTTACCCAATCATCCACCGGGCCATCAAGAAAGCTGACGCCGGTCTTCACCTGAAGACCGCGGGCACCACCTGGCTGGAGGAAGTCATCGGGCTTGCCGCGGCCGGGGGCGAAGGATTGGCATTTGCCAAGGCCCTGTATCGCGAGGCCTACGACCGCCACGACGAGATGGCCAAGCCCTATCTCACAGTCATTGCCATCCACCGCGCGGCGCTCCCCACGCCGGCCGAGGTGGATTCGTTCAGCGCCCAGGAGTATGTCGAGACGCTCGAACACAACCAGGCCTGCAAGCACTATAATATCCACTTCCGCCAGATGGTGCACATCAGCTTCCGCCTGGCGGCCGAGAAGCAGCCGCAGTACTTGGCTCTGCTCAAATCCAATCGCACCAGCATTGAATCCCACGTGACCGACAACATCCTCAAGCGCCACATCGAGCCGTTGTTCTTGGGAGCCGGCGGGTAGCGTTTGAGACCTTTCGACTCATCAGTTAGGAGCAACCATGGACCCTAAGAGCTTCATCAGCGCCTATGACTTCACCGGAAAGACAATTGCTATCACGGGTGGCGGCGGTGTCTTGTGCGGTGAGATGGCCCGGGNNGGAGGCCACCAGGCCGCCTTCATCGATGTGCTCGACAAGGCAGCGGTTCAGCATGCAGCCGACAAGGTCATCAAGGAGTACGGCAAGATCGACGGACTCATCAATGGCGCCGGTGGCAACAATCCCAAGGCCACCACCAACCCCGAGCAATCATTCTTCGACATTCCGCCCGAAGCCATCCAGTTCGTGTCGACCCTGAACCTGCAGGGGACCATCCTGCCCAGTCAGGCGTTCGGCCGGTGCATGGTCAAGCAGAAGGAGGGCGTGATCCTAAATATCTCGTCAATGAATGCCTTCCGGCCGCTCACCAGGATTCCCGCGTATTCTGCGGCCAAGGCCGCTGTAAGCAATTTCACCCAGTGGCTGGCAGTGCACCTGGCGCAAGAGTACTCGACCAACATCCGGGTGAATGCCATCGCGCCGGGATTCTTCCTCACCGAGCAGAATCGCTTCTTGCTCACCGACAAGGAGACCGGGGGCCTCACCGCCCGCGGTCACAAGATCATCGACCACACGCCCATGGCCAGATTCGGAACGCCCGGGGACTTGGTAGGCGCGGTGCTATGGCTGCTGTCGCCCGCCTCGGGCTTCGTGACTGGAATCGTACTGCCCATTGACGGGGGCTTCTCAGCTTACAGTGGTGTGTAGACCGCAACGGAATTGAACGGGGGAAGGATCATGGCAAAGCAAAGTTTTGGAATGGTCGGGCTGGGGGTAATGGGAGAAAACCTGGCTCTCAACATCGAGAGCCATGGATTTTCTGTGGTCGGCTTCGATCTCGACGGCAAGAAGGTCGACAACTTCGCAGCCCGAACCAAAGGCAAGCAGGTGGTGGCCGCGCGCACAGTGGCTGAGTTTGTCGCCAACCTGGACACACCGCGACGGGTGCTGATGATGGTTCCCGCCGGCAAGGCCGTCGACGCGGTGATCGCCGACCTGCGTCCCCATCTCAAATCGGGCGATCTCTTGATCGACGGCGGCAACACCTTGTTCGTCGATACCGATCGGCGCATCAAGGAATTGCAGGGCACCGGAATCTACTACATCGGCACTGGGGTCAGCGGCGGCGAAGAGGGAGCCCTGCACGGACCGGCCATCATGCCCGGCGGCAACCCGGAGGCATGGCCCTTGGTGAAACCGATTCTGCA
>PMBY01000069.1:0-220 GCA_003153875.1 Myxococcales bacterium | reverse complement strand
GCACCGGCAAGTGGACCAGCCAGGTGTCGCTCGACTTGGGCGTCCCGGCGCCCACAATTGCCGACGCGGTATTTGCCCGCACCCTCAGTGCCCTGAAGAAGGAGCGAGTGGCTGCCGCTGGCGTGCTGGCGGGACCGACAGCGAAGTTCAGCGGCGACAAGACAGCCGTCATCGAGATGATTCGCAAGGCCTTGTTCAGCTCGAAGATCTGTTCCTATGC
>PMBY01000106.1:2450-2822 GCA_003153875.1 Myxococcales bacterium | reverse complement strand
CGGCCGGTGTCCGCGTCGAGGATCAGAATACCGTCCCTGGCCGCTTCAAACAGACGGCGGTATCGCGTCTCAGATGCCTCCAGGTCGTGGGCAATTCGTTTGCGCTCGCTGATGTCGACCACACTCGTCATCAAGCAGAGGGGATCCCCCTGGGCGTCGCGCAGCAGGGTCGTGCTCACGTCCGCAACTACGAAATGTCCATCTCGGTGTCGGTAGCGCTTCTCCGTTCGGTAGGTGTGGCGCTCGCCGGCAAAGAGAGATCGAATGCACTCCTGGGTTTCGGCCAAATCATCAGGGTGAGTGATCTGGCTGGCGGTGAGCTGCTGCAACTCCTCGATGGAAAACCCCAGCATGTCAGCCAGTGCTTGATTG
>PMBY01000106.1:0-2336 GCA_003153875.1 Myxococcales bacterium | reverse complement strand
CGGACAGCGCCACTGGTCGAGCAAGGATGCGCTGGCAGCATTGGCGTACAACAGAGTGCCATCGGCGGCAAAGTGCAGCACCGGATTGGGGTTCTCGGCGGGCAAACTGATCGCGCTGCCGTCAATAAGGCAGGGGGCCGCCTTGAAGCGTTCCGCCTCAGCCTTCAGCGCTGCGACCTGGCTTCGAAGGGCTTCGTTCTCCCGCACCAGCCGGTCGCGCTCTTCGGTCCCGTGGCTCATCACACTGTCCCCTCAGAACTGACTAACGGTTTATAATTGTCTCATGCCGACGCAGACTTGGCACCCGCTTACTCCTCCTTTCTTCGGGGCATCTGCGCGCAAATCTTGCGGGGCGTGTGATGCCGCCAGATACAGTTTGGAACATGCAGCCGCTACGCGACTCCGTCGCCCCCAATTGGCAGCCGGATGGTGAAGGTGGTTCCTTTGCCCACCTCGCTCTCGAAGGTCAGCGAGCCGTTGTGCTTGGTCATGACAATGGAGCGAGCGATGGACAGGCCCTGGCCGGTGCCCTGGCCCACTTCCTTTGTGGTGAAGAACGGGTCAAAGATCCGCGGGCGGATAGCCTCGGGAATTCCTGCGCCCGTGTCGGCAATGTCGATGCGCACCAGGTCGCCTTCTTGCGAAGTCGTGATGCGGATCGTTCCCTTGCCTCCTCCCTGGCCCACCACATCGCCGATGGCGTGGGCCGCGTTGACGATTACGTTCAAGAAGACCTGGTTCAAGTCGCCCACATGGCACAGCACGGGCGGTAGGTCGCCCAGCTCGGTGGTGACGTCAGCCACGTACTTGTACTCGTTCTTGGCCACGGCGAGCGTGGTCTGCAAGGCCTGGTTCAAGTCGGCGCTGGCCTTTTCCCTCTGGTCGGGGTGGGCGAACTCCTTCATTGCCCGCACGATGGTCGTGATGCGGTTGATGCCATCCTGGCAACTATCGAAGCTGCCAGGCACATTCGCGTCGAGGTAGGCGAGGTCGATCTCCTCCTCTATCTCCCGGATCTCGCTCAGCAGCGCCTCGTGCCCGCCGGCTGTCGCAAGAACTTCCACGGCGCGGCTGTACGGGGCAACCAGCCGCTGGTAACTTTCAAACGCCTCTTTTAGGAAGTGGACGCCGTCACCCACGTACTGGGCCGGTGTGTTGATTTCATGGGCAATGCCCGCGGCGAGCTGGCCGACCGCCTCGAGCTTGCGCGCGTGTCCCTCCTGCCGGGATAGGTCGCGTTCTACGATGTACCTGCGCAGGGCATCTCGCATCTCGCCGAGCGCGATGGACAGAAGATCTAGCTCGCCGAGGCGGGAGCGCACCGGTGCGGTTTCGGTCAGGTCGAGCGAGGCGATACGACGGCTTTGCGCGGCCAGCGCGGCCAGCGGCTTCGAGAACCAGCGGGCAAGGCTCAGCGCCAGGCCGGCAGCGATAAGCAGGGTCAGAAGTCCGACCCCGACGATGAACCACTGATTCTGGCCGGCCACCGGAATGAGGTCGGACTCGGGCAGCAGCACGCCGATCCAGAAACGGTGCCCGGAACCGATTTCGAACGGCGTGAATCCCACCCACCAAGTTTCGCCGTCAAGCGCGAGGCGAAAGCGATCGGGCCGGCCTCCGTGGTCGGCCTGCCAAGTCGCCACCGCGGCCGCCACGTGCGGAGAGCCGCTTTGAGCAACCAGTTGTAGCGCGGGCACGTCGGCGTCCGGCTTGTTGTCGGTCAGGGTCTCTCGCGGCGGACCGAGCAATCTTCCGTCGTCGGTCAACACAAACATCATCCCGCGCGGCGAGGGTCGCACGGACCTCGTGAACTGCGCGATCTCATCCAGGGGCAAGTCGTAGCTGACGATCAGGATTTCGCCCGACGGGTCGCGCGCGGCGACGGCCGCTGAGATGCTGGCGGCCTTTGTCGTGAAAAGCGAATAGACTCCCGTCCAGGCTATCAGGCTCGATGCGGCGGCCTGCGCCTCGGGCAGGGTTTGATCCCGAAACGCGGCCATGGCTGCCTTGTACCAGGGGCGCTGGCGGGCGTCGTAGCCGGACAAGGACAGATTCCATTTCTGCACGATCTGGCGTCCAGCCTCCTCCCACAGTACCCAGTGACTGGTTTCACCCCATTCGGCGGGCCGGAAATCCCGCATAGCGAATTGCAAACGGCGGGGATCGGAGACCGGCAAACGCTCCGCCACAGTCGAAAGCAGCGCGGAGCGGCGGACCAGTTCACTGTAGCGTTGGATGAGAAAATGCCCACCCTCGAGATCGGCGAGCACCATGGCATCGACCTTGGGCAAGGCAAACATCCCCGGAATCAGCAGTTCCCGCCGCGCCTGTGCGTC
>PMBY01000282.1 GCA_003153875.1 Myxococcales bacterium | reverse complement strand
TGCGCAACCCGCTCACGCCCATCCGCAACAGCATCTACATACTGGAGAAGGCCACGCCGGGCGGGCCGCAAGCGCGCCGGGCGCTGGCGGTCATTGACCGCCAGGTGAGTCACCTCACCCAACTGGTGGATGACCTTCTCGATGTCACCCGCATCAGCCGAGGCAAGATCCGGCTGCAACGCGCGCGTCTCGACCTGGTTGAGGTTGTGCGCCGGACCGTGGAAGACCACCGCGCCTTCCTTGAGCACCATGAGGTGGTGCTGGAGCTGCCGGACGATGCCATCTCAATCGACGGCGATCCGACGCGGCTAGGGCAGGTGATCGGCAATCTTCTCATCAACGCAGCGAAGTTCACCCCTGAGAAGGGCAAGATCTCGGTGGTGCTCGCGCGGACCTCGGATAGCGCCGTACTGGAGATCGCTGACACGGGGCTGGGCATCGACCCGGACACGCTCAAGAGGCTGTTTCAGCCCTTCGCCCAGGCTGAGCGCAGCCTGAGCCAGAGTCGCGGCGGCATGGGGCTGGGGTTGGGGTTGGTGAAAGGTCTGGTGGAGTTGCACGGAGGCGCGGTCAGCGTGCACAGCGATGGTCCTGATCGAGGTGCGCGCTTTACCATCAGGCTGCCGCTGGACGAGAAGGGCTCCGTCGCGCGCGAAGGCCAGAACGCGAACGGCGCCCACGCTGAAAAACACAAAGTCCTCGTCATCGAGGACAACGTCGACGCTGCCAGCCACTTGCGCGAGGCGCTTGAGCACTGGGACCACGAGGTCGAGGTCGCGCGCAGCGGGCCCGAGGGACTGGACAAGGCACACCTGTTCGATCCCGACTTCGTCCTCTGTGCGCTCGGCTTGCGCGGAATGGATGGCTACGATGTCGCCCGTGCCTTCCGGGCCGACGAGCAGCTTAGAGGAGTGCACCTCGTCTCCACGAGCAGCGGTATCGAGCCCGAGGACATGGAGCGAGCGGCACAGGCCGGCTTTGAACAGCATCTCAGTGAGCCGTCCAGCGTCGAGGCGATCGACGAGATTCTCCGTGCAATCTTGAGACCACCCTCAGGGGGAGGCGGGAGCCGGTCGGGCCAATAGGAGCGACGAGCATTGGGGCAGACGCCAATGGAGCCGCGCCTGTAGTCGATTGCAAGTTCGTGCCCTGGCCGCTGCGACCGCAGGCAAATGGGGGCATCCAATGATTAGGGCGTTGGAGGTCCTGGCCTTTGCGCATCTACGCAATTCTCTTCTTGGCGGGAGTCCTGACCATCCTCCTGCCCTGATCCACACGCCTGAGTTCGTGTTCACGCGCTGGCTGGCGAAGTGAACCTGGTGCTGGGACTGGAGCCCGGTACCCCGGCGCGCACCGCCGACGTGGAAGTGGACGGCCAAGCCNNCACGATCTCTTCAATCTGTGGAGCGGTCCTTACGGCGAACTCGAGGTGGCGCTGCGGGTTCACGGCCACGGGGTGGCCGCCTACGCCTTCACCTTCGGTCAAGTAACCGGGGCATCCGCAAGCAGCTCCTCCAGCTTCTCCCAGCTCGATGGCTTGGCGAGGTGCTTGTCGAAGCCAGCGTCGCGTGCCCGCTGCAGGTCATCGGGCTGGGCGTAGCCGCTCAGGGCCACCAGGAACACATCTTTCAGGGCCGGGTCGGCCCGGAAGGCGCGCGCGACCTCGTAGCCGTCCATGCCGGGCAGGCCGATATCGCAGAGGACGATTTCGGGATTGAAGGTTCGAGCCCGGTGGAGCCCGTCGGGACCGTTGTAGGCAACCTCGACGACATGCGCGCCGAATTCGAGTACCTCGCGCAGACTGTCGGCCGCGTCCCGATTGTCCTCAATGACCAGCACCCGTCGGCAGCGTGCCTCGGGCCGGGCTGGGCTTGTGCTCGGCTCCTTGCCCGTACCCTGGTCGAGCGGCAGCTCGATCACGAACTCCGCCCCCTGGCCGAGGCCGTCGCTGTGCGCATGAACCTCACCGCCATGCATCTCCACCAGGCCCTTGACCAGCGCCAAGCCAAGCCCCAGGCCACCCTGGCTGCGATCCAGGGATGCGTCGGCCTGCATGAAGGGCTGGAACAACCGGCCGAGCAGCGCCGGCTCGATGCCAACTCCGCTGTCGATGACCCGCAGGATGGCGTGAGTCTTCGACGGGGCAGCCTCGGTGCTGACCCTGACCCGCCCGCCGGCCGGGGTGAACTTGGCCGCATTCTGCAGGAGGTTCCCCACCACCTGGGCGATACGCTCGACGTCGCCCCGCATGGGCAAGGGCTGCGGCGCGAAAGTCGCCGCGACGGTGACTGCCTTTCCCTCGAACAACGAGCGATAGTCTTCCACCGCGCGACGAACCAGATCATTCAGTTCAAGTGAACGGGGTTGCAGCTGAATCTTGTTGCGCGAGACGCGTGTGACGTCGAGCAGGTCGTCCACCAAGCGCGTGAGCTGGCCGATCTGTCGGTCGATAACGTCGCGGGCGTGCTGGGACTGGCTACCACCCGAGGGTGCGCGGTCGAGAATGTAGAGGCTGTTGCGAATGGGCGCGAGCGGGTTGCGCAGCTCGTGTGAGAGAATGGCCAGGAACTGATTCTTGTGGAGGTCTTGTTCGCGCAGTTGCTGGTTGGCCGCTTCCAGCTCTTGTTCCGCCTGTTTGCGCTGGGTGACGTTCTTGAAGTAGCCGATGAGGCCGTCGATCTCACCCTGGGCATTGCGCCTGGGCACGTAGGACCCGTCGAAGAACTGCGGTTCGCCCTGGGGAGTCGCGATCGGCAGTTCCAAATGGATCGGCTCACCCGTGGCTAGCACCCGCCGCTTGATAGCGGTCAGCTTGTCGGCATCCTCGCGCGACAAGAAATCGTGGTCGGTCTTGCCGATCATGTCCTTCTGGGTGAGTCCCATCTGGGGATTGATGACCAAGCGATAGCGCAGGTCGCGGTCCTGGATGAGTATGTGGTCAGGCGTGTGATCGGCGATGGCCTTTAAGCGCTCCTCGCTCGCCCGCGCCGCCTCTTCGGCTCGCACACGTTCGCTGATGTCAATCGACGCCC
>PMBY01000056.1 GCA_003153875.1 Myxococcales bacterium | reverse complement strand
GACCCGCAGGATGGCGCGAGCTTTCGCCGGGGCGGCTGCGGTGCTGACCCTGACCCGCCCGCCGGCCGGGGTGAACTTGGCCGCATTCTGCAGGAGGTTCCCCACCATCTGGGCGAGACGCTCGACGTCGCCCCGCATCGGTAAGCGCTCCGGCGCGAAGGTCGCTTCCACCGTGACTGCCTTTTCCTCGAATAGGGAGCGATGGTCGTCCACCGCGCGACNNATCTTGTTGCGCGAGACGCGCGTGACGTCGAGCAAATCGTCTACCAGGCGTGTGAGCTGGCCGATCTGCCGGCCGATAACATCGCGGGCGTGCTGGGACTGCTGACCACCCGAGGGTGCGTGGTCGAGAATGTAGAGGCTGTTATGAATGGGCGCGAGCGGGTTGCGCAGCTCGTGCGAGAGAATGGCCAGGAACTGGTTCTTGTGAAGGTCCTGTTGGCGCAGTTGCTGGTTGGCCGCCTCAAGCTCTTGTTCCGCCCGCTTGCGCTCAGTGACATTCTTGAAGTAGCCGATGAGGCCGTCGATCTCACCCTGGGCATTGCGCCTGGGCACGTAGGATCCGTCGAAGAACTGCGCTTCCCCCTGGGGAGTGGCGATCGGCAGCTCCACATGGATCGACTCACCCGTCTCCAGCACCCGCCGCTTGATAGCGGTCAGCTTGTCGGCATCCTCGCGCGACAAGAAATCCTGGTCGGTCTTGCCGATCATGTCCTTCTGGGTCAGTCCCATCTGCGGATTGATCACCAACTGGTAGCGCAGGTCGTGGTCCTGGATGAGAATGTGGTCAGGCGTGTTGTCGGCGATGGCCTTGAAGCGTTCCTCGCTCGCGCGCAGCGCCTCCTCGGCCCGCACACGTTCGCTGATGTCAATCGACGCCCCGAGAATCGCCGGCTTGCCCCCGAACGTGATGGGGCGAACCGACGACAGGAGCCAGAGGGGCGTTCCGTCGGCCCTCTTGGCTTTCAGCTGATAGTTGCTGACCAAGCCCTGCTCCCGGATGGCGTCGATCATCTTCGCGCGGTCAGCCGGGTCGTAGTACACCTCCGGTCCTTTGCGACCAATGATTTCCTCTTTGCGAAATCCGAAGGCTTCGTTGTAGGCGGTGTTGGTAAAGACAATGGTGGAGTCTTCCGTGCGGCTGAGAGAGATCAGGACGGGAAGAGCTTCTGCGATGGTTCGAAATCTCTGCTCGCTTTCNNGAGGGCGCCTCGTAATGCTCGTGGCTGCGCTTCTCCACCGCATCGAGATAGTGCTGATGAACGCGGGTGCCCACGATCTTTGGGAACATGTCCCAGATGACCTTGCCGACCAACTCGCTCGCGGGCCGGCCAAAGGGCGCTCGTTCGGCCGCCGGGTTCACCATGACGAACCGCCACTGGTCGTCGAGCGAATAGAAGGCGTCCGCGATGCTGGCCAGGATCGCGGTGGTCCGGTCATGCGACTCGCGCAGGGCCGCCTCGGCCTGCTTGCGCCCGGTGATGTCAGCCACGGTGCCGACCAGGCTGGTCGCGCGGCGAGCCCGGCCCTCGCCCTCGAAAGTGGCCAGTCCGTGTGCCTCAACCCAGACCATCGTGCCGTCGGGTCGGTTCACCCGGTACTCGGCCGAATAGGGCCTGGGATTGGCTGGATCGAGGGCGGCTTCCACCGCGGCCCAAACCCGCGCCAGATCGTCCGGGTGCAGGAGCTTTAAAATCTCCTCGTTCAGTTCTTGGGAGCCAGAGACCCCGAAGATCTCGGTGTAGCGCTTGTCGTAGGTGGCTACGCGGGTCACTGGGTCGTAGTGCCACCACCCCATGCGCGCGGCATCCAGCGCGAGCTGTCGCTGCTGGGCCAGGCTGTTCGGCTCGGCGTCGGCG
The DNA here is from genome assembly GCA_003153875.1 of Myxococcales bacterium. The sequence goes on along the minus strand of PMBY01000056.1, from coordinate 2,133 downwards.
TGTGGGCGCTTGTCGCTAGATCCACCCTGGGCCGTTCCTCTGCTGGAAGACCGTTCTCGTGGCTGACGACCCATCTTGTTCACACGACAGGGATGTCTAGCACGGCTAGCTGGGTCATCAGCCTCTTTCCGTCACCTGTGGGCGTTCTTCGAGCATCCAATTCCCGAAGGACTCGACGTAGGAGTCGAACAGGTCGCCCGATCGGCGGCCGTTGCCGGGATGCTCCATCAAGTGGAAGCGACTTCAGACGGTGATCCTCTCCACTCGCCAGGATGACGACGTGCAGATTTTCGAATTTTGGCATGACCACCCTTCCAATGTTTGATGCTCGGCTCGCGCACCTGTCCTGAGACGCAAGACAGGGGCCAGCCGCTCAACCCTTGGCACCCAAACTCTCGGCAACTGTAGTAACCTTTTCCCTGCATCCCATCCTGGTGCGTACGACGCTGCGATTCTTGATGGCAACGTCCACTGCGCCCGCCGCTTGAGCCTTGAGGAATCATGCACACTCCCATCGTCCTAGCCTCAACCCTTACCCTTGCGTTGCTTTTCCCCGTCTGGACCGCCCGAGCCGCCGAGGCGGCCCAGGCCGCACCGGTGGAGGCCAGCGCGGATCGCATCGGCAATTCCGTTGTTCAAGTGTTCTCGACTCGCCGCGATCCTGATTTCACCAAGCCTTGGACCAAGCAATCGCCACACGAGCTGACTGGGAGTGGCGTGATTGTCGAGGGCAAAAGAATCCTTACCAACGCTCACGTGGTCACTTACGCCAGCCAGATTGAGGTGCAAGCCAACCATGCGGGTGACAAAGTCGCGGCCTCGGTTGTGGCGGTCGCGCCCGAGATCGACCTCGCGCTTCTCAAGCTGGACGACGAAAGCTTCTTCGACTCGCGTCCTGCTCTGGGCCGCGCCGCCACGTTGCCCAGGGTGAAGGACGCGGTGATGGTCTATGGCTTTCCCACGGGTGGAACGAGTTTATCGATTACCAAAGGAATCGTGTCACGCATCGAGTTCGCCACCTACAGCTCCTCCCAGTCCGGCCTGCGCATCCAGATCGATGCCGCCATCAATCACGGCAACAGCGGCGGCCCGGCCATTGCCGACGACAAGATGGTAGGGCTGGTCTTCGGGCAGCTGGGAGGCGCGCAGAACATCGGCTACATCATCCCCTGCGAAGAGATCGAACTCTTCCTGCAAGACCTGGCGGACGGAAAGTACGACGGGAAGCCGGCCATGTTCGACGATCTCCAGACGCTGGAGAATCCAGCGCTGCGGGCTTTTCTCAAGGTGGACAAATCGGTCCAGGGTATCGTGGTCAACCTGCCCTACGGCAAGGGGTCGAGCAATCCGCTCAAGAAGTGGGACCTCATCACCCGGATTGGCGACACCAAGATTGACGACCAGGGGATGGTTAACCTGGGGAACAATCTACGCGTTCGCTTTCAGTATCTCATTCAGAAGCTGGCCAAGAACGGAAAGGTTCCGCTCACGGTGGTTCGCGCGGGCAAGGAACTTTCCCTCCAGTTGCCGGTCCCCACGACCCGACCGATGCTGGTCGCCGACCTGGCCGGCAAGTATCCCTCGTACTTCATTTACGGACCCTTGGTTTTCTCCAGTGCCTCGATGCAATTCGTGGGCGCGGCCAGTGGCTGGAATCGTGGGGGGTTCAGCTTCATCGGCACTCCGGTGATGAGCCGGTTTCTCGATCCGCCCTCTTTCGATGGAGAGGAGATCGTGGTCGTCTCGTCGCCCTTCCTTCCCCACAAGCTGGCCGTGGGCTACAGCAACCCTGCGGGGCATGTGGTCACAGCCGTCAACCGCATCCCCATCAAGAACCTGCGCCATCTCGTACAAATCCTGCGAGATTCCCGCGACGAATTCATGACCGTCGATTTTGCCGGCCACGCGGGCGAGGCTCTCGTGTTCGCGCGATCGGAAGCGTTGGCCGCGACCGAGGAGATCCTCACCGACAACGGCATCCGCGCCCAAGGTTCGCCAGACACACTCAAGGTCTGGAACGCGAAGTAGAGGCTCGCTCACCTGTCCTCGACAGCCCGAGGGGTCAGGGGCATAGGCGTTAAGCGGCGGAACTGCGCCGGAAAAGCTGAGGTAGACCACCCTCTCCCTCTGGGA
>PMBY01000048.1 GCA_003153875.1 Myxococcales bacterium | reverse complement strand
TACGCACTTGTTCGACCTATGTTCCCAGCCTTGGCCCGTTCGACAATCCCGAGCAACTCCGCGAGCGGCAGGTCGCGCCGCCTGGGCGGCGAGGCGTGTCGGTGTCGCCTCCGCTTGCTCATCCTGGTTGCACAATTATCCACTGAACGGCGCGCGCAAGTTTTTTTTGCACCATGACCGACTCAGACACTGACCCGCCGCCACACCGGCGCCGCCCGTGTCGCCGACGGATCGCCCGCGCACACCAGCACCTGCAGCTCGTGTGCCTGCATGGCCGTCGCTGCCTTGTCCGCACTCGATGGCCACCAGCGAAATTTCCCTTTCGATAATCGCTTGTGGCATAGCCAGAAACCCTGGCCGTCATACACCAGAATTTTCACAGCAGTGGCCCGCCGGTTGCGGAAGACGAAGACCGTCCCACTGAAGGGATCCCCACTGAGCGTCGTCCGGCAAAGCTGGGCCAGTCCATCTATCCCACGGCGAAAATCGGNNATCACCATCCTCTCGCCCTGCACACCCACCAACTCCACCTCCGGCCCGCGCGCCGGGGCCGGCGTTGTGGCAAGCGGCGCCGGGCGCAGCTCGATAAACGGAACCGCGGTCTGCCTCACTGTGTCTGTTGGGCGCCCGCCAGTCCCCAAAACCACTCGATGCTTGAGCGACTCATAGCTCACGTGTAGGGCTCGGGCCGTTCGGTAAATGCCATGCGTCCGCCCAAGCGCCGCCGCAGCCTCCCACAGCCAATCAGGCAGCCGACAACGCTTCGTGCGAATCGACCGCCATTCCTCGATATCGCGCCTGACCTTCGCCATCTCCCCCGGGATCTCGAACTTGTATCCTTGTCGCATGAGCCATCCTCCACTTCGGATGGCAAGCTACCCCTTGCGCTACAGCGATTTCACGCACGCTGGCCGGAAGGACACGAACAAGAAGTTCAAAATGTCTTCGTTCGCAGCAGGGCGATGGATTTCTGGACACCAAGGGCACGGAGACCGATTGCATTTGCCGGAACGATTGTCCAGAATGGACTAGAATTCAGCTTGCGCTCATGGCGCCGACCGGAGATTGAGAGGCTTCCATGCACGATACTGGTGACCCCTGGGACAAATCGGGAGGTACGCCCGAATTCTCGTTTCCACTGTTCAGCCCGGATCGTTGCTTCAGCCTCAGCGAGGTGGATCAAGCCCCGGGTACCTTTGTGCGCCAAAAACTTGGCGAGGGTCTTGCCAACATTCATGCGGCCGGAGTCATCCATCGCGACCTGCACGAAGGGAACCTGGTGTCCAATCCCGACTTCGAAGTCATGCTCATCGACTTCGACGGGGCTCAGCAAGTGGAGGTTCACCCGACCACAATGGCCACCGACTTCGTGGTTCCCGCGGCTACGATGACGTTCGACCACTTCCGTGCCTTCCTCTCCGGCTACACCCGGGGATGTCACCTGCACTTGGCCGACGACCATCCAAATTTCGTCGACGACCTGCTCGCGACCATCGGGGGCACCATCACGGCGACGCCCCGCCCGGCATTGTCCCGCCTGCCAATCCCGGAGCTGCTCACCGCCACGGGCCTCGAGATGGGACTTGAGGGCGAGACAGTGCGGATCACCTCCACACCGCGCCTTCGCGCTAGGACGTGGGAAACGCGCGGCGACGAGATCCTCCTGCTCCTGCTCGGACTCGTCTTGTGTGGGATAGATTGCTCGAAGCTGTTCCGAGAAGCGGCCGGCGAGACGCCCCAGAGTCCAGAGGGCCAGCACGCGCAAGGGCTGTTTTCCAATCTATACCGCCGCGGGCCGGTGCGGCCGCCCAGCGGAGCCGCTTCCCCTGCGCGCAACTTCGTTACCTCCGCCCTTGCTCGATTGCAGACGACCATCGGTTTCCCCGACGTCAACCGACAGCCTGTCCTCGGGATTCGGCAACCAGACCACGCCGTCGCCACCTCGCTGATCGCCTCGCTAGCGGAATTTGCGCCCCGCTCTCAAAGGGATGCTGTGCTGGGCATCGTGGATAGCCTGATCGACGTCATCGATTACGTTGCCGCCCTGTGCACCGCCTCGTTCGGCCCCTGCGCGCAGTTTGCCCAGGCCTCCACTATGTTGCTCGACCGAACCACCGGGGATGCGAGACTGGACGAGCAACGTGCGCTTCGCCTCAGGCAGCGGCACGCGCGGTTGCACCCAGCTCTCACGCGACTCGGAGAGGCACCTCTCTCCGGCGAGGGAAATCTTGCCATCGTGTACGCCTACGTGCAGAGCCGATGCAACGCGCTCGTGCAGATCTTCGAGAACTCCGTCAACGCCGCCGGATACGAGTCGGGCAACGAACCCCTGTGGTCGCTCTGGTGGGACTCCGTGGCTCGGATGCGCTGGATCCTGGCCCAGCTGCAACGGCACATCTATGCCGAGGTTCGACCACCGACGTCGTCGGCGGTCGTGAGCAAGCTTCTCCCTCACGCACTACAGACGCATCTGTGGATTCTGCGCCGGCACCAGCTCGCAGCATTCCCGGAACTAACGAGGGGAGTAGCGAGCGGTCTCGTTGAAGACGCCATGTCACCGCGGGCCTTTCAGTTCCACCTTTGGTCGAAAAATGCCCGGCTCTCGCGCGAGTTCGAATGGGGCTGCCAACTGATGGAACGAATACAGAGTCAGGGGCTGTTCGCCGCTGCGACCAAGGCGCTCTTTGAAAGCGGTGCAGGCTACCTCTCATGAGCCAGCGAGCGAACATCGTTGCTGATCGTTCGTTCCTTCCAGCGGTCGCACTGCAGTCCTCCGGCCGTCGCGTCGATCGGGTTGCGAGCACGCTTCTCGAAACTCTCTCGAATTGCTACCAGCGTGTGCTGTACGAGATCTACGGTGGAATGAGCGCCATCGAGCGGTCCGTGCTGCAAATCCCAGAGCTTTCTGGAAAACTCGTGGCGCTCCCGACGGATCTGAAGCCGCGGGTCGCCGCCGACGAGGCGTCCCTTCTTCGCCAAACGATAGCCAGCCTGAAAGGCAACCCGCGGGTGTTGCATGCCGTGAGCGAGGCCAACCGCACTGCCGGCGGCGGTTTAGGCAAGGCCGACGAGGTCGCTGGTTATGCGGTTCGTCTCCTGCTGCTCGCACGCGAGTGCGACGCCGACATCCTGCCATGGGGGACGCGTGTGGAGAGCCTGCTTGCCATGGTGGAGGGGGCGGAGGTGGAAGAAGGCAGTGAGCCGCTTTCTGGCGGGGCATTCTTGCTCAGGACAAAGCCTTGTCGCTTCCCCTTCCTTCCAAGGATCGAAATACCCGGGAGCACGCAATACGGGATTTTGCTGGCCGACCAACCGGCGACCGCAAAGGGCCATCCAGAGCCGCATGTCAGAAAGCAATGGGATGTCTTCATCAGCTATCGCCGCCTGGGCGACAGCGAGACGGCCCGCCTCATCCGGGGCGAACTCAAGGCCAGGGGCTTTCGGGCATTTCTCGACGTTGAGGACCTTGGACCGCGATACTTCGACGAAGAGCTGCTCGAGCATCTCGACAACTCCACCGGTTTCATTGTCATCCTTTCTCCGGGCAGCCTGGACAAGCGTGGCGCATCGGAAGACTGGCTACGCCGCGAGGTCGCGCGCGCCCTCGCGGCACAGAAGCGGATAGTTCCCATCATGAAGGACGATTTCCAGTTTCCTCCGGCTGCGGACCTGCCCGACGACCTGGCCAGGCTGCCCCGGCACAATTCGGTTGTCTACTCGCACGTCCACTTCGGTGCCGTGATGGACAAGATCGTCAAGTTTCTTTCGGCCGCCCCGCCACGCCCCCGATGACGAGACCATTCTTGGCGCTGCTGTGTGCGAAGACGTTGTGAACTTCTTGTTCGCAACAGCGTCCGGGTATAGGGGCTTGTTGACGTAAAGGCGGTTATCGGACTTTTTGAAGCCTGGTGATGCACGCGCAGATACGCACTTGTTCGACCTATGTTCC
>PMBY01000157.1 GCA_003153875.1 Myxococcales bacterium | reverse complement strand
ACGACCGCGTGCTGGGCGAGATCGAAGGCAAGGGTCAGATCTCGGCCGAGCTGCGCTTCGAGCTGTGCCGCAAGGCCTTTGCCCATACCGCTGCCTACGACGGCGCCATCGCCAGCCACCTGGGCCGGCTCGGGGACGATGGCAAGGTCGCCTCGGATTTCCCGACCACCATGCACCCCTCGCTGCACCTGGAGCGCGTGCTCCGCTACGGCGAGAACCCGCACCAGAAGGCCGCCTTCTATTCCTGGGATGCGCCGTCCGGGATGTCGCTGGCCAAGGCCGAGGTTCTGCAGGGCAAGGAACTCTCCTACAACAACCTGCTCGACCTCGACGCCGCCATGAAGTTGTGCGCGGAGTTCGAAACTCCTGCGGCGTGCATCATCAAGCACACCAACCCTTGCGGCATTGCCGTGTCCGACAAGGGCATCAACGAAGCTTTCCGCCTGGCCAAGGAAACCGACCCCGTGTCTGCCTTTGGCGGCATCGTGGCCTTCAACCGCACCGCCGACGCGGATCTGGCGCGCATGATGGGCGAGGGTTTCCTGGAATGCGTGGTAGCGCCCGACTACACGCCGGAGGCCTTGCAGGTCTTTGCCACCAAGAAAAACCTGCGCCTGCTACGCGCCAAGCTGGCGCCCGGCGCGGCCGGCCAGCTCGACATGCGCGCCATCTCGGGTGGCATGCTGGTGCAATCGAGCGACACCACTACCTCGGCAGCCTCGGCCGGCAAGGTGGTATCCGCGCGCAAGCCCACGGCACAGGAGCTGGCTGACCTCGACTTCGGCTGGCGCGTGGCCAAGCACGTGAAGTCCAACGCCATCGTGTTCGTGGGCGGCGGCCGCACCTTGGGCGTGGGCGCGGGCCAGATGTCGCGCGTGGACTCGGTCAAGCTGGCCGTGTCAAAGGCACGCTCTCCTCTGGCCGGCTCGGTGCTCGCCTCGGACGCTTTCTTTCCCTTCCGCGACGGCGTGGACGAGGCGGCCAAGGCCGGCGTCACGGCCATCATCGAGCCCGGCGGATCAGTGCGCGACGCTGAAGTCATCGCCGCGGCCGACGAGCACAAGATTGCACTCGTCTTTACCGGCGAGCGTCACTTCCGACACTAACCACATCGCTTGCAGCATCCTATTTAGCGAGGTCAGGAAGGAGGCGACAGATGGCCATCTACAGTCGACCATCCAAGGGCTCACCGCCCAAGCGCTCGTCGAGTGGCAACGAACCGGTGGTGCGTTCCTGGGTGCCACCGGTGGTTTCACCACCCTTGGTCAGAACACCGGCTTTCATGTTGGGCGGCCGTTTCGCCGTGATTCGCGAGCCGCACTTCATGCTCGACGCGCGGCCTGGCGGGGCCGCCCAGCCGGAGTCGCGAAGCGCGGGCAAGCCCGCCCTGTCCATTGTCGATCCCTCAGACAAGTCTCCGAATGGCAAATAGGATTCTTCTCGTCGGCTCAGGCGGGCGTGAGCACGCGCTGGCCTGGAAACTGCTGCAAAGTCCGCTGTGCCATCACCTGGTGGCCGCACCAGGCAACCCCGGCATCGAAGCCCTCGGGCGCGGCAAGGGACCGGGCGCCGGTAAGGTCAGCTTGGCAGCGGTGGGGTCCGAGGCGGTCGACGACTTGCTGGCGCTGGCCGAGCGCGAGCGCATCAATTTCGTTGTGTGCGGCCCTGAGGCTGCCCTGGCCAAGGGACTGGGCGATGCCTTTGCCAAGAAAGGCATGCCGTTCTTCGGCCCGTCGCAGACCGCAGCCGAGATCGAAGGTTCGAAGAAGTTCGCCAAGGATCTCATGAAACGCGCGGGCGTGCCCAGCGCGGCCTACGACAGCTTTAGCGACTTCGCGGCGGCCGCGGCCTTCATCGACCGCCAGCCGGGCGATGTCGTGGTCAAGGCTGACGGACTGTGTGCGGGCAAGGGCGTGGTGGTCGCGTCCTCGCGCGATGAAGCCAAGGCCGCCGCCCGTTCCATGCTGCTCGACCGCAGCTTCGGCGACGCGGGCGCGCGCGTGGTGATCGAAGAACGCCTGACCGGCCGCGAGTGTTCCATGATGGCCCTGTGTGATGGCGAGCGCTTCGTGCTGCTGGCCACGGCCGAGGACCACAAGGCGGTCTTCGACGGCGATCGCGGGCCCAACACGGGGGGCATGGGCGCCTATTCACCGTCGCCACTGGTCGACGCGTCTCTCACCCGGCGCATCGCCCAAACCATCTTCGCACCCACAGTGGCCGCCATGGCCGCCATGGGCCGGCCCTTCCGCGGACTGCTCTACGGCGGGCTGATGCTGACGCCGGATCGCGGGCCCATGGTCATCGAGTGGAACTGTCGCTTCGGCGATCCCGAGACGCAAGCGGTGCTGCCGCGCATGGAAGATGACCTTCTGCCTTGGCTCTTGGCCGCGGCCAAGGGAGAGTTGCCCGCCGGCTCGCCGACCTGGTCGACCAGCATCTCGGTATGCGTGGTGCTGGCAGCCGCGGGCTATCCCGGCAAGGTGCGCAGCGGCGATGCGATCGAGGGCTTGGCGGAAGACGGACAGCTTGCTGGTGAAGGCACAGATCTCGTCGTGTTTCACGCCGGCACCAAGCGCGAGGGAGAGCGCTTGCTCACCAGTGGCGGCCGCGTACTGGGCGTGACCGCGCGGGGTGCGGATCTCAATTCAGCGCGAGCCCGCGCCTACAGTGGTATTGACCGTATTCGGTGGGATGGCATGCACTATCGAAAAGACATTGGCCTGCGAGGACGAACATGAGCGGAAAACTGGGCAACGACGTCGCTGTCTTGATGGGGTCGAAATCCGACCTCGAAATCATGAAGCCAGCTGCGCAGGTCTGCCGCAAGCTCGGCCTCAGTGTTGACGTGCGCGTCCTGTCGGCCCACCGCACGCCCGAGCAGACGGCAGCCTATGTGCGCGACACGGCCAAGGCAGGCACCAAGGTCTTCATCTGCGGTGCGGGGGGCGCGGCTCATTTGGCCGGCGCGGTGGCAGCGCACACCACTCACCCGGTGATCGGCGTGCCCATTGTGTCCGGCAGTTTGCAAGGCATGGACGCGCTTCTGTCCACGGCTATGATGCCCCCGGGAATCCCGGTGGCGACTGTGGCTATTGGTGGTGCCGAGAATGCCGGCTTGTTGGCTGCGCAGATCATTGCGCTCGGCGATTCCGCGCTAGCCAAGGCCGTGACCGCCGAACGCGAAGCGCGCCTGCAGAAGGTGCTCGAGGCCGACGCCGAAGTGCGCGAGAAGTGGTAGACGTCGCCGCAGCCGCCGCAGCCATTCTTCGCGGCGAAGTCGTCGCCTATCCGACCGAGACCTTCTACGGCCTGGCCGTCGACGCGCTTAATGAGAGCGCATTGTCCAAATTGCGCGCATTGAAGGGCCGCGAAGCCGAGAAGGCTTTCTCATTGCTGGTTTCCGGCCGCGAAATGCTGGCTTCTTTGTGTAGCGGAATCTCGCCGTTGGCCGAGCGCTTGATGGCGCAGCACTGGCCCGGGCCACTGACCTTGGGTTTGCCCGCGCGCCCCGGCTTGCCCGCATCGATCGTGGCCGATGGATGTGTGGCCGTTCGTGTATCGCCCCATCCACTTGCACAAGCTTTGGTCGCAGCCGTTGGCGGCCCCATCACCGCCACCAGTGCCAACCCCGCAGGCGCAGCCCCACCCCGTACGGCCAGTGACGTCGCGGCCTACTTCGCACCGGAGAACTGCCTGATCCTCGACGGCGGCACCACCCTTGGCGGTCCGCCCAGCACGCTGGCCCGCGTGCGTGGGGAGCGCGTTGAGATATTGCGCCAGGGGGCGGTGGTTCTCGTGGGCTCTCGCTAGGCACCCCGTGATGATGCCGTGTCTTGCCACCCGTTGCAGCCCCGGGGGCATCAGAAAATGCTGGTTCAACGACCGCGAGCCGTGTTCCGCACCAGGTACACCCTCTCCCTCATACAGGCCAAGTAACGGAAGCTGCGGTCGTCCTCGAAAAGCACCCGACCTCCCTGAAGCAGACTTCCCTCGAAGCCGCGGAGTCCCACCGCATCGAACTCCTTTCCCTCCACCCCCGAGACCACCACAAAGCCACTGCCCGCGTGGTTGGCGGCCGCATAGACGAAGTCTCGTCCGCTCGGGCTGAATTCCAGGCTCTCCGACATGACGCCGGCATAGGCCTTCTCTTCCTTCTTGTCCACCACCACAAACTGGGCGGTCCCCCTCTTGGCTGCAAACGCCATCCGGCTTCCATCCGCGCTGAATTCGATGCGGTCGTCGATGTCGGTGTACTCGGCGCCGATTCTCTCTCCGCCAACCACGACAAACATCGCCGCAGTATTCCCTGCGCCACCCCCGCACCGTTCACAGGCGGAGTGCGCCACTCTGCTGCCGTCAGGCGTGAACACCGGCCGGCCCACGCCAGCGTAGGTTCTGCCCCTTTTCCCGTCGACAACCACGAACCAGCTATTCGCGTCCCCGGCCTTGTAGGCCAGACGCTTGCTGTTCGCGGAAAACACGAAGCTGCTGTCATCAACACGCTCGTACAGCCCGAGTTCATCTCCATTGACCACCACAGCCCGCCGCTTTCCCACATTGGGCGAGTAGACCATTTTCGTGCTGTCAGGACTGAACCGGACCATTCCGCCCAGGTCGTCATAGTCGTGTTCCCGCTTTCTATCAACGACGACGAAGGAGCGATGGCCCTCTCTGCCACCGTAGGCAAGGTGACGACCATCCGGGCTAAACACCGGGGTACCAGTGAATACGCTGTCATGCCTGCGTCCTTCCCTCCCATCCACCACAACGGCCCACTGATTTCCTGTCTTGGCAGCGTAGGCCAGCCTCTGGCCATTTGGCGAGAAAACCAGCCCATCAACTGCGTCGTACTTGGCGCCTTCCTGGTGGTCAACCACCACGGCCTGCTTCACCGCGCCTCCGGACTCGGCAACTACCACATAGGCCAATCTGCGTCCGTCGGGACTGAAGCACAGTTCAGGGGACACCCCGGCATGGCCCTTGACTGACGGGTGTTTGTCGGGATTCTCCCCGTCGTCCACTGCCACAACCCATTGATTCTGGGTGTTCATTGCAATGTAGGCCACCCTCCGGCTGTCAGGGCTGAATGCCGGTTTGCCTGCCAGGCCCGCATAGCCCTTGCCCGCCTTGCCGTCGATGACCATGTGGCCCCTCCCGGACTCCTCAAGGGACGCATACGCCATCCTCATGCCGTCCGGACTCACCGCGAAGGTGTCCGGCCGCCACTTGCTGAAATCGATCGTGTCAACCAGGGTCAACGATTCACTTCGCGCGCGGGCCCTGACCTGCGGCCCCGCCGGACCTCCCTCTTCCGCCGCAAGCACGACGTCCCTGACCCCGTAGCCGTGGCTGCCTCCAAGCAACGCCGCTGCCACAGTTATTCCGCCAATTCGCGCGGCCCAATTCCAGGTCATCACTTGCACGATCCTCCCTACTATAGGCCTGAATCCTTGCATCGTGGACGCATTCTTTCGGCCGCGACCCATCGCCTACGAAAGGCGCGGCCATGGGCCGCCGCTGGTCATAGTGCACCGCAGATGTTCCTGACCAAGGCGCTGGCGTTCCTGGACGCGAACCGATCGCTCCCCCACGCAGGCCCGCCCCCGAAGCGATCTCCAAGAACTTGAGAGGCGAGCTGCGGTAAGATGCCGCGCGTGCACGACCAGTTGTCATCAGTAGACGAGCCGCGGGGTGCGCGTCGGTGAGCGACGAGGCGCCGCTTCGCCCCGGGTGGCTGCGCGCGCTTGCGCTGGCTGCCCTTTCGATCGCGCTCACCCTCTACGCGTGGTCGTCCATGATCGCCGCCTACCCGCACCCGTCCAACGGCGACGGCATGATGTACCAGAAGATCCTTGAGGCGGGCCGGGCGAGCATCGTGCGCTACCACGAGTTCCCTTTCTGGAATCCGTACGAGTGCGGCGGCTATCCCCTGTGGGACAACCCGCAGGGCTTCGCGGGCGCGCCGCTGCTGTGGATCGTCTTCTTCGTCAACTCCACAGTTGCCATCTATTTCTGGGTGATCGCGCACGTTGCATTCGCCTTCGCTTCGATGTGGCTGTTCGCGCGACACGAGGTGAAGCTCTCGCGCGCCGCCACGTTGATCGCGGCCGCGGCGTGGGCGTATTCGGGCTTCCATCAACAGCACTACTCGGGTGGGCACTTCACCTTCGTACCGTGGGTGTTTTTCCCGCTCGCACTCCTCTTGTGGCGCCGTGCCGAGAACGATGTGCGCTACGCGGTGGGGCTGGGCGTGCTCGCGGCCTGGATGTTCTACGAGGGAGCGGTGTATCCGCTGCCGCACCTGGTTTTGCTACTGGGTGCAGAGACCCTGACGCGCGTGTGGCCGCCACGCCGGCTGACGAAGATCTTGTGCGCCGTCGGGATCGTGGCCGTGGTGGCGTTCACCATCGCGGCCAGCCGCCTCTTGCCGGTACTCGATCAGCTCCACCAGCACAGCCGCCCGGCGCTGCACGACTCCGACGCGATCACCTGGCCCACCCTCAAGGCGATGTTCCTGGCGCGGCAGCACGGTCGCGAGGTGATGGGGCAACAGTACGTGTGGACCGAGTGGGGAACCTACCTGGGACCGATCGTGCTCACACTCGGGCTGCTCGGATTTGTCGTGGGCGGCGCGGAGACCGCGTGGATGGCGGCGCTGCTCGGGTTGGCGTTCGTGCTGATGTGCGGGCATTTCTCCAAGTGGGCGCCATGGTCGTTGTTGACCGCGCACGTCCCGCCGTTCAAGGAGATGCGCGTCCCTTCGCGCTTCCGCGCCACGGTCTCGATGTTTCTGGCCGCCTACGCCGGCCTCGCGGTCGACCGACTGCTCACGGCAGTGAAGCGCTTGGTTCCCTCGGTCCCCTGGTCGCGCGCGATGCAAACTCTGGTCTTCGCGATCGCGCTCCTCGGCGTCGGCGATATCATCGGGGTGGGCATCGACACCATCCCGCAGTTCTTCACGTCGCCGCCACTCAGCAAGCGCCAGCCTGCCGCGCATTTCTACTACGGCGGGTATGGCCTGGCAGGCTTCCTCGATCAGCCCGCGCAGAACCGCGGCGAGCTATCCTGCTACGACGAGTGGGGCTTTGGCCAGGGCTCACACCTGTGGGAGGGCGACCAGCCGCAAGTGCGCACCACGGACGACGGCGCGACCATTGAGGGAGCGAGCCGCACGCAGAACACCTTCACCGTCGACGGGGTGGCCAAGCGCCCCGGCGTGCGCGTGCTGCTTAACACTGTCTACGACGACGACTGGAAGACCAACCTAGGCAAGACCGTGAACCTCAGCAACCAGCTCGCCATTGAGCTGCCGGTGGCCGGGCGATTCCACATCCACGCTGTTGATCGGCCGCGCACCTTTGTCGTCGGCGCGATCCTCACCGTCCTCGGCATCGCGGGCACCGTGGCATTTTTCATCCGGGACACGCGCCGCCGCCGACGCGACCGTTCCACAGAGCAGCCTGACGGCCGCAGGGCGAGCGGTGATCCATCCTGTCAGCCACCTGCCGTTGAGAACGCGGAGGTGAGCGGGGAGGCCGCAGAGTCGGAAAGAACGGAATTATGTTTGGGCGTTCCCAACAAAACTTCGCAGCCTGCGAAGGAACGTGACGATAGTAGTTTGATGGGTTGAGTTCCTGCCCTGGGCGATGCCGCTGGCCGGCGCGGTCCAAACGGGTCGCGTCGCGGCGGCTGAATTCTCGCATGCCTACGCCCAGTTGCGCGCCAAGCCCCAGCGTCGCGCGAGATCTTTTCTGTTATTAAAATAGTATTGAAGATTACGAGATTGCTGACGATATACTAGATCATGAGGTTGCGTCTTCTCCTGGTTGTCCTCGCTGCGCTGCTGCTCGGCGCCGCACTGCCCGCGTGGGCCTGGGAGGACTACGAGAAGGGAGAGAACGCACCGATCGTCAGCGTTCCCGCTGCCCCGCCCTCACCCCAGCGCTTGCCCTACTTTGGCATCATGGCTGACGTGGGCGTGCCCGATGGCCTCATCGGCTCGGTGGTGGCGCGACCGTGGAAGTGGCTGCGTCTTGCAGGGGGCGGCGGGAGCAACGGAATCAGCAAAGGCTGGCGCACGGGCATCACCTTTCTGCCCTTTACCGCCGGTCCCTCGGCCAGCTTCGAATACGGTCATTATCAGGACGGCAACGCCAACTCTCTGGCCAAGAAAGTCATCGGCGGCAGTTTCGACGGAAGCCCGTTGCTGGAACGGGTTGGCTACGACTATCTGAACGCGCACCTGGGTCTGGACTTCGGTTCGCGCAGGGTGGTCTTCTTCCTCCACGGGGGCGTCACCTTCCTGCGTGGCCAGATCCACAACGTCGAGGCCGCCATCCGCAACGCCACCTCTCAAGGGGCCGACGGCTCAGGCACGACCGAAGTGGTGGTGCCCAAGGATCCGACGGTCAAGGCGGTGGGATCGTCGGTCAA
>PMBY01000521.1 GCA_003153875.1 Myxococcales bacterium | reverse complement strand
CCGGCCCCGCCGGGCCGAACCTTCCAAACGCATGCGCAAGACCGGAGTGTTGTTGCGCATCCACAGCCTGCGAACAAAGCGACGCTCGTCGAACTCCGAGTCGATGCGCACTTCGAGCACGTCATCGCGCACATGCACCTTGATGCGAGCCGGTTGCTGACTGGATCGAGCGTGCTCGACAAAGAAGCCGCCACGGAATTCGTGGCCCATGCGCCACAAGCCGCCACTGTCACGATAGCTCACCAGATCGTTGGCGGGACCAGCGAGCAACTCCTCACCCGACCCGTTGAGACGGAAACTGGTGATGGCACCTCCTTGCTGCTCGCTCAGTTCAACCCGATAGGCGTCGGTCTGCACCACCAGCGTGCCTGAGTCGAAGCTGAAGAGCGGCGGTGGGCTGGGGGGAAACTCGCGCGCTGCGGGTCGGATGGTGCGAATGCGGGCGAGTGCGTGGTTGGCCATGTCCTCGGCTTGTTCGAGCCAGGGCTGTTGCTCCTCCCGCCAGACGCGGTCAGGCGACGTTCCGGTGATGAAGTCGTGGTGATTGCTCAACACCACCAAATCCCAGGCGCGTCGCAGGTCGCGCGCAATCTCGGACTCGACGGGGGTGCGTTCGAGCGACACGCCTGACGCCGCCAGCGCCGGCAGCACGGTCAGCTTCTCCGCGACGACCAGTTGGCGCACGATGCGGCTGGCGCGTCGCTTGGCCTCGGGGCGGCTGGCGTAGAACCCCATCCAATAGGGGTTCGGGTCCAGCGCCAGCACCGGCAGGGCCGAGCGGTGGCAGTCGACCAGCGTCAGGTAGTCGTCCAAGCCGGCGTTGAGCGCCCAGACCCGACTCGACGGGTAGCGGGTGCGGTTGTAGCGGTCGAGCAGCCCCCACAGGTCCGCGATGGGGCCGTTGAAGTCGCCCCCGATGGGACAGTAGAGGTAGGGCGTGCGGGCAAGCGGCGCCAGGTCGCGGACATAGCGGTGGATGCGGCGGGCAACATGGGCTTCGGTTCGCCACGGGAATCCATAGATGCGGTCCATCCAGCGCACCACGCCCACGTGAGCAAGAAGATCGCCCTGGAAATAGGTGAAGGCATTCCAGTGGCACAAGACCTGCGAGCCGTCTGGACCGCGCCACACGAAGTCGGCGGTCTTATGTTCCTTCGCCAACAACTCGGCGCTCGATCCGGGCAGGGGAAAGGCCGACTTGGCACGATAGTCGCTGCCGATGAAATACATGCCGTCAATGCGCGTGATGGCTGCCATGTCGAAGCCCAAGGCGACCAACATTGTCGGCAGCGCCGGCGAATGCCCGAAATCATCGGGCAGGTATGCCAGCCGTGGCTCAACGGTCATACCGTTGTCTTTGAGCCAGCGCTGTCCGTCGGCATAGTCGCGCAGAATCGCCTCAGTGTCCGGCAGCACGGTGTCGGGCGTGGTGATGCCAGTGCCGGTCAAGCGCAGCCGACGCTGGTTGACCAGGCCGCGCAGCCGTTCGTGCTGGGCCGGGTTGGATCGCCAGTAGCGCTGCAGAAAGAACAGGCTTTCAATGGAAAACACCCGGCGCGGCTCCTGTTCGAGCGCCACTAGGACTCGCTCGAAGATGCGGGGAATGCAGAGCTGGTAGTACTCCTCAGTGGTGTGCAGCCAATTGGGATCCCAATGACTGGTTTCGCCAAATACCAGCACCCGGCTCGCCTCGGGGGGAATGCCCAGCCTGGCGCGAAGTGCAGCTTTCCCAGGATGCGCAGCTATTGCGCCTTCGGGGCCGTGCTGTGATTCATCCTTCCCATACACCAAGGTTCACTCACTAAGCCTCCCAGCAGCTCCGCTCAATAGCAAGAACCGCTATTCAGACTTTGCCTGCTAGGGAAACACGTAGTCCTTGGACTGTGCCGGAACGAAGTTCGAGCCGCCGAGGAGAATGCGCAAGCGCGTGAGGATTCCGCGATTGCGCCGCAATTCGTAGCCAAGCTGGAGCAAGCCAGCGAGCCCGAGCCGCAGTGGATTCAGGTGCAGGCGAGGCGAGCCCGTCAGCCCCACCGGCGGAGGCGTCGCGGTGGGCGGGACATAAGTGCCGAAGACGCGGTCCCAGAGCATGAATGGGGGGCCGCCCAGGTTGATGAGCGATTGGCCCGGCAGGGACGAGTGGTGCATGTAGTGGTAGGGGCCCTCGCCGAAGAAGGCGCTGAGCACGCGCAACGTGCGGCTTTTCCAAAAGGTCGAGTAGAGGGCGGTGTTGTGCGAACCAATCAGAACAATTTGGCCGATCATGCGCACGAGCAGTGCTTCCGCAATCATTGTATCTGAGTAGAAGAGCTTGGCGCAGATGCCGACGCCGAGCTGAAAAGGCACGCTCAGGAGGATAAACAGTGGAAAGGCGGAAAACACCGGTTGTGTGGTTGGGATGGTCAGAAAGGGAGGCATGTGGTGCGGGCGATGCCAGAGCAGCCAGAACGGCCGCCAGGTGTGGCCCAGACGGTGAAACCAGTAGTGAAAGAGATCGACCAGCGCGATACTTGCGAAGAGCGGGAGCGGGTAGGGCAGGTGCACCAGGGTCGGCACGCGGGCCACCGAGGCCCTGCACCAGACTGTGTAGTGGTGGACAAGAGAGAAGCCGAAAAAGAAGCCATGCCCCATGGCAGCGCTGACAGTCCCGGCGAGCGCCAGGCCCACATACAGCATCAGCGAAACGGTCATGGTAAGCAGAAAGAAGGAAAAGATCTGTCGCCGCGGCAACCCTTTGGCGAGNNACGCCGTTCCAGGCGAGCACGAACGCGGACAGGGGAACCATCACGGCCAGCCAGCGGAGCGACACGCCAGCGAGTTGGCTTTCCAGGCGTGTCAGGGCGCTGCCACGTTCGTCCACCAGACCGAGGCCGAGCATGACGGTTTCATGCGCGAAAGCATCGACGACGACGGTGAGCGAAAAGGCGATGGCGAACACTACGTAGCCGGCGCGGATCCAGGGCTCCCAGCCAGCGCGCGGTTCCGCAGGTTCCCACTCGAGGAGCCGCAGAAGACGACGGACTGGCGCAAGCGGGAGAGAACCACCCTGGCGAACAAGATCCCCGAGGGATTGGGTGCGCGATGTGCGGAAAGGAAGATCCACTTCGATTGCTCCACCTGTTCGCTGGCTCTAATGCGACGTCGCGTCCGCCCACTGGTGTTCGAAGGCCAGTTCCGCTTCGAGGCTTTCCCGATCGCGGTTGATGGTGGCCACGGCCAGGCGTTTCCCGGCGGCCAGGTACTCGATGCGCGCGTCCAGACCATCGATCGTTCCGTCCACGCGCACCTCGTCCCAGCCAGCGGCGTAGCCCACGTACCTCAGAGTCACGTCGTAGTGTTGGCTCCAGAAGAAGGGAACAACCGCGAGGCGTTTTCCTCGACCGAGCATATTCTGCGCTGCCAATGCCCCCTGCCGTTGCGCCACCACCCAGTGCTCGATGCGAATGCGTTCACCTGACACGGGATGGGGAAATCGCGCGACATCGCCAGCCGCGAAGATTCCGGGCTCGCTGGTTTCGAGTTGGTCGTCGACCAGAATCCCATCCTCCACCTCAATACCCGCTTGCTGTGCCAACTCAGTCACGGGCCGCACGCCTATCCCGACTACCACCAGATCCGCCGGGACATCTTCGCCGCTGCTCAAGGTCACAGTTTGCTGACCTATGCGCGCGAGAGAGCTGCCAAAACGGAACATGACACCATGCTGTTCGTGGAGGCGTCGCAAGAAATCGGCCACCGCCGGACCAAAGAGGTGCCCCATGGGACGAGCCGCGGGCGTCACCACCGTAACCTGGATTCCCAGCGCGCGAAGCGCAGCCGCGACTTCCAGGCCGATGAAGCTGCCACCCACGACGACGGCATGTCGGGCCACGCGTGCGGCGGCTCGGATCCTCTTGCTGTCGGCCCAGGTGCGCAGGGTAAGCACCGAGAGACCATCAGCGCCAGGCACATCAAGGTTGAGGGGTTGCGTTCCCGTCGCCAGAAGCAGGGCGCCGAAGGGCAGCGAGCGGCCGTCGCCGAGTTCCACCGATCGCGATGCGACGTGGACCTTGACCGCCTGGGTGTCGACGAGAAGGTTGATGTCAAGGCTGCGGTAGTGATCGGCTGGCCGTAACGGGATCCACTCTTCGGGCGCTGTGCCGGCCAGGTAGTCCTTGGAGAGGTTGGGGCGATCGTACGGTTGTGATTGATCGGCGCTCACTAAGGTGATCGGGCCGGCATAGCCTTCCTGGCGCAGCGTCTCCGCCGCCGCATGGCCAGCGGCTCCACCACCCACAATCACCACCGAGGCTGGGCTCTCGGCAGGTGTTGGCCGCGCGGCCACGGCCGGTCGCTGCCCTCGCAGATGGATCTTCCCCTCGACCTCTTCGACATTCCAGCAGGCCAGCGGGTTCAAGGCTGGCGAGCGCGTGGCCTCGCCGGTGGCGAGCGCGAAGCGGGCGTGGTGCAGGGGACAACAGATCTGCCCTTGGACCACGACGCCTTGGGCGAGCGCGCCGCCGTAGTGAGTGCAGCTGGCGCCCACGGCGAACGCTCGTCCATTCTCGCGAACC
Source organism: Myxococcales bacterium (assembly GCA_003153875.1). The sequence goes on along the minus strand of PMBY01000521.1, from coordinate 1,360 downwards.
AGCAGGACGAGATCGTCTGCCACCTTGCCCACCAGGGGCTTGCCTTCAACTAGGTCGCCGCTGGGAATTCCAAGCGACAGGTCGGGCGCAGTCTTGTCATCGGGCGTACCCATGAATAGCCCCAGTGCTAGGCAGCCAATCGGCGCACGACCACCAGGGTTCGGTCGTCGCGTGGCAGCTCGGGGGTGCGCCGATCCGCGGCTTCGAATATGGCGTCCTGGATCTGGTTCGCGCCACCGGTTCCGGCATTGCGGACGATGTGGGCCAACTCATGGTCGGCGGCTCCGGGTTCGGGCCAAGCGTCACTGATTCCGTCCGAGTACACCACCAGCGTGTCGTTTGGTTCCATGGCCACCTGGGCCTCTTGGTAGCTCGAGTCGGCAAAGGTGCCGAACGCCGTGCCTCCTTCGTCCAGCGTTTCGCAGTGACCGTCGGCGGCCACCAGCAGCGGCCGATTGTGGCCGGCATTCACGTAGGTTAGCCGGCCGCTGTCAGGAGATAGACGGCCGAGAAAGAAGGTCGCGTAGCGGTCAGCGGGAATGCTGAGATGAAAGTGGCCGTTGATCCTGGTCGCGGCCTCAGCCAGCGGTCCGCGTTGCCAATATGCGCGCACAGTGGAGCGCAACTCGACCATGAGCATGGCCGCACCCACGCCTTTGCCTGCCACGTCCCCCAGCGCCAGGTGAAGCAGGCCGCCGTCATAGGCGAGGTCGTAGTAGTCGCCGCCCACGGCTTCGCTCGATTGGGTTCGCCCCGCCAGATCATAGCCCGGCACCCGCGCCGGGGACCGCGGCAACAGGTTCGCGTGGAGCTCCGCGGCCACGCGCAGCCCTTCCTGCAGGCGCCGCTGATCCATGCCTGCCTCAAGCAGTCGGGCGGTTTCGATCTTGGCAGCCGCAGTGTTGGCCAGTACGGTCAGGATCTCCAGGTCGGCCTCGCGAAAGAGCGGACGATCCAGCCGTGCGTTGGCGTAGAGCACGCCGATGACCCGCACCGGTTCGCCCGGCTGGGTCGACACCCAGAGTGGAGCGCAGATCACGCGGTGGATCGGCTCACTCGCCAGACTCGGTTGCTGGCGCAGGTTTGCTTCATCAAGGGCATCGCCGGCCATCACCGCCACCTGTCCCTCGATAGCTTTGCGTACGATGGTCTGACTGATCCGCTCCTCGACCGGCCGTCCCTGCCGATCGCGACCCGCCTTGAGCACAGGCTGGTGGCTTTCTTGGTCGAGCAAAATGATCGCGGCAAAGTCGGCCGGCACGGCCTCGAATACCAGATCCAGGATGCGATCGAAGAGCACGGTAAAAGGGTGGTGCACCAGCAGACTGGCGGTGGCGTTCGACAGCACGCGCATGGCGCG
>PMBY01000381.1 GCA_003153875.1 Myxococcales bacterium | reverse complement strand
AAGTCCCGATAGATCACTGGAACCATCATCCGGTCGCCCAGGGTCGGCTGCTTGCAGTCCCAGCCCCGTTCGATCTTGCAGTCTTTGGAGCAGCCGTCGCCATCGACGTTGTTGCCGTCATCACAATCCTCGCCGAGCACGATGCCATCGCCGCACCGGGAAGTGCATGAGTCGCCCTCGCAGTTGGGCTCGTTCTGGCAATCCGCCGANNCAGCCGTCGAAGGGCATGGTGTTGCCGTCGTCGCAGCCCTCCCTGCCTTCGACCTTCCCGTCGCCGCAGGTGGTAGGGGTGCAAGCGCTTGTGCTTGGGTCGTTGGGGTCGTTTGGGTGGCTGCCGCTGCACTTGTAGCCAAACTCGATCTGGCAGGCGGGCGAGCAGCCGTCGCCTGCGACTCTGTTCCCGTCATCACACTGNNACTCTACTCTGCGGCAGTCGGCGGAACAGCCATCGTTCGACACAGTGTTGTGGTCGTCGCAGGCCTCGTCTTCGGTGAGAATGCCATCGCCACAGCCTCGCGGGCGCGCTCCCAGGTCGGCATCGGGTTTGGATGATTGCCCGGTGCTCAGAAAGGCGCCCAGGCCGCCACCTCCGTTGCCGGCGGTGCCACTATTCCCACCATTGCCGGAGGAGCTCGAGATTTGGGCCGACGAACAGGCGAGGAGCAGCCACGGACTCAGAATTGCGGTGAGCCGCGCAGGGCGTTCGGGTCGCATGGTGATTCTCTGAGAGCGCCGATAATACCCGATAAGGCGTCACATGTCGTGAAAGCTCGCACTTAAGCGGTGGATGGTAACCAACGCCGTGCAACTGGCCAGATTCAGTTGTGAATTTCGTTCCACATGACCTGATACGGGACTTGGGACGCAATGCGGCAAGTAACTGGTGGCGCGATGTGCAGGAAGCCGTCGCGTCGCCTCATGCGGTTTCACGATCGCAGTGATCCAGGATCGCGCCGGCGTCTTTGGCTCGCCTGGGGTCTGGTGTAGAGTCCTGCCGCTTCGGCCAGCCGTGGCAATGGCATGGATAGGGAACTGGAAAAACCGACGGGCAGGCTCAGCGGCGCCACCGCACTGAAGGCGGCGGCTCTGGCTGTGTGCGCGCTGGTCCTGCTCCGCCACGCCTGGATCAGCGACGATGCTTTCATCACGATGCGAACCGTGCGCAACCTGGTGGAAGGCGAGGGCCTGCGCTGGAACCTGCACGAGCGCGTGCAGGGATTCACGCATCCGTTGTGGATGTTCTTGTTGGCGCTTGCCTATTCGTTGACACATGAGCCCATGGCGGCCGGACTGCTGCTCTCGCTGGGGCTGTCGCTGGCGACTCTCTATCTGGTGGCATTCCGCCTGCACCTTCCTGGTCCGGCCGCGCTGCTGGCGATGGCAGGCCTGGTGTCGTCCAAGTCGTTCGTGGACTACTCCACCTCGGGCCTGGAAAATCCGCTGACCCACCTCCTGTTCGTGCTGCTGGTGGCCGAGCATCTGCGTGGAAACGGGCCGGTCGGATGTGATCCCGAAGCCGAGTCGCGCCGCAGGGCTTTCCGAGTGACGTTGCTGACGGGGTTGCTCGCGCTGAACCGCCTGGACACGATGCTGGTCTCGCTGCCATTCATCCTGTCGGCCTATTGGCGGTTGCACGACACGTTTCGCGGGGCAGGCAAGACCCTGGTGGTCGGGTTGGCGCCCCTGCTGCTGTGGGAGATCTTCGCCGTGGTGTACTACGGCTTTCCCTTCCCCAACACCGCCTACGCCAAGCTCGCGGCCGGCATCCCTTCCTCCGAGCTGTGGCTGCAGGGCCTGGGCTACGCCTTGTCCCAGATCGCGTTTGATCCCACATCGCTGCTCGTGATCGCCTGCGCGCTCGGGCTCTTGGTTTTGCAACGCGAGCGTCGGCTGTATGCGCTCGGCTTCGGGATTGTGCTCTATCTGGTGTACATCGTACGGATTGGCGGCGACTTCATGGCGGGGCGGTACTTCACGCTGCCGCTGCTCGCGAGTGCGTTGTTGCTGGCTTTCTTGCTGCGCGAACAATGGCTGCCCAAGGGCGCGACGGCCTACCTGCCAGCAGCGGTGATGACGGCCGCGGGGCTGCTCCTGACTCCGCATCCCACGCTGGGAGCAAACGTCGACTACAACCTAGCCATCAGTGCCATCTCCAAGGCCCCGTGGGACGAGCGCGGCGTTGGCGATGAGCGAGCCTTCTACCTGGGCAACTCCGCTTTGCTGCGCATGCACCGAGGCGGCAACATCCCCAACGACGAGCGCAAGAAACAGGGCCAGGCCATCGCGCCCAACCAAGTTTGGAGCACAGGGTCGCCGTTGGGGGTGTTGAGCTTCTTTGCCCCGCCTACGGCCATCATCTTGGACGGCTATGGCATCACCGATGCGCTCATCGCTCGGCTGCCGGCGGTCGACAAGAAGAACTGGCGCATCGGCCATTTCTGGCGTGACGTTCCCACCGGTTACGGCGAAAGCATCAGCCAGGAACGCAACCTGATCGCCGACGAAAATGTCGCGCGTCTCTACGACCGGGTGAAGCTGGTGGTCAGCGATCCCATCTGGACCTGGCCGCGCTGGAAAGAGATCGTGCGGCTGAACTTTGATCTCAAGACGCGGTAGTGTTGAGATCAGCTGCCAACCACCTTGAGCATCACCACGCCGTGCGACGGAACCGTGGCTGTGTACTGCGTGGCGGTTGAGCCAAGATCTGTGTGGGACCACAGATCCCGTACGGTGGCGGATGCGGAGGTGATGCCGAGGCTGGACCAGGTCACTGTGATATCGGAACTGGCTGCGGTGCGATTGAACAAGACCACGGCATAGGTCTGGGTGCCGGAGAGCTTCTTCGACCATACTTCAAGCGTCGTGCTCGTGCTGATCGGCTTGCCCTGGATGCCCAGCGGATCCTGGTCCACGGCAATGACGTCGGCGTTGGTCAGGATGTTCTTGGTCGCTGCGTTCATGCTTCTTATGTCGTTCCCCGCAATTAGGGGAGCGGCCATGATCGCCCACAGGCTGAAGTGCGACTGGTACTCGGTGTCCGTCATGCCGCCGTTCCCGACCTCGAGCATGTCGGGGTCGTTCCAGTGCCCAGGCACGGCGTACTGGGCGAGCCCGGGTGAACCATAGGAGGCACCGCTGTATCGACCCGACCACCCGCCATTGTTGTTAAGTAGAGAGATGAAACTGTGGCTGTCCTTGTCCCAGGTGTCCGTGATGTCAGTGCCTGTCCTCCATAGCTGGCCGATGGTTGTCTCCCAGGTGTAGAACCACCAGGCGCAGATGCTGAACACGATGGGCCGCCCCGTCGCCTTCAGGGCATTGGCCATGTTGGTGTAGTCCGTCTGAATATTCGAACCCGCGGCGGGGCTGCAGTTGTCGTACTTCAGGTAGTCCACGCCCCACGACGCGTAGGTTTGCGCATCCTTGGTCTCATAGCTGTACGAGCCCGGCTTGCCGGCACAGGTCTTGGTGCCGCGGTCGGAGTAAACACCGAGCTTCAGTCCTTTGCCGTGCACGTAGTCAGCAAGGGCTTTCATTCCGTTGGGGAATTTAGTGCTGTCTGGCACGATGTTGCCACTCGAGTCGCGGCTGGATGCTTGCCACATGTCATCGATGTTGATGTATTGGTAGCCCACCGCCTGCATGCCACTCGAAACGATGGCGTCGGCGATGCCTCTGACCAGGGTGTCGGTGACGCCGCCCCCGAACTTGTTCCAGCTATTCCAGCCCATGGGAGGCGTGGCCGCGAGGATACCAGTTGCGGTGGTACCCGCGAAGGACGTGGTGCCTCCTGTGGTCTTCGTACCGCCGGCTGCGGTGGTGCCGCCCGGTGCCGTGCCGCCAGCCACGGTGCCGCCCGTAGCCGCGCCGCCCGTCGCCTTGCCGCCTGTGTTGCTGCCGCCGCTTGCCGTGCTGCTGCTCGCACCGCCCCCGCCAGAATTGCCACCACTCGCGCTTCCGCCAGCGACACTGCCGCCATTTGTCCCACCGCCGCTCGCGCTCCCGCCTGTCGCTTTGCCGCCGGTGGCGCCACCGGTGCCGGAGCCGCCTGTTGCCTGAGTGGTACCGCTGGCAGCACTGCCGCCGGCTACAGCACCGCCCGCCGCACTGCCGCCGGTCATCTGAGGAGTTGCTTCGCTGCCGCCAGTCGCGGTGCCGCCCGTGGCACTGATTCCCCCTGTTTGGGGGCTACCAGCGTTGCCGTCGTTCGCGGTACCACCCGAGGCACTGTTTCCCATGGTCTGGGGCACGCCTCCACTACCGCCAACGGCAACGCCGCCTGTGGCGCTGCCGCCAGTCGCGTGGACGCCGCCCGTGCTGCCTCCTGCCGGCGTTTCACTTGAGCACCCGCCTGCCCACACAGCGCCGGTCAAGCAGGTCAGTAGCGCCAGACGTAACAACGATTTCCGTTTGAAGCCGCGGCGAGGGTGCGCGATTTCGAGCTGACGAAGCGTCATGTTGACTTCATCCTGTCTTGCTGCCTGCCCGTTGAGACGAAAGGAGCCCCGACCCGTTCGCGGGCTGGAACGCCTGATTGCGTGGTTATCTAGCTTCCCCGGTAGCAGAGCGGCAAGTCAAGCAGCCTCTGGCGTGCCATTCTGCTGCTACTTACTCAGGGCAGCGGCCAGCCAATAGCTTCAACAGAACGCAGCTGTGTTGCGTAAGACGCAGCACGGCGACGGGTCCCAGAGAGGCGAGGCTCCCAACCGGCAGGCGCGGCCAGATCCCCTCGCGAGGACTCGACCAGCTCAGTGAGCGGCCAGCTTGGACTGGATTACTTTGGGCGAGATGGGGAGCCCCACCGCCGACACCCCCAGCGCCACCATTCTGGCCATCTGATAGGCGCCTGCCGACACAAAGTGTAGGGCGTCCAATATGAGGGTCGAGCTAACGTAGGCATCGCCAACCTTGGTGTAGTACGCGAGAGCCATGGATTGCAGGTCAATGACCGGGGTATTGGTTTCCGCGCCCACGGCAATGATGGCCGTGCAATATTCCGCGAAACCATTGGTGGGCAGTCCATTGGATAGTTGGTGACGCGGCGTTGGAGTGAGCAGGACCGGTATCGCGTTCTTGCCGCGGGCGCCGTCAATGTACTGCTTCAGGTAGGTTCGGAAAGTGGTAGCGGGGTTGGTGTAGCGAGTCGCATCGCTCGAGTATCGGTCGTTGATTCCCCACTGGGCGAAGAGGTAATCGCCGGGCTTGATCACGTTCAAGATCTCGGTCAAGTGCCCTTCGTCAATAAAGGACTTGGAACTTCTGCCACCGATCGCCTTGTTCACAACCAGCACGTCGCTGGCATTGAAGAATTCTTGGAACCTCTGACCCCACCCCTGCTGGTCACTCGCGTTGGTGGCGTAGGTTTGGCAGGTTGAATCCCCTGCCAGATAGATGGTCGGTGTCCCGGCCGACACCGGGTAGGTGCCCGTGGCGGGCATAACAATAGCGCCGCCCGCCGCTCCGCCGGGGCTGCCAGTTGATGTCTTGCCGCCAGTCGCCACACCACCCGAGGCAACACCGCCGGTCGCGCTGCCACCGGTCTTGCTGCCGCCAGCGACGCTGCCACCGGCGATCGTGCCGGCCGCCACGCTGCCGGCCGCCATGCTGCCTCCGGCGACGCTGCCACCGGTCTTGCTGCCGCCAGCGAGGCTGCCGCCGGCCTTGCTGCCACCCGCCACTGTGCCAGCTTCTGGGCTACCACCGGTTTCTTTGCCGGCCGTTGGGCTGCCGCCGGTCTCTCTGCCACCAGTGGCACCGCCTGCGGCGCTAGTGCCAGCAACGCTGCCACCCGGTGCCGTTTGCCCGGCGGCACTGGTCGCGGCGCCTCCAGTGTCCGATCCACCCTGAGCAACTGAGCCGGCCTGCGCCTGCCCACCAGAGGCAGGCGTGCCGGCGCTGGGCAGAGCACCTCCCGAGGCTGGGGGACTGGTGGTGGTTCCACCGGCGCTCACGCCGCCAGATGAAGTCACCTCGCCGCCGCTGCTGCCTCCAGCACCCGACGGGGAGTCGCTGGAGCTGCAGGCCAGCAGGGACACGGTGCTCAGGGCGAAGATGCCGAGGAAGAGACGGCTGCGACAGGGGTTCATCATTGAAAGACTCCGGTGTGATGCGACGTTGCGGTCTTCTAGAACTTGGGGTAGGCCGCGTTTGGACATGAAACAATCTGCTGGTGTGACCCGATTTAGTGGGACACTCCCCCTTTACCAAATTACGCCAGGGCAGTGCCATGGCGTAGTCTGTTCGGCTCACACAATCCTACAACGCGGTGAGTAGCAGACCGCCACGCACCTGGGCCTGCGGCTAGTCAGAAACTAGTTGGTCGCCGCGGTTTCGCCCACGAGCACGCCGACGTCGGACGCAATCGTGCTCTTGTCGCTGTCGGTGCCGGAGAACTTGAACCCGGCCCGTCCCACGAAATTGGGATTGGGCACGAAGTGGGCCGTCTTGCCATCCGCCGCCACGGACACGGTGCCGTTGACCGCCGACGAGACCGTGTAGACCGCGCCCGCCTTGAGTCCGGATGTGAAGCGAGTCATGTCCACATCCAGGGAGGTACCCTTGGCCACTACCCCGTGGGGAATCGCGAGCCACTGCAGATAGTCTTCCAGCCAGGTGTAGCCGACGTTCCCAGGCACGTATGCGTATACGCATGGCACCAGACCGTTGTGGTCGTCGAGGCTGGGGTTGAGCCCAACCGCCTTCTCCCAGTAGTCAGGCATGCCGTCCTTGTCTGTGTCGGCCGGAGCTGGCGTGGAACTCAACGTACCCATACCGCCGTTGCTCAAACCGTTGGCATCGATCTGCTGGTAGTTGAGGTGTCTGTGATTTTGGGTGACCAGGTCGTTGACCACCAGCGCGTCCACCTCATCGCGCAGGGGCTTCTGGTATTTCACGTCGAGGCGCAGCGGCCCCACACTCGAAATGACCTTCTTGTAGGCGGTCAAATGGTCATCCTGGGTGACGGGAACTCCGACAATCGGATTGCTGGCGCTCACCGGCTGGAAGTTCGCCGTGAGCGGGAACGGTGCGGTCATCTTCTCGTAGTCGCCAGACGCCATGTCGAAGTCCGTCTTGGTGACGTCGAGCACGCCATTGATGTTGCCGTCGAGCGCGCAGTCTTCCATGAATAGGTGGAAATTGGGCTTCCCGGTGCTGTCCAGGTTCGCGCTCTCCAGGGCGTCGGTCTTGGCGGTGCCGGAAACGAAATAGCTGCCGCGCACGTTGGCCTGCCAGCGAGCGGGCGAGCTCGAATCCCCCATGATGAAGCCGATGTCCCAATCGAAGGTGACGTTGTTGATCCAATCGAGCAGCGTGGCGCGGGCTTTGGGATTGCGGGTGTGATTGTGCGCCCACAGTGAGTGGTGGGACGTGGCTTTGTTCTGATCCCACAGCCCGCCGCAGGAATGGGTCTCGAGACCCCACGCATTGATCGAATACTGATACGTCATGTTTTCCGGCGGAGTCTTGAAGCTGGACATGTTTTCGTCGTGACTGAACATCATGTCGCAGTGGTCCCAGACCAAATTGACCGCGTTGCTGTCCATATCCACTGAGTCGGCACTGTATCCATCGCGGAATCGCACGTGGCGGATGATGACATCGCCCGCCG
>PMBY01000388.1:8417-12682 GCA_003153875.1 Myxococcales bacterium | reverse complement strand
CGCACGCTGACACTGTCGTTTTCGTTGAGCACTGGGATGGTTCCCAGTTCCAGCAGCCGCATCAGGGTGGTGCGCAGGCAAAGCGCGCGGTCGCGATCAGCCAGATCCTCGTGGGTGAGGAGGACCTGGGCTGCCACCACGCCGAAACCCGCAAAGGCTTGGGTGTACAAGCCCATGAGGTGGCCCTGCCCCACGGCCGCGCAGGCCTGGCGGAGGCCCAACGAGCGTGGCCGCTGCCGCAGGCCGAGCAAGCTCATGCCCATGCCCACAGCCCCGCTTGACACCAGCACCACGTCGCGGCCGGCCTGTCGCTGCCGCGCCAGACTCTCCACCAGACTCATCACACGTTCGCCGGCGACGTCCCCGCTGTCCCGGATGACAACATGGGTGCCCAGCTTGATAACCAGACGGTGGCTCTGGGCAAGGGAGGCGCGGCCGGCGAACGAAGTGGAACTCATGAAGGCGGTCTCACTTTACCTTGGCCTTGGTTCGTGTGGTAATGCGGGCGTGAGCATCCTAGAAGCAAACAAGACACTGACCCTGATTGGCGCTGGCACCATGGGCGAGGCCATCCTGCGTGGAATCTTGCGCGCAGGCAAGCTTAGCCCCTCTCAGGTGCTTGCGTCCGACGTGCGCGCCGACGCCCTGGCTGACCTGGCCAAGCGCCACGGCATCCGCACCACGACCGACAACCTGGAAGCGGCACGCGCCGCCACCGTGGCCCTAATCTGCGTAAAGCCGCACCAAGTGGGTGCCGTGCTCAACACCGATGCCATGCGCGAGGCTTTGAGCGGCAAGGTTGTTATCAGCATCGCGGCCGGGGTGCGCCTGCAGCAGCTCGCCCACTGGCTCCCGGCCAGCGCGCTCATTCGCGCCATGCCCAATACCCCGGCCCTTATCGGTGAGGGCATGACCGCCCTCTCGCGCGGCAAGGGCACCAACGACGCGGCCATGACCTTGGCCCTGGAGCTCTTCGCGAGCGTGGGTCGCTCCACGGAAATCGACGAGACCCAGATGGATGTCGTGACCGCGCTTTCGGGAAGCGGTCCAGCCTTCGCCTTTTTGGTTCTCGAATCGCTGGCTGACGGCGCGGTGAAGATGGGCTTGCGGCGCGATCTGGCCATCTCCATGGCTGCCCAGATGCTGCAAGGTTCGGCGCGCATGGTTCTGCAGACAGGCACGCATCCGGCTGTGCTGAAGGATCAGGTGACGACGCCCGGCGGCTGCACCATCGCTGGTCTTTCGAAGATGGAGGAGGGTGGAGTGCGCCACGCGCTGGCCAGCGGCGTCGAGGAAGCGGCGCGCGTTGCGAGCAAGCTAGGGCAAGGCTAGTCCCACTTCCTAGCGACGCTGGCAGCGCGGGCAGTAGAAAGTCGAGCGTCCTGCGTCGGGCGACCGGCGCACAGACTCGCCACAGACGCGGCAGGGTTTGCCTTCGCGGCCGTAGACGAGCAAAGCCGCCGCGTTGTCGCCGCGGCGACCTTCAGAGTCGACGAAGTCGCGCATGGTGGTTCCCCGATTGGCGAGCGCAATCCTGAGCGCGGCCCGGATGCCCCGCAGGAGCTCGGCTGCGCGGCCCGCAGCACGGCGAGCCGGCGTGCGCGGATGCAAACGCGCCCGAAACAGCGCTTCACAGACGTAGATGTTGCCCAGCCCCGCGATGCGCTTCTGGTTAAGCAGAAACGCTTTGAGTGGCGCGCCCGACGCCGCCAGCAAGACGCGCAGCCGAGCCACATCCAGCTCAGCCAGGGCATCTGGCCCCAACCCAGCCACTTCGAGCAAGGCATCGACGTCGTGACTGGCCGCGACCCAGCCGAACCGCCGCGGATCCACGAAGCGCAGCTCGCGGCCTTGCGTGAGCGACCACACCACATGGGTGTGCGGGGCTCGCGGCTCAGCCGCGGCCTGCAGACGCAAGCGTCCAGTCATTCCCAGATGAACCAAGAGTCCGGCCTGTGCCCGCCCCAGGTCGATGAGGATGTACTTTCCTTTGCGGCGCACGCTGGTGATCCGCGCTGCGACCGAGAGTCTGGCGAGAGCCGCTCGATCGACCGGACGGGCCAGGCGCAAGCCCTTGCCACTGGTCCACACGGCCCGGATGCTGGCACCCAGCAAACGCGGTCGCAGCGTGCGTACGACTGTCTCGACTTCGGGTAGTTCTGGCATCGCTACTTTTCCGGTGTCGCATCGTCGGCGAGCACGGGACCGAAAGCGTCTGCCAAGCGGGCGAACTCCGCCACCGAGAGCTCCTCGGCGCGCCGGGTTCCTTCGATTCCCGCCTGCACAAGCGCGCGTCCAGCGGCCTGAGCGCCGGCCAATGGCTCCAGCGCCCGTCGCAGCATTTTCCGTCGAGCAGCAAACGCCTGTTTGACCACCTGGGCGAAGTGCGCCGGATCGCACACCGGTGCCAGCGGCGCCCGCCGCGGCCGCAGGCGCAAAACGGTCGAAGTGACCGAGGGACGCGGATGGAAGGCACCTGGACCGACGTGAAACAGGATTTCGCCCTCGGCCTGCTGCTGCACCATCACTGACAAACGGCCGTACACCTTGCTGCCCGGGCTCGCCAGCATGCGCTGGGCGAACTCCTTCTGCACCATGAGAATGGCCCGGCCAATCACCTGGCCGCCTGCCGCAGCGTCGGTGATGGCAAAAAGAAGCGGCGACGTGATCTGGTAGGGCAAATTCCCCACCACCACCAGCGGACGGCCCGCCGCGCGCGCTGCCTCGGCGAAATCAAAACCCAGCGCATCGGCACGTTCGATCTGCAGTCCGGGACAGGGACCCAACTCCTGCTCAAGCAGCGCAGCCAACTCCCCGTCATGCTCGATGGCGATGGTTTGGCCGGCCTGGGCGACCAGCCGTCTTGTGAGCGCGCCCAATCCGGCCCCGATCTCGACCACCACATCGTCGTGGCTGACTGCCGCTGCCGCGACGATGCGCTCCTGCACCCGCGCATCGACCAGGAAGTTCTGTCCCCACGATTTCTTGGCGCGCAGCCCGTGGCGCTGCAAGATCTCGCGCGTCGATGGGGGACGGGCCTCGGGGCGAGCGTCCCTCACAGCGGTAGCCCCGGATCGACACTGAGATCCCAGGACGCGCGCTCGCCACGCGCGAGCGCCCAGGTGCCGGCCTCGGCGATCATGGCGCCATTGTCCGTGCACAACTTGGGCGTCGGGACGAAGAGCCGGAAACCGTCTTCTTCGGCGGCCGCAGCCAGCGCGGCCCGCAGCCCGCGGTTGGCCGCGACGCCTCCACAGACCAGCAGGTCACGCAGGCCCTCGCGCAGCAACGCTCGCCGCGACTTGCGCACAAGCACGTCGACCACCGCCGCTTGGAAGCTGGCACAGAAGTCAGACATCTGCGCCGGTTGTGGCAAGCCCTGCTCCCTAATTCGCGTCGCCACAGCTGTCTTGAGACCCGAGAAGGAGAAATCCAGATCCTGTCGGCCCGGTAGGGCGCGCGGAAAATCGATCGATTTGGGATTGCCTTGGCTCGCCAGCCCGTCGATGACCACGCCGCCCGGGTAGCCCAGTCCGAGCAGCTTCGCCACTTTGTCGAATGCCTCGCCAGCCGCATCGTCGCGCGTGGCCCCGAGTGACTTCACCCGGCCCGGCCCATCCACACGCAGAAGCAACGTGTGGCCTCCTGACACCAAGAGCGCAAGGTGGGGATAGGGCGGCGGCGGCGGATTGCCGGGGTTGTCCAGAAACACGGCAGCCAGGTGCCCAGCCAGGTGATTCACGCCGACCACTGGCCGACCGAGGGCGTAGGCCAGCGCCTTGCCTATCTCCACGCCGACCAGCAACGGTCCCACCAGGCCGGGCCCGCAGGTCGCAGCGATGCCGTCGAGACTGCGCGACGCCACGCCCGCCTCGGCCAGCGCCCGGCTCACCACCGGCACCACGGTCGCCAGGTGTTGGCGCGACGCCACTTCCGGGACGACCCCGCCGTACTCGGCATGGACCAGCACCTGCGACGCCACCACATCAGAAAGCACGCGCCGGCCGTCCTCGACCACAGCAGCAGCGGTCTCATCGCACGAGGTTTCGATGCCCAGAACCAACATGCAGAAATTTTTCGGCGGCCGGCTGCTACAGGTTGTCCAGGATCGCGCGTAGGTCACGCGCATGACGGCCGGTGGGCGCGAGTTCCAGATACTTCTTGTACGCGGCCTTGGCCTCGGCTGGGTTCTCCGCCTCTTGTTCCGCCCCACCCAGCAAGAGGTACCCATCCGCCAGATCGGGATTCACAGCCAACGCCTTCTT
>PMBY01000388.1:0-8405 GCA_003153875.1 Myxococcales bacterium | reverse complement strand
CTTCTGTCGTGGCGGAAGCGAGAGTGGGCGGGCGGACCTGGCCGCCCTCGGCCGCCCGGCTCGGCGTCTGGGCAGATGCCACCGTGGGTTGATTCCCTGGTTGCCGCAGGGCCGAGCCGGCCGGTTTGGCTTGCGCGTCCACCGGCGCTGCGACTTGTTTCTCTGCCACGACCGAGTTTGCGGTCTGCGAGAGTCCTTGATTGACGACGCCTGGTGCGGTCTCGACCGCGGACGAGACACTTGCCGTCGGGGCTGTTGCTGCCAACGATTCAGGACCAGAAGACGGCTGGGACCCGCTCCCGGTCGGGCCGATGCGCATGACGAACAAGCCGCCGGCCACAAGCAACACAAAGGCCACGGCAAAGGGCAGCCATCGACGCTCGTGGGGAACAAGGTCGCTGCCCAGCTTGTCGAGGCCCGGCCTGACTCTGATGGTTCGTTCATTTGCCGAAGGGCGGGATGCCGGCGTCCCCTCGGGCGGATCGAGCGCTCGAGCCTGAGGCACCTCCTCGGAGATGCGCGCGCGTTCCTCTGCAAGCTCACCAGCAGAGGGTGCCGGTTCCTGACGGGGGCCACCTGCGGCCTGCGGCTCGCCCGCTGGGACGCCAGCCTCACCCGAGAGCGCGTCGGCTCGTAGCGGATCGGTCTCCGCCGCCGGCTTGCGCTCAGCACCCTGACCCCAGCCGCCCCAATCGGTTTCGCGCGCGGCCTCGCCGGCTGGCTCGGCCGCCGATACTGCGCCTTCTCTCGCAAAGGGCGTGGCATCGCCTTCTCGAGACGCGAACCCGATGAACGTCCGCGCCGTTCGAGGATCGTCGCTGACAGCTGACTTGCGCGCAGGGCTCGCCTGCTCCGGCTCGGCAAGGCCCTCCGGTATGGGAAAACCCCTCAGCGTGTCGGGCTTGCCCATTGCTCCCCAAGTGCCTGCTCTTGGCTTCACAGGCATCTCCGGCACCGCGGCAAAACCACCTGGCGGTGTGTGCGCGAGCGCAATTGCCGGATCCGCGGGCACACGCCAGGAGTCCTCGACCACGGCCGAGTCTTCGAGCGGCGATGCTGGCTCGGCGGTCGCTTCGCCGGTCGGCGACGGAGTGGGCGTACTCGTCGGGAATGGACGGACGATTTCCTGGTCGGACAAGGCGACGGTGAGCCTCAGCGTGTCGCCCGTTAGCTTCGCACCAGAAGCCACCTTGTCTGGCGCGGCCGTGGCTCCCGGCGCCTCACGCCCGGGCGAGGGTGTGTCGAGTGAGAGCATGGTGGCGTCGAGTGAGAACGTCTTCAGCGTCTTGCCACCTTGCCGCTCGCCGCTCGCCCGCATATCGTCTCTCGCTGCAGCGTCTCTCGCGCCAGCCAGTTCGGCTTCCGTCACGACTGGCTGGGCAGCGCTCACCTCGCCGGCCACCGCACCTTCATCGGCGTTGCCCTCCGCCAACCAGCGCGCGAGTTCGTTGCTTGGCTCCGTCTGCCGGCCCGCGGGCTGGCGGGAATAGATGGTGCCTTGCGCGAAGAGCTTGCTGACTACGGTCAAGGCCTCAAGGTCGGGGTAGTCACTGTCATCGATGACGGCCAGCAGATTGCGAGTCCCGTCGCACAGCCGAAGAATGCCGTTCATCTCATCGGGCAGATCAACCAATTGTTCGGCCAGCACGCGAACATCCACCTCGACCAGGCTGTCAAGCGTGGGCATTTTTTCCAGAAGCCGGGTCCATTCGTCGAGCCGCCGCATTCCCTCCATGAGCAGCGCTGCCGACGGCAAATCGATCACGTCCCTGCGCCGGATGGGCTTGAACTCGACCTCGAACTGCCCATCCGACCACGAAAACAGGCGGTACATCGCCTCTGCTCCCGACAGTCGACCCACCTCGGCGTCAATGACCCGTCCATCGCGAAAGAAGACCGCCCCACGCCGGCCATCGCGATTGACGATGTGAACGATGCCAGATTTCCGATTGAGGTCGATGGTCTGCACCAAGTCCACAACCCCGATGTCCGCCAGGTCGCCCGCGAACTTGGTGCGCCCTTCCCGCCGCGACTCAAGCCGCTCGCGCTCGGCACGTTGGAGTGCGGTGCGAACGCGGATGCCAATCTCCTTTATATAGATGGGCTTCGTCAGGTAATCCTCGACCCCCAGCTCGAGTCCCCGGATCTTGTCTTCAATTGACTTGCGGCCCGACACGAAAAGGAACGGGATCTTCGCCCACTCCGGCTTGGCCTTTATCTGGCGGCATAGGTCGAAACCGTCCATCCCGTCGAGGTCGGTGTCCGAAATGATGAGATCGGGGAGGACACCCTGAAGCGCGCCCAGCGCCTCAGCGCCCTGGGTGGCGGTCACCACCTCGAAGCCTGCCTTCTTGAGGCTGACCTCGAGAACCCGCAGACTCTTGAAATCTCCATCAACCAGGAGGAGACGATGTTTGCTTTGCCCTGTGTCCATGGGACGCCTTGAACGATGAGTGGCGATTGTATCTCCGGTGAGCGTGGCTCGCACGTGGCGTTGTGGAAAAGTCCCCACGTCGGCAGGCACTTCGGCCGCTCATACATGCCACTGCTCGCATTCTATTCAGTCAGATAAGTAGTCCAGCATGCTATTATTTAGGACTAAGAAAATGACCACTAGCGCTGGTGCACCGTGTCTTCAATTCCTTGTGGACCCACCGCCTCCCCTGTGAGCACTTCCGACGTGAGGTAGCCTATACTGGATCCGTGCTCGACGACGAAGCAGCATGTTTGGCAAGACTCGCCGAGGAATGGAGACTCCCGCTCACACCCGAGATGGTGGGGCGCGTTCTGGAGTTCTGTCGCCTCCTGATGCAGTGGAATGCCAGCGTCAATCTTACTGGCGCCCAATCCGTGGCAGAGGTGATTGGCGAGCATGTCGTGGACAGCTTTGCCATGTCCCGTCTGGTTCATCCCGGGTCTTCCGTCGTGGACGTCGGCGCCGGTGGCGGTCTTCCGGGGATACCGTTTGCCATCACCAGACCGGACGCCCGGGTCACGGTGGTCGAGCCGCGGGCAAAGCGCGTCGCGTTCTTGCGAACGGCGGTACGTGAGCTTCAACTCGTGAGTACAGAGGTGGTTCGCGAACGCGCCGGCGGGTTGGACCCAGGGCGATTCGACGTCGCAGCGTCGCGTGCGACCTTCCCACCCGAGGAGTGGCTTGGCCTGGGCCTGGGACTGGTCCGGCCCAAGGGATTGGTTCTGGTCTTTGCCGGACAGGCCTGGCGCCCCGAGAATTCATCGATTCGCACATCTGATGCACTCGGCTACGCGACTGCAAGTGGACGAAGCCGCTGGATCGGATCGTTCTGTTCCACGTGAAACATTCAGGCTGCCAGCCCCGCGCCACCCTAGTCGACTTTACTTCCACTCCGCGCCCTCCCCGCTCCTCGCTGCGTTCTCAGCGGCGGGTAGCTGTCGAGAACCATCTCACTCCCATGCTCGTGGCCGCAAAGCCACGCTGCAGAGGATTGACACCTCCATGAGGGCATCCCTATGGTCGCCCCCGTGCTCCCAAGTCTTGATGCCGCTTTGCGGGCTGACCTCCTTTCCCTCGATGCTCTACACCGGATCCGCTCTTGCCCTGACGTCGCGGGGCCGTCACGAACAAGCCCGACGGTCGATGCTCAGCCCCTCCTTTCCTTTTGCTCCAATGACTACCTTGGGCTTTCCTCCCACCCTGCCCTAGCCGCCGCTGCCGCCGCTGCCATTGCGCGCTCAGGATTTGGCGCCGGTGCCTCTCGCCTGGTCGCCGGCGATTTGCCCGAGCACCGTGAACTTGAGGCCGAACTTTCGGCCTTCCTCGATGTGGAGGCAGTGCTTCTCTTCCCCTCGGGATACCAGACCAACCTGGGCGTTCTTCCTGCCCTCGCTGGACCCGGCGACCTTGTGCTCTGCGACCACGCCAACCATGCCAGCATTGTCGATGCCTGCCGGCTCTCGCGTGCCCGGCTGAGCTTCTATCGCCATCTCGACCTCTCCTCTGCCGAAAAGCGTCTGCTCGCACTGGCGCCTGCCGCTCGCCGGACGCTGATCGTGACCGAGTCGCTCTTCAGCATGGATGGTGACATCGCCCCCTTGGCCGACCTCGCGGCCCTCGCCGCGAAACACGGGGCAGCCCTTGTTGTCGACGAGGCCCACGCCATCGGCGCGCTCGGGCCGGGCGGGCGCGGCCTCTGTCATCAGGCCGGCGTCGCGCCCGACATCCTCGTCGGCACCCTGGGCAAGGCCTTCGGCACAGCCGGCGGTTTTGCCGCCGGCAGTGGCACTCTCCGCCAGTACCTCGTCAACCGCAGTCGGACCTTCATTTTCAGCACCGCTCCACCCCCGCCAGTTGCCGCCGCCGCCCTCGCCGCCCTGAAGATCATTCGGGGAAAAGAAGGCGATGCCAGACGCACCGCCCTGGCAAGCCGCGTCCTCCAACTTCGAGGCCGACTTTCGCAAGAGACCAGCGGGGCACCTTGCTCGCCCATTTTTCCAATCATCCTGGGCACAGATCGTGCGGCCGTTGACGCCTCTCGCGTCTTGCGAACCCGCGGCTTTTTCGTGCAGCCAATCCGTCCTCCAACGGTGCCAGATGGCTCCGCCCGCCTCCGAATCACCCTCTCGGCCACTCATCGCCACGGCGATGTTGACTCCCTGGCGCAAGCACTCATCCCTCTCATCCCCAAATGACCCTGCACGACCTCGACCGCACGTACCTTTGGCACCCGTTCACACCGATGCGCGAGTGGCTGGCAGACCCTCCCCTGGTGATCGAGCGCGCAGAAGGAAATGATCTCATCGACACTGAGGGCCACCGCTACCTCGACGGCGTCTCCTCACTCTGGGTGAACGTACACGGCCACACCCACCCGGCAGTCAACGCCGCGATTGCCGAACAGCTTGGAAAGGTCGCTCACACAACCCTCCTGGGCCTTGCCAGCACGCCATCGATCTTGCTTGCAGAGAAGCTCGTGGCCATAGCTCCACCTGGCCTTTCTCGCGTCTTCTTCTCTGATTCCGGATCCACCGCGGTTGAAGTGGCGCTCAAAATCTCCTTTCAATTCCAACAGTTACGCGGCTTTGCGCGCCGAACCAAGTTTCTTGCACTGCACAATGCCTATCACGGCGACACCATCGGATCGGTATCCCTGGGCGGTATCGACACCTTCCACCGGATATTCCAACCCCTGCTCTTCCACACCTTTCACGTCAATCCGACCATAGACGAACTACAGCAGGCTTTTGCCAACCATGGACACGAGCTCGCCGCATTTGTCCTTGAACCCCTGGTCCAGGGCGCTGCAGGCATGCTCCTTTCACCTCCTGGTTTCCTGCGCGAGGCCCGATCTCTCTGTCACAAGCACGGGGTGCTACTCATCGCCGACGAGGTTGCCACCGGCTTCGGCCGCACCGGGACCATGTTCGCGTGCCAGCAGGAAGGAGTCACCCCCGATCTCCTCGCTCTCGCCAAGGGCCTAAGTGGAGGATACCTCCCCGTGGCAGCAACTTTGGCCACCGACGAGGTCTTCCGCCAGTTTCTCGGCCTCCCCGAGGAGCGCCTGACCTTCTTCCACGGACACAGCTTTGGCGGCAACGCTCTTGGCTGTGCCGCCGCACTCGCCTCGCTCGACCTCTTCGAGCGCGAGCAAACGCTCGCACGCCTGCCTCCCAAGATCGCCGCCCTGCGCGCACGCCTTGACGAGAAGATCTCGCCTCTCTCGCACGTCTTCGAGATCCGCCAGAAAGGCCTCATGGTCGGCATCGATCTCCGACACTCCCCCTCCCATCCCTACTCCCCAGAAGAAGCCATCGGCGCGCGTGTCTGTCGAATCGTCCGACGGCACGGAGTCATCTTGCGCCCGCTCGGCTCCGTGGTGGTTCTCATGCCCCCACTCTCCATCAAGCCCGACCAGATCGACCACCTCGTGGACGCCACCGCCGCAGCTATCGCCGAAGCCACCTCGGAGTCCTTGCCCACACACCCTGCCCCTCTTTTCACGTCGCCACCGCCAAGCGCCGCCCCCGCACCTCTCCGGGGCATCTTCCTCATCGGAACAGACACCGGCGTGGGCAAGACCACGGTGGGCGTGGCCCTGCTTGCCCTGGCGCGAGCCCGAGGTCTCGCCCCAATCCCCTTCAAGCCCGTGGAGACCGGCGCCGCTCCCGACCCCGAGGACGCCCTCCGTCTTCGCTCCGCCGCTCGCTGCGACGCTCTTCCGCGCGAAATCGTCTGCCCCTACGCGTTCTCCCCTCCGGTTGCCCCTGCTCTGGCAGCGGAACAAGCCTCCACTCGCCTCACTCTGGCGGACATCGTCTCCGCAGCACGTCGCGCTGCCGCTCACGGGGACTTCCTCCTGGTGGAGTCCGCCGGCGGCGTTCTCTCCCCCTATTCCGATGACTTCACCTCTGCGGACCTGGCCGCCGCCCTCGAACTTCCCATTCTTCTCGTCGCACGCAACGCCCTCGGCACGATCAACCACACGGCCCTCGCGATAGCTGAGTTGCGCCGCCGCCACCTACCCCTCACCGGCGTCCTATTCGTGGACACAACGGCCGTCGTTACACCTGACCGCGCTCACAACCCTCGCTTTGTTCGCGCTCTCACCGGCGTCCGCGTGCTCGGCGTGCTTCCGTTCCTAGCGGTCCCCACTCTCGACGCGCTCGCCGCCGCCCTTCGCCTCAACGTTGACGTCGACGTACTGCTCGCTAGCCCTCGGTAGCCTCGGCCGGCCGGGGCTTGGGAAAAATCACGACCCGCCGCGCGGGCCCCTCACCCTCAGACTCNNGGCTCCACCGGAACCGGACGTCCGGATCGCACCACCTTCTCCGCCAGCCGCCGCGCCAAATCCGCCAGCGAGTCCTCCCGCCGCCCTCGGTAGCCTTCGGCGTCCACCACAAGTGTTGCGGCATCACCCGGCTTCTTGAACACGATCCGGCTCACCAGGTACTGAAGCGCGTCCAGTGTCGCGCCTTTCTTCCCGATGACCAACCCGGACTCTGATCCATGAGCGTCGAGAATGATCCTCTCCCCGTCGTCAAAAGCGCTCACCTCGGCGTCAACCCCCATCCGCTCAAGCACATCCCGCAGCACGCTCGCCGCTAGTTCACGCTTCTCGCCCAACGCTCCCTGGTCGCTCATCGCTGCTCCCGTTGTCATATATTGAAACTCGCAATTGGCGTCGGCAGCGGCGGAGGTGCCCCGCGACCTTCCGGCTCGTGCGCCGGCACAAGACCCCCGGAAACACGGCCAGCTTCTGCTGTCACTGCTGCTGCCAAAGTCTTCGTTTCTCCCGCCGTCTGCCGCGTCGCTCTGCTCTGACGCTTTGCTGAACTCGCCTTTTCGGAGCCCGTCTTGGTCGACGTTCCCCGTCGCTTCCCAACGCTCCGCTTCCCGGCGCTCGTCGAATGAGAACGCGCCTTGGCTCGAACACGTCTTCTCGGACTGCTGGTCCGCGCTCTTTTCTTCTTGCTCCTCACGTTCATGGTCACGTGGGACAAGACCCTACTTTTCACCCCCTCGCTTGTCAACTCAAACCACTATTTTTGTAATATATTCGCCTGCTTGCGCGTAAGTGCTAGACTAGATGCGGTTGTGTCCTACTTGCGCGCCGCCTCAGGTCATCTCAGGCTCCGCGTCGTTGCGTACTCTCCAATACAGATTCATCTTGACGGGTCGAATTCAGCTTGGTAAAGTGCGCGCGCTTCGGCTTCCGAAGTGCTCTCTTTTTCAACATCACGAGAGGATCCAAATGGAGCCATCTTTCCACGCAGGAGACTTGGCGGTCTACCCGGCTCATGGGGTGGCGCAGGTTATCGGTATTGAGACCCGCGAGATCTCGTCTAGCAAGCAGACATTCTACATCCTGAAGATTCTCGACAACGGGATGAAGATCATGATCCCGACGAAGAACGCGGGCGCCGTAGGTCTGCGTGAGCTAATCCGCGCCGACGAGGTGGACGAGGTTTTCGAGATTCTCAAGAGCCGAGAGGTTTCCGTGGAAGGCCAGACCTGGAATCGGCGCTACCGTGAATACATGGAGAAGATCAAGACCGGTTCGGTCTTTGAGATCGCGGAGGTCTTGCGGGATCTGCAACGCCTGAAGGGGGACAAGGAACTGTCCTTTGGCGAGCGCAAAATGCTCGACACCGCCCGTACCCTTCTGGTCAAGGAGATTGCAGTCGCGACCAAGTCGAACGAGGGCAAGATCGAAGAACGGCTGAACCGCATCTTCGCTTGCTAGCCAATCCCCGCTTCGCGAAGCCCCGGTTGGACCTACCGACCGGGGCTTTTTGCTATTTCGGTCCATTGACATGGGAACCCTCAAAGGGTTCCCATGCCCTCCCGCGATGGTACGCCGCGGGCAAAGCCGGCGGGCTCCCCACGCGACCAGGGGCTGAGCGTCCTTTTCTTCGACGATTGGCCG
>PMBY01000375.1 GCA_003153875.1 Myxococcales bacterium | reverse complement strand
GCGATCGAATTGGCCGCGTCGTGAAAACCGTTGATGAAGTCGAACGCCAGCGCGGCCAGCACCACGACCGCGATGAGAACAAAATGGCCGACGCTCATGGCTGGATCGGGCCTCCGCGCGGGGTGCGGTCGCACGAACCGCGTTCCTGCGGACTGGCTTCACGGTCGGACATGTGGTGGCGCCCAGTGAGCCAGTTCTGGGCGTCAGTCGCGTTACACCCTTGTGACGATTGTGTGACAAAGAAGTTCCGATATGGAGACGGCCAAGCGGCGTGGCAGGATGGCTATGGGCACCCGCACTCCGACTCTGCGTCCTCTCCTCTCACCTCAGTGTTCTCGGCGGCAGGTTGCTATCCGTACGAACTCGCTACATAGGCCGCATCCACAATGGTAGAAACAGCCGGCTAATGGCGCGCATACTGGTCATAGAGGACGAAGCCGACATCAGGCAGGTTCTCGAATACAACCTGCGGCAGGCCGGCCACGACGTGACTGGCGCGGAGCGCGGGAATGCGGGACTGGCGCTGGCGCGCGAGCGACCGCCGGAACTGGTCATGCTGGACCTGATGTTGCCGGACATGTCTGGTCTGGACGTTTGCCGAGCGATGAAGGCCGACGCCCGCTTGCGCCACGTCGCCGTCATCATGCTGACCGCGAAGGGCAGCGAGATCGATCGCATTGTCGGTCTGGAACTGGGCGCGGACGACTATGTGACCAAACCCTTCAGCGTGCGCGAGGTTTTGCTGCGCGTGCAGGCCGTGCTGCGCCGGGCGTCCAGCAGCGGCGAGGCCGACACAGGGGAGCCCGTGGTCTTCGGTCGTTTGCACATCGACTACACCGCACATCGCACCTGGGTGGATGACCAGGAAATCTCGCTCACGGCCCTGGAGATGCGACTGCTTTGGACCCTGTATCAGCGGCGCGGTCGCGTGCAGTCGCGCGGCACTCTGCTCGACGATGTTTGGGACGCCGATCCCGAGAACAACACCCGCACCGTGGATACCCACGTCAAGCGTCTGCGCGAGAAACTGGGCGCAGCCGGCGACTATGTCGAGACCGTGCGCGGGGTGGGCTACCGGTTCGCGGCCGAGCCAGGGGCAGGGTCGTGAGGCTCGGCATTCGCGCCAAGCTTTTCGCTGCATCGCTGGCTCTCATCGTGGTCTCCCTGGCTACGGGCGAGCTGTATCTGCGGCCGGCCATTGAGAACGATCTCATGGCGCGTATTCGCGCTGACCTGTCGGCTCGCCTGGCATTGGTGGCTGAGCAAGCGCAGACGCTGGCCGCGACAGGCGACACGACCAACTGGGAATGGGACGCCCTGGCCGATCGCCTGGGTCCCCTGGCCCACGCGCGCGTGACCTTCATCGACGGGCGGGGTGTGGTGAAAGGCGACTCCGAGCTGTCGGGCGAGGCACTCGAACGCGTCGAGAACCACGGCAGCCGGCCAGAGGTCAGGGCGGCGCTGCAAGGGCGGAGCACCGACGAGGTGCGCTTTTCGGCCACGCTCGGACGACGACTGCTCTACACGGCCACGCCGGTCGCGGGAGCGGGGAACATGGTGGCGCGCCTGAGCCTGCCTCTGGCGGAGGTCGACGAGGCGGTGGCGCGGCTTCGCGCCATTCTCATCGTCGGCGGGTTGGTGGCGCTGCTGGCGGCGGTGCTGTTGTCGAGTGGCGCGGTCGTCCTTCTGGCGCGCGAACTCCGCCACGTGACAGCGATTGCCCGCCGCATGTCTGCTGGTGAGCTCGACCTGCGCAGTCGACTGGACACACATGACGAGGTCGGGGAGCTGGGCCGGACGCTGGATCATTTGGCTGAGAACCTGTCGCGTTCGTTGCACGAGCTGCGTGACGAACGTGATCTGCTCGGTCGCATCCTCGAGGCCATGCGCGAGGGTGTGTTGGTGCTCGACAGCGAGCGGCGCATCCTGCGCTTCAACGGATCGTTGCGGGAAATGTTGCTACTCGACACGGCGGCCGTGGGCCGCCCAGCCATCGAAGCGGTACGCAATGCCGAGCTGCAGACGCTGGTGGATGCGGCGATTGCCGGTCAGGAACCAGTCACCGGCGAGATTGAGGTGGCAGGTCTGAGGCCGCGGAGTTTGCTGGTCCATGCCACGCGCCTCTCGGGCGAGCCCCGCTGCGTGCTGGTGGTTCTCTTCGACGTGACCGAAGTGCGGCGACTGGAGACCGTGCGCAAGGACTTCGTGGCCAATGTGTCGCACGAGCTGCGCACGCCCATCGCGGCGGTCATGTCCGCGGCTGAAACCCTGCGCACAGCGGCCCGGACAGACCCTGCGGCAACCGGATCGTTTGTTGAGATCATCGAGCGCAACGCCCGCCGGCTGGGCGATCTGGTGCAAGATCTCTTGGACCTGTCCCGAATCGAATCCAAGGAATTCCGCCTGGCGACCGACAGCTTCGATCTTTCCAGCGTGGTGGCCAGAACCCTGGAGTTTCATGAGGAGCGCGCCACGCACAAGCGCATGCGGATGAGCGCAGCGCTGCCGCCGCAATTGCCGGCGATCCGCGGCGACGCCACCGCGCTCGAGCGCGTGCTGTCCAACTTGATTGACAACGCGGTCAAGTACTGTCCCGAGGGCGCCGCCATCGTGGTGACGGCTGAGGACCTGGGTGGCAAGCTTTGCGTGACGGTCAGCGACGACGGCCCGGGCATCGAAGCCCGGCACTTGCCGCGCCTGTTTGAGCGATTCTATCGCTGCGATCCGGGGCGCTCGCGCGCCATGGGCGGGACCGGGCTGGGCCTATCCATCGTCAAGCACCTGGTGGAAGCCATGGGCGGCTCTGTCCAAGTTGAGAGCACGCCGGGGCAGGGTGCGCGGTTCAGTTTCACGGTTCCCAGCGCGGCTTAGCCGGACGCGGAATCGGATTACGTTGCCGGCGTGTTTCCGGCCGGTGAAGTGTGGGCAACACACGCATTCAGTATCCAGCGCGTCTCGATTTGCTTCTTTGGCGATCGACATTCAAGATGGCCTTCATGAATTCCTGCGGACTGGCAGCCTGATGCGCGAAGTGAGCGTCGGCGAGCGCCTCGACCAGTACCAGCTGACCGACGTGCTGGCGCGCAGTGGAATGGCGTCTATCTTCAAGGCCACCGACAGCGCGACCGGAGCGACGGTGGTGCTGAAGATCCCACACCCGCAATTCGAGAGTGACGTGGTGTTTTACGAGCGTTTCCGGCGCGAGGAAGAACTGGGGCTGCGTCTGGAACACCCCAACATCGTGCGCGTGCTGCGGCCCAAGGAAAAGAGCCGCATGTACATCGTCATGGAATTCATCGAGGGCAAGTCCCTGCGCGCTCTCATGCAGGAGAAGCGGCCCATGGCCAGCGAGACTGCGCTGGGCCTGGTGATCCAGGTGTGCGAGGCGCTGGCCTACATGCACGAGCACAAGGTCGTCCATCGCGACATGAAGCCGGAAAACGTTCTGGTCACGGCCGACGGTCGCGCCAAGATCCTGGACTTCGGCATCGCCTTCGACGCTTCGGCGCGGCGGATGACCTGGGCTGGCCTGTCCAACACCATCGGTACCCCCGATTACATGGCACCGGAGCAAATCGGCGGTCGACGCGGCGATGCCCGCACCGACGTGTACGCGCTCGGCACCATCCTGTACGAGATGCTGACAGGAGAATTGCCCTATTCCAGCGCCAACCCTCACGCTCTCCTGCGCGCCAAGGCCAACGAGGAACCCACTCCGCCCAGCTACTACGTACCCGGCTTCGATCGGTCGCTGGAGGCCATCTTGCTCAAGGCCCTGGAACGCTCGCCGCGCGATCGCTACGCCGGGGCGGCGGAATTTCTGGCCGATCTCCGCAATCCCGCGGCGGTGCCGCCCTACGACCCGGAAAAGGGGCGCGCTCGTCGCCGTTTCTCGGTCCCTCGCCGGGTGCTCATGCCGATGATCGTGGTGCTGGTGCTGGCCGGGCTCACCGGGCTCATCTGGTGCAGTCACCCGCACCGAACCGGATCGGGCCGCGCGAGTCAGAGCAAGAGGAGCTTGTAATATGACGGCATTCTCCCCCGAACACGCGCTCAACCTGGCCTGGGTGCTGCTGGGCGCCTTCCTGGTTATGTTCATGCAGGTCGGCTTCGCCATGATGGAGACGGGATTCACGCGCGCCAAGAACGCGGTGAACACCATGGCCATGAATATGATCATTTATCCCTTGGGGGTGCTGGGTTTCTGGCTGTGCGGTTTCGGCTTTATGCTGGGGGGAGTGCATGGCTGGCCCACACTGGGCGCGGCGCTGGCGCCGGCGCACGAGATCAGCTTGCACATCGGCGGCCACGGCTACGGAATCATCGGCGTCGGCAAATTTGCGCTGGTTTCGGTAGCCAATGATCCGGTCAATCTGGCCATGTTCTTGTTTGCGGCCATGTTCATGGACACGGCCGCCACAATTCCCACGGGCGCCATGTCCGAGCGCTGGAGGTTTCTGCCCTTTCTTGTCTACGGCCTGTTCATGTCCATGTTCCTGTATCCGCTGTACGGCAACTGGGTGTGGGGTGGCGGCTGGCTGGCGCAAATGGGCGTCAACTGGGGCCTCGGGCACGGCCATGTGGACTTTGCCGGCTCGTCGGTGGTGCATATGACCGGGGGAATTACTGCCTTGGCCGGCGCGATGGTGCTGGGTCCGCGCGTGGGCAAGTACCGGCGTGACGAAACCATTGCGGCGATTCCCGGCCACAATTTGCCCATGGCCATGGTGGGCACGCTCATCCTGGCTTTTGGCTGGTTCGGTTTCAACACCGCTTCGACCTTGAACGCCAGCGACGGTCGCATCGCCATTGTGGCCAGCAACACCCTGCTCTCATCGGCCGCGGGCGCTATCGCCGCTCTGGCCACAGCCTGGTATTTGTCGCGCAGGCCCGACATCGGCATGGCCTGCAACGGCATGCTGGGCGGCCTGGTGGCTATCACCGCGCCCTGCGCCTTTGTCGGCCCGGCCGCTGCTGTGCTCATCGGCGCGCTGGCGGGACCGCTGGTTGTCCTGGTGGTGACCCTGCTCGAGCGCCGCCTGCGCATCGACGATCCCGTGGGCGCTATAGCGGTTCACGGCGCCTGTGGTGCCTGGGGCGCCGTGGCACTCGGACTACTGGCCGACGGGAGTTACGGCGAGGGCTGGAACGGTGTGGCTGGCCCGGTCCGCGGTTTGCTGTTCGGTGACGCCAGTCAATTCCTGGCGCAATTGATTGGCGTTGCTACCAATGCAATTGTGGTTTTTGCGCTGGCCTACGGATTCTTCCGCTTGCTCGATCGGGTCATGGGCAACCGCGTGCCATCCGAAGTGGAGTGGACCGGGCTCGACTCGCTGGAAATGGGTTCGCAGGCCTACCCGCACGCCTGAGAATCCCGCAGCGCTTGCATGACGTCGAGCAGACAGAACACGCCAAAGCCCCGAAGCTCGAGCAGGCTGCCGTAGGTCCAACCTTCACGGTGGGCGGCGCCCGGGTCCTGTTGCCGAAGGGCATTGCTGGTGCGCGTGTGCAGGCGGTTGCCGAATCGGGCGGCAAGCTCGCCGGGAGAGGGTGTCGATTGAGCAAGAAACTCGGGCGGCAGGAATTCTCGGTAGGCTGCGGCCGGACGAAAACCCGTCAGTGCAAAGAATGCCTCTGCAAAGCGGGCGGTGTCTTGCGCGCGCTTCTCTCGGCGCTGGTCGGCTTTCGAAACAATCATCCCAAGCTCGGGCTAGACGCGTGGGGAGCCCGCCGGCTTCGCCCCCTGCGGGGACTTCGGGACAGCCCGCCACCCTGCCCACCCCGCGCGCTTCGCGCGCGCCCTCGCCGGCGGCGCACCATCGCGGGAGGGTTTGGGAACCCTCTTAGGGTTCCCATCTCATTAGAGAGCATCGTGGCCGCGTTCCCCGGTGCGGATACGGATGACGTCGACCACCTCACTGACGAAGATCTTTCCATCCCCGATCTCGCCTGTGCGTGCAGTAGCCTGGATCGCCTCGACGATGGGCTGCACCATGTCGTCGTCGCTGACCATCTGGATGCGGACCTTGGGGTTGAAGTCCACGGCACGGCGCGAACCGGGGTGGGAATCCTTCTCGCCGCCCCCACGGCCGAAGCCCCTCACCTCCGACACGGTTAGACCCTGGGCTCCCACCTGGCGCAGCCGGTCCTTCAAAGCGTCCAGCTTGAACGGCTTGACGATGGCCTCGATGTTCTTCATTAGCGCAAGCATGCTCCAGACTATGTTGCCGGTGTGTTTCCGGTGGGCGAAATGTCGGTAACCGACCCGGCGCAGGCGGGAAGCTCTGGGAGGGAATACTGCCCGCCTGCGCCGGCCGAACACTGACTAGAAATAGGCCAGGAAGGCAAGCAGGCCAGTGAACTGGTTCTTGCGGTTGTAGACCACGTCGGTCGCGGCACCTTTCTGGAAGATCTCTTTGTTGGCAAAATCCCCGCGCAGTTCAAGCCGCAGTTCGAAGTGCTTCGCCACGGTCAGACCACCCATGAGGGTGCCTTCGTAGAGAAACACATCGCCTCCCCTTGGGTCTGCGGCCGGCGGGGTGGGCGGTGTAGTGACCGGCGGGGGCGTCGGGGTGGGGAATGCCGAAGTGTAGCCGCCGGCCTTGCTCGACACCAACTCGAATCTTGCGGCGACGTTGAACAGGTCAGTGAAGGTGTACTTCCCCATGGCTGCCGCGCCAATCCAGTACGGCGTTCCGTCCTTCAGGTAGTCGATATTGAGGCCGACGGATGCCTGGGCAATATCCTTGGTAAACACGCCGTCAATCAAAACTCTGGTGTTGCCACCTGAGCCGGCTGTGGTTTCCTTGCCAATGTACCCGGTGAGCGACGCATTCAGGCCAGAATCCGGCGGGGCAAAGGTTGCGTTGGCACCAAAGGTCTTACCGATGTTGTTGTCAGGATCATTGTTCCAGCCGTTCACCAGGCTGGCCTGCAGCTTGAGCGAAGGGTTCACCGTGGTATTCACTCGCACACCGGTGTGCAACAGAGGAACGCCGTAAAACAACATCGAGCGGCTGTAGAGCCAGTTCTTGTTGGCCTCGATAACCTCGGCGCTGGCTGTGGTGACAAACCGGCCGGCGTCCACGGATAGCCACGCCGTTGGCTTGACCGTTGCAAAAGCCTGTTGTACGACAAAGTCATTGCCGTATTGACTGGCAGACAGCGTCGCTGGAACGGTGGGTGGGGCGCCCGCAGGGACGGATGCGCTGGCTAGGCCACCGGCTCCGTTGATGAGAGCGGCCATGTGACCCGCGCCCAGGTCCATGCGGAAGGCCACGTACTGTGTGTCGACGCCCACTCCCAGCTTGGCGTAGTTGAGCGAGAAGCTGTTGGCCGCCACGTCGAACTGACGGGGCGCCCCTGGGCCCTGAAGCGACGGCTTCCCCGTGAAGTTGTACATGTAGTAGGCGTCCACCAGGGCTTCCCAGGTGAAGGCGACGGGCGGAACCGCCGCTGGCGCCGCTGGTGCCGCGGGCGCTGCTGGAGCCGCCGCCGCCGCTGGAGCCGTGGGCGCGGATTCCGCAGGTGTAACCGGCGCAGGCGCGGGCTGGGCGGGCGCTGGGGCCGGAGCATCGACCGGCGCTGCTGCCTGAGCGAACGCCACCAGTGGACTCAACCCAAGTGCGACCGTAACGACAGAGGCGAGTGAATAGCGCATCTCTTTCTCCTTTTTTGCGAACACCTAACGAAACGAATAGAAGCAGACAACAATTGAGGCTGCAATAGGTCCAGGCTCGTATTTGCCGCACTTTAGCCGGCGCGAAACCGTGAGGAAACATGCTGTTCTTTCTTGAGTTTCCTCGGCCGGAATTGTGCTGGCGATTGGTCAGCGCGGCCTCGGTTCGCACTCGGCGGTGCTGCCTGGCCATGCCTGGCCGGGCAGTGCGTGCGCAGGCAAATCATATGGGTGGGTTGAAAAGCGAGACGGTCATAGAATGCCAGCGCCAATCGGTTGCGGCGATCAGTCAGCAGTTGCAAGCGCGCCAGACCATTGGTCTGCGCCCAGTGCGAGATGCTTGCCATCAGCGCTGTCCCGATGCCGGCCCCGCGCAGGTCTTCGCGCACCACCACGTCCTCGATCCAGCCCGAGCGCGCACCCTCTGCCGTGGACACCACAATCTGAACGGTAGCCATTCCGACGACTTCTCCTTGCCTTTCGGCCACCGCGACGTAGGCGCGACCACGCCGGACGGCGCCCAGAAGCAAGCGCAGGCCGCGGGCGTGTCGAGCGGGCCTGACTTGGAAGTCAGTCTCGATGGAGAAGAGCTGACAGATAAGCTCGACCAGCGCCGGCAGATCGGTGATGCGTGCAGGCCGAACTGTGACTTTCTCTGTTTCTGGTGCAAGAGAGGGGTGGGTGGGACTGAACATGCTGGGTTCACAGATGGAGGGCGCGTTTCGAGGTGGCGGGGGCGTTCAGACGGCTGATCACTTCGCGGGCGAGGACCAGCAGTTCGTCCAGGGTCAATGCGCGCTTCTCACGGCCGGCCAGCTCACGTATGCGGTCGAGGAGTTGTGCGGCCACAGGACGTTCCAGGTGGACTCCGTGCCGGCGCAGAACCGCCATGACCGCCCAGGTGCCTGAATGCTTGCCCACCACGAACTCGGGCGTGGCTTGGCCCACGTCAGCGGGATGGATCAGCTCGAAACTGTCGCGGTCCTTCTCCATGGCCGCACAGTGAATGCCCGATTCGTGCAGAAAACTGGCCGCGCCGGTCACGGGCTTGGCCGCAGGAATTGGCCGGCGAGATGCCTCCGCAACCATGCGCCCCAGCAGGGTCAGGCGGTGCGGGTCTACCCCCGGGTCGAGTCCCAGCGTCAGGCGCGCAGCCATGACTACTTCGTCGAGGCTTGCGTTGCCCGCGCGCTCGCCCAGACCGTTGACCGTGACGTCGGCTGAGCCTGCGCCACCTGCCAGGGCCGCCACGGTGTTGGCCGTAGCCATGCCCAGATCGTCGTGGGCATGAAACCCAATGACCGGTCCGTGGGCGCGTGCCACCACATGCGCCACCAGACGCTTGGCCTGCAAGGGATTGAGCAGGCCCACGGTGTCAGCCAGACGAATGCGATCCACGCCCGCTGCACAGGCCGCGTCCACGAAGCCGTCGAGAAAGTTACGGGTGGCGCGACTGGCATCCTGGGCTGCAACCGAAACGAAGGCGAAGTGTGCGCGCGCTCGTTCGGTGAGTTGATGCAAGAGTTCCAACATTTGCTCCGCTGCGCCACCGAGGCTGCGCCATTGCACCCGCGAGGCGGGAAAACTGATGTGCACCCCATCCACACGGCACTGCTCGGCTGCCTCCAGATCGCGCAGGTCGGCTCGGCACCACACCGAAAGACGGGCGCGCAGGCCGAGTGCGGCTACCGCGTTGATGTCGTCGATCTCGGGCTGTCCCATAGCCGGGGTGCCGACTTCGATTTCAGGCAATCCGGCATCAGAAAGCGCGCTGGCGATGCGCAGCTTTTCCGGGCGCGAAAACACCACGCCCGCTGCTTGTTCGCCGTCGCGCAAGGTGGTGTCGATCAGCCATAGATCGGCGCGGCGGTGACCGCGGGATGTGCTATCGGCAGGCGGAAGAGATTTCACTTTCGCTACCCCTTCCTGTCCCTCATCCACAGCCTTGCCCTGTGCCTGCGCAGCCGTTGCCGCAGCCTTCGAAGCGCCGGGCCATGCTGGCCGGCAGGGGCGCGTCGCGGAACATCGGCTCCAGAGCATCTTCGATCAATCCTTCGGCCTCGACTACACGCAGGCCGCTCGACTCCAAGGTTCGGCGAGGAATGGGACCCACACCAGCAACCAGCACGGCCTTGCAGTCGGCAAGTCCAGCAGCCAGTTCGTGCCAGCGTTCTACTCCTCCGCCAGAAGGCGGCGCAGGCCGATTCTCGACCAGGCGAAAGCCGCTGCCTTCAGGCGCGAACACAGCGAAGCTCTCCGCCTCGCCCAAATGGCCGTTGATGAGCAAACCCTCGCGCGTGGCCACCGCGATGTTGGGACGCGCAGCAGGTGCGGCCGAAAAAGTCAGTTCGGATGCCGCACGAAGGGCAGAAAGCGACGCTTCTGCCGTGCCCTCGTTGAGCAGTCCGCAAGCGTCGGCGCGGCAACGCGAACAGTGTTCCATGAGCGGCAAGTGGGCAGCCGCCCCTGCGCGGACGCGGGCAACCATTGCCGGATCCGGTGCCGGCAGATTGGCAAAGGGCGTACACGCAGCTGGAATGAGCGGCACGCAGTTGAACAAGTGCGCTCCTCGGCGTTTCGCTTCAGCGGCAATCTCGGGGATCTCCTGTTGGTTGACGCCCGGAATGAGAATGGAGTTCACCTTGATCAGGATTCCGGTGCCGCGTAGAGCCTCCAGCGCAGCCAGCTGCCTCCGCAACAGCAGTGCCGCACCGGCCTCGCCACGGAGCACACGCTTGCCGTCGCGGACCCAGGAGTAGATGCGCGCGCCAGCGGCGGAATCAAGGGTGTTGATGGTGATGGTCAGGTGGCTCAGGTGCAGGCGTTCCAGCTCGGCTGCGTGCTCGGCCAAAGCAAGCCCGTTGGTGGCCAGGCACAGCAGCAGGTTGGGGTGGTGCGCGCGCACCAGGCGCAGCGTCCCCAGAGTGGCGTCTGGGTTGGCCATGGGATCGCCGGGACCCGCGATGCCGACCACGGCCACATCCTGGCGCCGTTGCATTAACCCATCGAGATACGCCGCTGCTTGCCTGGACGAGAGCACGACGCTGGTCACGCCGGGGCGACTTTCATTGGTGCAATCGAAGCGCCGGTCGCAGAAGTTGCACGAGATGTTGCACGTTGGAGCAACTGGCAAATGTACGCGCGCCCAACGCCTGCGGGCCTTGGGGTCGAAGCAAGGATGGCGGGCAATCTCGGGACGCGCGGCGTGCCCGGGATTCTTTCGTATGGCGGCGAGGGTGCTCATGGGAAAGCAGCTGCGGGATGTGTTTGCTGACGAGCAGTTGCAATCCGTCGGCCAAGGGCAATTTGACGTCGTGTCTGCCAAAATCGGCCTTGCCCCTGGCCATAGCCGCTGTCGTCCAACATTTGCGTAGGATTGGTCCCAAGCGGACTACCGGCGGGTAGGTTTGGCCGCGCAGGCGAACGCCTCACAAGACCGTACGCACGCGGTACTCGCCGCCGATGACCAGGTATTCTTCTTCGCCTTTCAGGATGCTTTCGGGCAGNNCAGCGCTCGCCAGGATGCCGTCGGGCTAGCTCGTATTGGCAGAAGGCATACAGCACGTCGAACTGCGAGTTGATGGCGTTGGTGCGCTCGCTGCCCTTCATGCGATCGGTGGCAAAGGCCATCTGATCTTCCGGGTTGCCCTCGCGCAACTTGCCGCGATGGAAAGTCGGCGGAATCCCGATGCGGCTCTCTACCCACGCTTTGAGCACCGCTGCCTCGACAGAATTGGAGTCCACGCCCCAGCCGCGCAAGAATCGCAGGTAGCTGTTGCGCAGGCTCTTGCGCGCGTTGTGTGTGTCGGCACCATCCCACTGGTGCAGGAGAAATTTCACTGACATGTATTCGTTGAACACCCGCGCGCGTTCCGTCACATCGTCGATGGCGTCGAGCTTTTCGAAGAGGAATCGATTGGACTGCCGCACGCCCTGGATCTCGAATTGGCGTGGCGCTTCGTTGAATTCTAGGCTGCCGAGGAGCCAGGCCGGCAGATCGCACAGATTCCAGGTGTGTCGCATTCACATCACCACGGGCTGACCGTGTCCAAGGGGCGAGCGTTCGAACAGATGGCCCGAAAGATCCTGAATTTCACGCACCAGGGCCGGGGCGAGTTTGGCGACCCAGTGCCGTGGCAGCTGCGCGGGCCCGTAGAAGGCACCCGCGATGGCACCCGCGATGGCGCCAGTGGTGTCGGCGTCCCCGCCCTGGTTGACGGTGGCCACCAGGCACTCCTCGAAACTGTTCGTGGACGAGAAATGGTGAAGCACAGTCTGCATCGTGTCGGCCACATACGCGGTGGAGAGTCCGCGATAGGGCGAGATGCGGAAGGTGGGGAATTGCACGATCACGTCGTCCACTTCGCGCCGCAAGCGTTCGCGCGGCTGGCCGGTGCACCCCATGTGAATGAGCCGGCCGACGAGCACGCAGGCGGCGTC
>PMBY01000394.1 GCA_003153875.1 Myxococcales bacterium | reverse complement strand
TTTTGCGTAGAGGACTTCAGCCTGGATCGCTTCCGATCGCTGGACGAGACCGCCATCCGCGCCCGCTGCGGTGCTTTCGCCGAGATGGTGAGATTCGAAGCGATTCGTTTCTAGCTTGTAGACCAGAGGGACGGCGTGATTGCAGCCCTATTGGCTCTGTGGCTCGCCCATCCATTGTTGGATCTCGGGGGCGACAGCGTTTGCCCCACGCCCGCCGAGGTGCGGGACCGTCTGGCCCAGCTTTCAAACTCCACTGCGGGAGAGACAGCGCCAGGATCAGATCAGCATCGGGCGAATCTGTCCAGCAAGGATGGGATGGTGCACGTCGAATTGCTCGGCTCGGATGGCCGACTTCTCGCCGAGCGCACGCTCGACAAGACCGGCTCATGCGCCGACTTGTCGGAGGCAGTGGCTGTTGTCATCTCAACCTGGGAGGCTGAGTTTAGGCCCAACGTCGCGATCTCTGTGGTCCTGCCGCCTCTGGCCCCACCTCCACCACGGGCGCATGCTGAAGAGAAGGTGGTACAGCCACCGTCCGTTCGTCCCCTGCGTTTCGATGTCGGCATCGGTCTGCTCGCATCGATCACAGGCGGCGAAGTCGTCCCCGGAGTCACGGTGGCCGCTTCGCTGTCACCGCCGGAACGACACCTTGGCCTTGCCGCCGCGCTTTCGGCAAGCTCGACCCATTCCCAATCGGTGGGATCGTTCACGGGCGCTGCGCACTGGACGCGCGTGGCGATGATGGCTGGACCACAGTACCGCGTGACCCGAAACGCGATGATGTTGGACGTTCACGCGGGCGGCGCGGTAGCGCTTCTGCGCGTGGAGGGTGTCGGCTTGCCGTCGACTGCCTCAGACAGCAGTGCGCAGTTTGGCATGGGGGCGGGGCTGCGCGGCCTGTGGGCATGGAATACTGCGGCGGGATGGATTGGTTTGGACGTGCTCGTCTATCCTGGGCGCGACCAGCTTGACGTCGGCGGCCTTGGCGCCAGCGGCCAGCTTCCGCGCGTGGAGGTCCAGATCGCTACTGGACTCAGCCTGGGGCGCTTTCCGTGAAAGGTTCAGGACAACCTGGGACACAAGACTAGGTGAACATGACTTTGGTCCGCTCTGACGCCACTCCGGTCATTGAGAGCCGCTCCGGCGTCCCGGACCTCGAAACGCTGTATCGCACCCATGCGCTCACTGTGGCCCGCTGGGCGGCAAAACTCGCAGGGCCCTTGGTTGACGTGGACGATCTGGTTCATGAGATCTTCCTGGTTGTTCGGCGTCGACTGCCGGAGTTTCGCGGCGATGCTCAAGTGACCACCTGGCTCTACCGGATCACCGAACGTGTGGCGCAGGAAAGCCGCCGCAAAGACCGGTTCCGGCGTTGGTTCTCGCGTGCAAGGCACCTTGAGATCGAGGGCACCATGGCGCCGTCGCATCTGACACCGGTGGACGAGTTCGAGCGACGCCAGTCCACCGAGACGGTCTACCGCATCCTGGACCGACTGCCGGGCAAGTACCGGAGCGTGCTCATTCTCTTCGAACTGGAAGAGTTGTCAGGCGAAGAGATCGCCACCTTGACCGGGCTCAAGCTGGCAACGGTTTGGGTGCATCTGCATCGGGCGCGAGCCCGGTTTATTGCCGAAATGAAGCGCGATTCGGGGAGAAACACATGAAAGAACCGATGGCGCGAAGCAAGCAGACTGACGCCGATGAGCGGACGCCCATTCGCGACCGTTGGAGCGCGCGGCCTTCTGGCGACAGCGACGAAGCTCTCGCAGGGGCTTTGCTGCGTTCGGCGGCGGTTGTGCCGCCATTTCCGGCGAAGAATCTGGCCGAGGTTGCCGCGCGACTGCGCAGCCGGGAACGGCATCTGCCGAGAACATGGGCGTGGCAAGTAGCCGTCGCGGTCGGCCTGTTGCTGTTCGGCGGGGCCCTGTACGCGGCTGTCCTGCACATTTTGCGCGGGCCTTCCGTCGTTTCACCTTCGCCCGCTCTCCCGGTCTCGATGCCGGCCAGCGGGCCAGTCCGGCGCAGGCATGTGGGCGTCGCCCCAGCTCTTGCTCCAGCAAATTCGCCAGTGCCCGAGCCCCCGCCCGTCGCGGGCGGCGGGGAGAGCGGGGGAAAGCTGGAATCGGTGCCGGGAAAGGCGTTGCTGGAGCCGCCCCCGGCCCCGCTGGCCAATCCATCTGCGCTGGCGCAGGAATCGCGGCTGCTCGCAGGGGCGATTCACAAACTGCGGCAGGAACGCAATCCGGGACAAGCGCTGGCCATGCTGGACCAGCATCGCGCCCGGTTCGGTGCCAAGGGTGCGCTTGAGCCTGAGGCGAAGGTGACACGGATCGAGGCGCTCTTGCGCCTGGGCCGCCACGATCAGGCCTTGGGGCTGCTCGACGCACAGGTATTGACGGCGGCGGAGGTGGGGCGCGAGATGTTGGTGGCACGCGCTGAACTGCGTGCCGAAAAGGGAAGGTGTGGGGCTGCGCTGAACGATTTCAACTTGCTGCTTGCCGCCGAGACGCCACCTGATCTGGTCACCGAACGAGCCCTGTATGGGCGCGCGACCTGCCGTGCGCAGCAGAGCGACTGGACAGGAGCGCGCAGCGATCTCGAGCACTATCTCGCCAGATTCCCGAAGGGGCGATTCGTGGATCAGGCCCGCACGGCGGTCGGTCGGTGAAAGGTTTTGTCGCATTGGCACCACGAGAGAGAGTGCGGACGTCATGAAGAGAAAATTGCTCGTCGCAGCGCTGGCCGTGGCCGCCGGGTGCGATCACCAGTTTGGCATCGGGGCGCTGGGTCCCGACGCCGAGGTTGCACTGTCGGGCCAGGATGCGGCCAACGATGGCGGCGTGGGCCTCCAAGGCCCCACGACGTGGACCGGATACGTTGAGGATTACCAGTTTCCGTCCGGCTCCAATGCGATCAGGCTCGCCTTCGCCATCGATTCCTACGGCCAGGTCGCGGGAACGGTCTTNNGCCACCGACCCGAACGTCGGGTACCCACCTGTATCTTTTCTCGTCGCCAACAACAACCCCCTCGGCAACTATTGGGCCGAGGGGTTTGGCTACTCAATTGCCCGAGGGACTTCATCGCCCCCGCGGCTTCAGTTTACTGTAGAGAATTACGAGTTGTGGTCAGGATGGTGCGCGTTGCAACTGATAACGTGGGTCGGCGGCGACAGCGGCACGTGCCTGCCAAACTGGGAAGGCGGTCGCATTGACTACGCCAATGGCGATCCCCCCCAGTGCTATCTGCGCAATCCCACCAATCAGCAAGACACTGTTTTTGACTGTGGAAAGTATGATCTCTGTATCACCGATCGCGTCTGCTTGTGTTCGGCAACCGAATGTGTCTCTGACCAGATGCGAGGCGCCGAGGCCGCCTTCGACTTGGTGCTCGCGAACAACATCGCCACCGGCACCGTCTCCGGGATAGTCAACGATCCCGCGAATGTCCATTTCACCCAAGACCCCTAGCTCCATCCTCTGATTCTCCTTCGACGATTTGTTCTCGTGCTCACCTGCGCGGAAGAAGCGATGAGCGGTGCGCGGAGGCACGGCCATTGTGCAATCAGAAATAGTTGAATCGCCAAGCAAACGCCACCCCTGACCGACCAACCCTTTGGAG
>PMBY01000036.1:988-6305 GCA_003153875.1 Myxococcales bacterium | reverse complement strand
TGAGGGAGAAGGTGTTGTCGGCGAGCACAGTGCGGTCCTGCTCGACGAAGAAGAGCTCGTCGTTGGCCTGATTGGGGGGGAGGAAGCGGACGCGCGAAAGGTCGAGACCGAAGCGGTCGATGGGACGCATGCCGAGGGAGGCGTGCTCGCGGCCGTTGTACTCGTCCTCGACCCAGCGATTGAATTCGCGGTTGAGGACGTCGACGTGGGAGAGGTCGAGCGCGCGGGTGAGGAAGCTCATGCGGACGGTACGGAAGAAACGCTCGACTTTGCCCTTGGCGGCGCCGTCGCGGACGGGGGCGTGGCACAGCAGGCAGCCGATGCGGGCGCAGATCTGGGTGATCTCCTTGCAGATGTAGATGGAGCCGTTGTCGACGTAGAGGGATTCTGGGACGCCGCGCTTGTACAGGGCGGAGCGGAGGGCGGCGATGAGGGTGTCGGTGTTTTCTGCGAGGAAGAACTGGGCGTGGCAGCAGACGCGGCTGGCGTCGTCGATGAAAGCGATGAGCTTGGTCTGGGCGCGACCGTCGGCGTGCTGGACGTAGGGACCGAACATGGTGTCGGCCTGCCACATCTCGTTGGCGTGGGCCTTGGCGAAGGCGAGGCGACGTGGGTGGTCCGACTGGAGGTCGGGCTTGAGGAGTTCGTACTGCTTGACGTGGCGGCGGAAGGTGTTGGGTGCGACGCGGTCGCGCGCAAGCAGGCCGCGCTCGATGCAGGCGCGGTAGACGGCGGTGATGTTGTCAGGATTGCCGTGAAACTGGGGGCGGACCTGGTCGATGACCTCGGCGAGCAGTTCGGGCTGCACCTTGCGGGTCAGGCCCTTGTCGGAGCGGCACCTGGGGTGCATCGAGGTGATGCCGTCCTTCTGGTAGCGGGAGTACCAGGTCTGGATGGTGCGCCAGGTGAACTGGTGCCGCTGGTCGTTCTCCTCGGTGAAGACGATGCCGCTGACGTGCTTGATGCGGTCGACAATGGTGTTGCCGGGCGCGAACTCGATGGCGCCGAGCACGCGCATCTTCAGGTANNGCGATCGTTGCGAATCGGCCGGCGCTGAGGCGTTCCAGCACCGGGGACGGCGCGCTGTTCGCCCGTCACCTGAACAGGTCGCGCTGGAACGCGAGCTGGAAGCCCGCGAGGACGCAATCGGTGCCGCCGAGGATCTGCCTCATGTGGGCGAGCATCTGGGCCACAGGTCGGACGTCGGTGGTGGCAGGCGGAGGTTCCGCGCCACAGAGCACGGTGCGGAGGCGCGACTGGACCGCGAGCAGGCGTGCCCACAACCGGTAGCCACTGCGCATGGTCAGACCCGGTACGGCCCGCTCCCACGCGGCCTTGCGGCACAGCCCACCGACGACGAATTCCAGCAGACGCGACATGGTCCCGGTTCGCACCACGAAGTTGGCCAGCACCGTCGCCAGCAGCACCGAGAACGTGCGCCCGCACCCTGACCGACAGAAGCGCCGTGAGCACAGCAGCCGTCGGCCCCTGACCACCAACTCGCTACCGTGCTCGGCGTACCCCATGAGCAGCCCGTGCCCCACCACCATGCCCGTCCGCCGGCAGTGCGGACACGCCATTTGCTTGGCCTCGGCCAGCACCGCGTCCAGTTCCTGCCGATCGCGAACGAACCTCGGAGGCAGGGTGGGGGCCATGGCCAGGTGAACCGGGCCGCCCACCGTATCCCCCACTTGGCGAAGGCGCCAGCCGTCACGCTCGACTCTCCGTCGGGCTCACACTCGGCCGAATTCTCGCCGCACGGATCGCGGCTCGTACGATGTCAGTTCCGACGCAAAAGCAGGTCGGTCTACGACGGAAGCGCGGTCGTTAACAGGGAGGACGTCTAGCTTGGCCGGCGGCGGAGGTCAGCCGAATGCGTACCACTTCATCTTGCGATCAAAGTAGCTGATGCGGCCAAGCGGCGGTGATGCCTGCTTGGCGCCGGCTGCGACTTCATTGGGCGTGAGGGCGCCATAGCTGCTGCGCGGGCGATCGCGGTTGTAGAACTGCACGAAATCGGCGCACCAGCGGTCAATCTGGCGCAGCGACGTGAAGACCCATGCGTAGCGAAAGACCGTTTCTTTGAATGTCCTGAACAGGCGTTCGATTCTCCCGTTGGTCCAGGCATGGGCGGGCCGGATGCGTGAGTGGCCGACATTCTGCTCCGCCAAAAACATTTCAAATGCGTCGGAGCGGAGAATCGGTCCATTGTCGGTCAGCATACGCACCGGCGCGCCGTACTGGCAAAATACTTCGTCGAGAACCCGCGTGACTGCAGCGGTGGTCGGCCAGCGCAGCCGTTTCAACACGACGAGGCGGCTGCCGTGATAGTCGACGACCCCCAGAATCCAGACAGGAATGAAGCCGAGAAGCCAGACCAAGGTGAGGTCGAGGCCCCACAACAGGCGCGAGGTTCCAATCTTGATTCGCCTCGGCCTGCGGCGGCGCCGCTCTTCGAGCGCGACGATCAGGTCGCGTCGACGCAGCAGTATCTTGCCTACGGTCTCGCGGCTGGCATTGAAGGCGATGACCCTGCCTGCGAGCCTTCGCAACCCGCCGGAACCGAGGAACGGGTGCTCCACGTGCAAGCGTGCAAGTTCTTCTTCGATGTGGTCGGGCGTGCGGTTCCATGGTCGTCGGCGGCGGAAGACGGGCGGTGGCACGGGCGGCGGCTCTACGAAGATGCGCCTGACAAGCCGGCGCAGCGATCCCGTCCACCGTCGAACCTTGCGTGGCAACACTCGCCGCAGCTTGTCCAGCCACAAGGCGAGATCGATGAGCAACTTGACCACGCGGATGGTCGTCGTGATGGCCGTGCAGAGCAGCCGATCTATGGCACGAAGGAGGAGACTCATCGAGCCAGGGTAGGCCAGTCAGGGTAGCCTGGCTTGCCGGATCGGGTTGGGACGCGATCCGGCTGCCGCGTGATCGATAGCACCCATGTTGGCCTCGATGGCGCCGGGCTGCTGACCCGGCTCTGCCGAGGGCCAGCGTGTCGATCATCAACTCGCCGGAGCGCCAGCGTTGTAGTTGGCCATCTGGTTGCAATCGCGCTAGACAAGGCGCAGGGTGTGTCCCAGGCGTCCCGCGCACGAGTTGCAGGGCATGGCAGAGGCACCCACACAAGGAGATCCCATGAAGCGCATCATCGCCCTCGCCCTGGTCTTGCTGCCCGCAGTTGCCGTGGCCCAATCCACCGGGGCGCCGCAGTCCCTGCCTCTGGTTGTCGATCTGAAAAAGGCCGCAGTCGGTAGCTGGGCCGAGTACGGCATGAGTTTCGGCGACGTCAAGATGAAGTCGCGCTGGGCCTTGGTGGCTCGCGACGCCAGCTCCACCACGGTGGAGATGGCGATGCAGGGCGGGCCAGCCGCCCGGATGGGGGGCAAGATCACGCTGAAGATGGTTCTTGATCCCGATCCCATCGGCGCGGCCAAGCCGGTCAAGGAGATCGTCATGCAGATCGGCGACAACGACCCGATGCTGGCGCCGCCGGAGGCGCCGACGCAGAAGTTCCAGAAGCCCGACCCCAAGACCCTGGTGGGCAAGGAAACCATCAAGGTGACGGCCGGATCATTCAAGACCACCCATTACCGGGATCACACGCCGGTGGGTACCGTAGACGTGTGGGTCAGCGAGGAGGTTCCGCCGCTTGGTCTGGTCAAGTTCGTGACCACGCCCGAGCCGAGCACCGGCAAGGCCAGCCACCCGCCCATTCCGCCCGCTACCTTGGAACTGGCCGCCACTGGCAGCGGCGCCAAGCCCACCATCACCAAGCCGGCCAAACCCTTCGATCCGACGCAAATGATGGGCGGCGCCCCACCAGCCGGCAAGAAGAGCAAGTAACATCGAAGAACTGGAATTCGGCGCATCTCGCCCGCATCACGAGTCTGTGTAGGGGCGACCTGCGGTCGCCTTGTCGCGCGCCCGCCCATGCACCGGATGGGCATCAACCGCGTTGTCGGCGGGATTCGGCGGGGACGGCTCGTCGGGGCGAGCCCACGGGGACGACCGCAGGTCGCCCCTACACGAGAGGCGCCAGGTTGCGCCCATTCCCACGCCCGCCCCTGTACTCCGAATTCCAGGAAAAGCGATCGGCGCTTGCTCGCATGCGGCCCGCCCCTGTAGACTGGCACTGCCATGCAAGCGCCGCTTGAAATCTGCTACGCAGGCGTTGTGATAGCTCGCAGCGAGGAAGTTCGCGAGGGCGAAGGAGGCGAGCTCTTCGTCGTCATGAAAGATCCGCTTCCGGTGGGCACGCTGGTGGGTCTGCGCTCGGCAGACGAGCTGGTTTCCGTGCGGGTTTTGCATGTGGTGGAATCTGCCGACGGGGCAGGCAGCGGAATGCAGGTGCGGCCGGCGCGGTCAGACGAGGCCGGTGCAGCCATGTGGATCCCGCCGCCGCCCCCGGCCAAGCCTGCCAGCACGGCGGCCACGCAATCGCCCGCTGCCGTCGCGCCGCCGGCCTCCGACGAGCCTGCGCAGGCCGCAGCCGTCGAGTCGGCGTCTGAAAACTCGGCTGCGGCTCCCACCGAGCAGTCGGTGCCGGCCGGCGAGTCGGCGACAGAGGCTGTCGAGCGCGAGGCTCCCGCCCCTGCGCAATCGGTTTCTCCGCCGGCCTCATCTGTGGAGCAGGCCGCGGACGACGCGTCCGTCGGGGAGAAGCCGGTTGCAGCAGAGACCGCCCCGGCCGAGCCTGCAGCGGACGCGGGATCGACTGACAGCGTCGCGGTTTCCAAGGCCGTTCCCGTGGCTGTTGGTTCCAGTCTGACCGGCGCATTGGAAGGCGCGGCAGCACGTGATCCCGAAGCAGCTTCCGTCACCGTCGAGGCGTCGGACGAATCGCCCGGGTCCGGGGAAGTGGCGGCGCCCATCGCGGGCGATCTGCCGCCCGCGCGGCCGGTACAAGGCTCCGGTGGACGGCGTCGCACCAAGCGGCGCCGCTAGGCCATTGCATCGTGATCCGGCCCCCGCATCTGCGACCTGGTGATGTGGTCCGCGTGGTGGCGCCCTCGGGGCCCATCCCGCCGGACGACTTCGCTCACGGTGCGGCCGTGCTGTCGGCCCGCTATCAGCTTCGCTACGATCCGGCTTCCCTGTTTCGCGCCACGGGGTTCACCGCCGGGCCCGACCACGTTCGCTTGGCCGAACTGGTGGCGGCGCTGCGCGATGCGGACGCGCGCGCCATCATCATGGGCCGTGGCGGCTACGGGCTGCTGCGTATTCTGGCCGCCATCGAGCCAGAACTGCTGCGAAGAGCAGCCAAGCCCATCGTGGGATTCTCCGACGGAACCCTGCTGCTGGCGCAGGCGGCGCGGGC
>PMBY01000036.1:724-947 GCA_003153875.1 Myxococcales bacterium | reverse complement strand
TGGGCGGCAACCTCGAGGTCTTCTCGCGCATGCTGGGCACGCCCTATCTGCCTGACCTGCGCGGCGCGATCCTGTTCTTCGAGGACGTGGGCGAGCGCCCCTACCGGCTCGATCGCCTGCTGACCCAACTGGATCTGGCCGGGGTTTTCCAGGCAGCGGCCGGGCTGGTCGCCGGCGATTTCCTCGACTGCGACGAGCCTGCTTCATCCAAGCTGGCGTCTGC
>PMBY01000036.1:0-626 GCA_003153875.1 Myxococcales bacterium | reverse complement strand
TCTTCGATCTTTCCGAAGACCTGCTCGTAGCGGGCAATGTTGGCTTCCAGCGCGCGCAGCATGCGCTTGGCGTGGCGAGGCGATGAGATGATGCGCGATCGGACCCGCGCGCGCGGCACGCCAGGCTGGACGAACACGAAGTCCATGACGAACTCGGCGTCGGTGTGATTGATGAAGACCAGATTGGTGTAGGTACCTTGGGCGGTCGCCTCGTCGATGTCGATTTGAATCTGCTGGCCCTGCACGGGCGGTTTGGCTTGTTCAGACATGGGTGCAGTTGTACCGCGACGCCAAGATTCGCGAAAGACGTTGTAGACTGCCAGTCCGCAATGAAAAGGGTCATCGGCATCNNTCGGGTCGCGTCGCATCGGCGTGGCTGTGTCCGACGGCTTGGGGCTGACGGCCCAGCCGCACGCCACCATCGCGCGCCACGGCGGCAGCCGCGACATTACCGCCATCGCCGCCCAGGTCGAAGCCGCGGGCGCGGAGCGCATCGTGGTGGGTCTGCCGCTCGATCCCGAGGGCCAGGAAGGCCCAGCCGCGCAACGAGCGCGCACTTTTGCCGAGAAGCTGCACGCGGCTTTGACCGTGCCCGTCGACCTCATCGACGAGAGCTTCAGCACCGT